>NZ_JBEZEX010000036.1:0-61126 GCF_040649115.1 Micromonospora sp. NPDC049049 | reverse complement strand
GGGGGAGCAGGGGCGGGGCGGGGTTAGGGGGTTGCTCTGAGGGTTTCGTCGCCGGCGAGGCGGCCCGTTTCGCGGTCGCGGCTCAGCACGCCGGCGTCGAGCAGGGTGGTGAGGGCGCGGTTGGCGTCGGCGGCACGGTAGACGGTCGCGGTGAGGGTGTGCCGGCGTAGCTCGGTGACCTGCCGTGGCCCGCCCGCCCGCAGCTCGGCCAGCAACTCGTGGGCCAGCGGTTCGAGGTCGGGGTCGTTAACCACGTCGACAGTCGTGCCGGTCGGGTCGAGTGGGTCGCGGAAGCGTACGTCGAACTGCGCGCCGACCGCCCAGAGCGCGTCGCGCACCGCCTCCAGACTCCGGTCGGAGCGGCTGCCGAACGCGACAACACCGGCAGCCTCCCCGTCGGGCAGCACCGGCGCCACCTCGGCGACCAGGGGAAAGCCGGCGGAGGCGAGCACGTCTCGGGCGCTGTCGCCGGTGTGCAGCAGCAGCTCACCGGTCCGGCCGTTGGCTGCGGCGGTGAGCACCTTCGGCGTCACCGCGCCGGGCAGGTCCACGAAGGAGAACAGCGGCGCGCCGGCCGCCCCGGCGGCCTTCACCGCGACCGGCAGCCGGTAGGCGTCGCCGGGCAGCAGGTGCACGGTGACCTCGGCGGGCAGCTCCGCCTCGATCGGGCCGAGCCGGGTCGGCAGCTCCGGCGCGCCGTCGGCCAGCACCAGCACCGTCACCTGCCGGCCGCGCACCTGGTCGCCGTGTCCGCCGACCAACCGGAGCGCGGCCTCGGCGGCTGCCGCGTCGACCCCGGCGAGCGCGACGGTGGCCCGCCGGGAGCGGTGCAGGGCCGCGGGCAGCCAGGTCGTCAACTGGCGGACCAGCAGCTCGCGGAGGAAATCAGTGGTCCGGTCGGTCGGCATCGGTCCGTTCTACCCTACGAGCGGTCAGACCGGGACGGAGATCCCCACCCCGCCCCGGGTCTGCCCGCCGTAACGCTGCCGCTCGGCGTTCAGGTCGAGCCGACCGATCTGCTTGCGGGCGGCCAGAGCGGTGTCGTCGAGCAGGTCGGCCGGGATCAGCCAGACCACCTCGAACTCCAGGCCGTCCGGGTCCTTGCCGTAGAGGCTCTTCGTCGTGCCGTGGTCCGAGGTGCCGGCCAGTGCGCCGGCCGCGGCGAGCCGCTCGGCGGTGGCGGCCAGCTCGTCGAGCGTGTCCACCTCCCAGGCGAGGTGGTAGAGGCCGACGGTGGACCGACCGGCGGTGGACCGACCGGCGCCGGCGCCGATCTCGAAGAGCCCGAGGTCGTGGTCGTTGGTGGAGTCGGGGGCCTGGAGGAAGGTGGCGCCCCGGAAGCCGTCCGGGGTCATCGCCACCGGGCGGAAGCCCAGCACGTCGCTGTAGAACGCGACGCTGCGGGCGAGGTCACTGACGTAGAGGACCGCGTGGTTGAGCCGGTGGATACCCATGACCCGAGAGTAGCGCGATTTAGTTGAGCCTTCAACTATCGGGGGTATGATGGCGGTCATGACCCGCTGGTTGGACCCCGACGAGCAGCGCACCTGGCGCGCGTACCTCACCGCCTCCCGGGTGCTGATGGACACTCTCGACCGCGAGCTGCAACGCGACGCGGGCATGCCGCACGCGTACTACGAGATCCTGGTCCAGCTCTCCGAGGCCCCCGGTCGTCAACTGCGCATGAGCCAGTTGGCGCAGGCCGCGGGGTCGTCCCGCAGTCGGCTCTCGCACGCCGTGGCCCGGCTGGAGGCCGCCGGCTGGGTGCGCCGCGAGGACTGCCCCACCGACCGGCGCGGGCAGATCGCGCTGCTCACCGACGAGGGTTTCGCCACCCTCGCGGCCGCCGCACCAGGCCATGTCGAGGGGGTACGCCGACACCTGTTCGACGCGTTGAGCCCCGCCCAGGTCGATCAGCTACGCCGGATCAGCGAGACCCTGGCCGAGCATATGACCGGATCCTGACCAATCGACACCGGCGCGGGTCTTGTACTTACCGTCGTCGGATGAGCACGATGGGGCGTGTCTTCCGGCTTCGGTGAACTGACTGATCAGGCGCACCACCTCGTGTCCTCCGGCGATCTTGCCGGCGCACAGCAACTGCTGTCCGACGCGCTCACCGACGCCGACCCCCGCCCGGCCAACGCCACGCCCGAGCTGGCCGAGGCGGCCAGCCTTCAGGCGCGGGTGCTGATCGCCCTCGGCGAGCCGCACTCGGCCCGGGGGTGGGCCGCCTTCGCGTACGCGGCCACCACCCGCCTGCACGGCCGCGCCGACCCGCGCACGGTGGCTGCGGCGGCGACTCTGGCCGCTGTGCTGCACCGGGTCGGCAGCCACTCCCGGGCGGCGCGGCTCTACCAGGAAGTCATCATCGAGCTGACCGCACAGGACGGCCCGGAGTCACTGCGGGTGCTCGCCGCGCACGCCGACCTGGCCACCGTCGAATACGCGCGGGGCCAGTGCACTGTGGCCCGCGACCGCCTCCAGGACGCCTGGGAGTTGCACCGCGAGGTGTACGGCGACGGCCACCCCAGCGGCATCAAGATGCTGGCGCGGCTCGGAGCCATGCAGCGCGACTGCGGGCAGTTCGCCGAGGCACACGACAACCTGGCGCTCGCCCGCGAGCTGTGCCGGCAGCACCTGCCCGCCGACGACCCGCTGGCCACCCAGGTGGCGGCCCTGGCCCGGGCGGCGGCCAATCCCGACCACGCCTGCGCCGACAACCCGCCAACAGCTCGGGACACTCCGGTCGTGCCGGCCGCCCGCGTCCCACCGCCCGACGACGGGCCAGCCGAATCCGGCTACCACTCGCAGGCAGCCGCGGCCCACCACGCCGGAGCGGTGCCGAACCCCCGGCTGCCCTCCGACGAGGCGGTCGGATCGATGGGCAGCAGGTGGTCGCCCGAACCGGCGGACGACCCCTCGCCCCACCCCACCGACCCGTCGGTGCCCCCGTCGGTGGTCGGGTTGGCCGGCGGCACGGAGGAGCAGCCCGGGGTGTACCGGCTGCACCGCACCGCCGACCCGTACGGGTCGCACGCCCTGAACCCGCCGTCCGACCAGAACCCGCCGTCCGACCCGTACGCCCGGCCCGACCCGTACGCGCAGGTCGAGCCGTACACGCCGTCGCGGCTGTTGCCGGTGCCCGTGCACCGCGCGCCGCCGGAGCAGCGCAACCGGCTGGTACCGGTGCTGGTGGCCGGTGTGGTCGTGGTGCTCCTCGGTGCGGCAGCGGTGATCGCCGGGGTGGCCCGGGTCGACGGCGACGACGAACCGACCCCGCCGCCGGCCAGCGCCTCCCCCACGGCCGGCGCCCCGGCAAGCACCGCGCCCGCCCCGGGCGGCACGGCACCCACGTCGGCTGCCGCCGCGGCCCCGCCCGGCACTCCACCCAGCGCGGTGACCCTGCGCGACACCCGGGACAGCATCGCGCTGAACTGGACCTACCCGGCTGGCGGCGAGGGTCCGGTGGTCATCGCGGGCGGTCGCACCGGCCAGGCCCACAACATCTTCGCGACGCTGCCCGCCGGCACCACCAGCTTCGTCATCTACGCGCTCAACCGCACGAACGACTTCTGCTTCACCGTCGCGGTCGCCTGGTCCACCGACACCGTGGCCCGTTCCAAGCAGGTCTGCACCCGCCGCCGCTGACCCGCCAGCCTCTGCCCCGCCAGCTACGCCCCGCAGACCTCACTCAGTGTGGGCTACCCGTTGGCGGGCCCGCCGTGACACGCCGTCACACCCGACGCCCCGCCCACAACTCCGGCCCAGGCTTTGCTCTGCTTACCTATACGCACCACTTGGGATGAGCAGCTGAAACGTCGCGACTGCCGCTACAACACGCGTCGGCGATGATCACGTTGCGTAGCTGTCGCATCCGCGGGTGCAGAGCAAAGGGGCATCGGTGGGCGGTTGGGGGAAGGACGCAGTCACGGACCGTCTACCTTTGGCCGTCCTCGGCTGGCAACGCTGGCAGCAGCAGGCACACCCGCAGGCCTCGCTGCTCCGGCGCGTCGGTCAGGGTGATGCTGCCGCCCGCGCGTCGGACCAGCTCCCGGACAATGGCCAGCCCCAGGCCAGCGCCCCCGTCGTCGCGGGCCCGTCCGTCATCCAGCCGGGTGAACCGGTCGAAGACCCGCTCCCGGTCCGCCACCGCGATCCCCGGGCCGTCGTCGGTCACCGTCACCAGGTGGTACGCCCCGACGCCCGGCCCGAGCCCCGCCCCCGCCGTCGACATCGCCCCGGCCGTCGACATCGCGCCGGCCATCGACATCGCCTCGCCCAGCGACGTCGCCTCGGCCGCGAGCACGACGCTGCCGTGCGCGTGCCGTACCGCGTTGTCGACCAGGTTGGCCAGCACGCGACGCAACTCCTCGACCGTGCCGATCGTCCAGAGCGGGCCCGTCGGCGGCTTCACCCGCACCGGCGGCGACGGGTAGCGGGCGGCAACCTCGGTCAGCAACGCGCCCAGCTCCACCGGGCCGGTCCCCCGGGTCGGCGGAGTCTCGTCCAGGCGGGCCAGCAGCAGGAGATCGTCGACCAGGCGGCTCAACCGCTCGGTGTCGGCGAGCAGATTGGCCGTCACCGCCGTCCAGTCCGTCCGGTCGGCGAGGTGCTGGGCCACCTCCAGCTCCGTCCGGATGTTGGTCAACGGGCTGCGCAGCTCGTGCGCGGCGTCGGAGACGAAGGCCCGCTGCCGGACGCGGGCGGACTCCAGCCGGCCCAGCATGCCGTTGAGGGTGACCGCCAGACGGTGGATTTCGTCGGCCGACGCCGGCACCGGCAGCCGGCCGGCGCCGGCCCTCCCGGTGATCTCCTCGGCACCTCGACGTAACGCCTCGACCGGCCGCAGGGTCGCCCCCACCACCCGCCACGCCACCCCGGCCAGCACGGCCACCAGCAGCGGGAACGCCACCAGCAGGATGGTCCGGACCACGTGGGTGCTGTGCCGCACGTCGGCCATCGAGCGGGCGACCAGCACAGTGAGCGGGTCGGCCGCGGTGCCGGCGGGTACGGCGACCACCCGGACCGGGCCGACGAGCCCGACCCGCTCGGCCGGCACCTCAAGCCGCTGCCGACCGTCGCGGTTCAGCCGCTCCGGGCGGACCATCGGCACCAGACGGTCGGCGTCGATCGAGGCCGCCCGGATCCGTCCCTGCCCGTCGACGACCTGCACGCGGACCTGTCCGCCGGCCACCGGCAGCGGGTCGGGCAGCGCGTCCTCGGCGGCGAGCAGGGCGACCGCGTCGGCGGTGCGGAACGCCTCGGTGTCGACAGTGCGCTGGAGCACGAAGCCGAGCGCGCCGAGCAACACCACCCCGCCCACGGCCAGCCCGATGGTGAGACCGACCACACCGATCGCCATGAGTCGCCCGCGCAGTCCGAGGACCGGCATCCAGCCGGGCCTGACCCGACGGGTGGTGGCCGGGCCTTCGGCGGTCACGTCGCCAGCCGGTAGCCGGCACCCCGGACCGTCTCCAGCCGGTCCCGGCCGAGCTTGCGGCGCAGGTAGCCGACGTACACCTCGACGGCGTTCGGCGCGGTCTCCAGGCTGGCGTCCCAGACGTGGTCCAACAACTCGACCTTGGAGACGACCTGGCCCGGCCGGCGCATCAGGTAATCCAGCAACGCGAACTCCCGCGCGGTCAGCGCCACCTCGGTGTCCGCCCGGGTCACCCGTCGGCGGGCCGGATCCAACCGCAGGTCACCGACGGCGAGGACGGTCGGGCGCTCCGGCGCGCCCCGACGCAGCAGGGCCCGGAGCCGGGCCAGCAGCACCACGTACGAGAAGGGTTTGGTCAGGTAGTCGTCGGCGCCGCAGTCGAGGCCGTCGGCCTGGTCGTACTCGCCGTCCTTGGCGGAGAGCATCAGCACCGGAAGCCAGTGCTGTTCCGCGCGCAGCCGCCGGACCAGCTCGTACCCGGAAAGGCCGGGCAGCATCACGTCGAGGATCATGGCGTCGTACCCGCCGTGCCGGGCCGCGTCCAGGCCCGCCGGGCCGGTCGTCGCCACGTCCACCGCGAACCCCTCCGCCTGGAGACCCCGTTGCAGGGCAGCCGCCAACCGGGCCTCGTCCTCCACCACCAGCACCCGCACAGCTCAAGGGTGCCACCCGGGTCAATCGGAGCGGTTCGGTGTCCTCAGCGCGTTCACAGCACGGACGAGGCAAGATGGCCGCAGGAGGTGCCACCATGTCCGTCCTGAGAAGCCGTCCCGTCCTTCGCTGGCTGGTTCCGGCCACCGCGGCCGTCGCCGTCATCGGCGGTGGCGCGGCGATCGGCACGTTCGCCGCCGAGGCCGAGCCGAGCCTGCCGCCCCGAACCGCCGCTCAGCTCCTGGTCGACCTGCAGACATCCCGGCTGGAGGGGTTGTCCGGGACCGTCGTGCAACGCGCCGACCTCGGCCTGCCGTCCCTCGTCGGGCTGGTTCCCGGCAACGAGCTGACCACCCTGCTGACCGGCACCCACACCCTGCGCGTCTGGTATTCCGGGCCGGACAAGCAGCGGGTCGCGCTGATGGACACGCTGGGCGAGCAGGACATCATCCGCAACGGCCAGGACCTGTGGACGTGGCAGAGCCGCAGCAACACCGCCACCCACCGCACGCTGGGCGGCGACGCCGGAGCCTGGAAGCCCGCGCCGGAACCGGCAGCGAGCCTGCCGTCCACCCCGCAGCAGGCCGCCGACCTGGCGTTGAACGCGATCGACCCGAGCACCGAGGTCAGCGTGGGCCGGTCGGCGACCGTCGCCGGACAGGACGCGTACGAGTTGGTGCTCCAGCCGCGCGACCAGGCCTCCCTGGTGCACCAGCTGCGGATCGCCATCGACGCCAAGCAGCACGTGCCGCTGCGCTTCGAGGTGCTCGCGAAGGGCAGCGACCGGCCGGCGTTCGAGGTGGCCTTCACCCAGGTCGACTACCGCCGCCCGGACGCCGACCAGTTCCGCTTCAACCCGCCGCCCGGCGTGACTGTCGACGAGGAGAAGGCCGAGCGCCCGACGGGCAAGCCCGGTCACGTCGAGCCGGCGGGTGACCCGCAGGTCCGCGCTGTGGGCGACGGCTGGACGACAGTGCTGGTCGGCCGCCTCGACGGGGCCGATGCCGACCGGAAGCCCGCCCCGAAGCAGGCAACTCCCCCGGCCGGAGCCGGGCCGGACCTGGACATGTCGAAGCTGCTCGGCGGGTTGCCGGCGGTCAGTGGTGACTGGGGCAGCGGTCGGCTCCTCACCAGCAAGCTGTTCAGCGTGCTGCTCACCGACGATGGCCGGGTGCTCGCCGGAGCGGTGACTCCGGAGCGGCTCTACGAGGCCGCGCGCGGCTGATCTCCGCGGTGTTCGCGCCGGGTCGACCTCACGGTCGGCCCGGCGCTTCGCTGTGGGTCAGCCCGGGTCAGGAGACGCCGAGGGCGCTGAGATACGCGTCGGCGAGGACCGCGTGGCCGGGCAGGTACGGGTGGACCCGGTCGTCGGCCCAACGCGTCGCCGGACTCACCGCCAGCACCCGGTCGAACGCCGCCTGGTTGGGCACGTGCACCGCGTCGAACTCGGTCGCCAGCCCCGCCATGACCGCCGCGTACCGGTCGGTGTCAGCGCGCTGCGGGACGCTCCGGTCGGGCTCGATGAAGAACGGGTCACCGAGGATCAGTCGGCAGCCGGTCGCGTCGACCGCCCGACGCAGCAGGTCGCGCAGCGTGCGCTCGTACTCCTCGATGCCGACTGCCTCATCCGGCCGGTCACCGTAGTGCCGCCAGATGTCGTTGATGCCGATCAGCACCGCGAGCCAGTCGGGGCGCTCGGCGATGGCGTCGTCGTCCCAGCGGGCGGCCAGGTCCCGCACCGTGTCGCCGCCCACACCCCGGTTGACCCATTCCAGCTCCAACTCCGGGTGCCGCGCGTCGACCAGGGCCCGCACGAGACTCACATATCCGCTGCCGTAGGGCGCGGCGACGTCACGTCGACCACAATCGGTGATGCTGTCCCCGATGAAGACCACCCGTTGGCCGGTCCGCAGGATCATCTGCCGTCACCTCGCGATCACCGGCGCGCCGGACCGCCCGGCTTGGTGAGAACCGGCGGAACGCGCTATCTTCAACAGTTCGAAGGCACAAAAAAGAACGGCTAAAAGCCGTTCCTGCAAAGGATTCTAATCTTTAGGGAGACGGCTTGTCAAGGCACTCCGGCGGTTCCGGCGAATTGCCGCTCGACGACGAGATCGGTCGCGAGCAGGAGTACGTCTCGATGCTCTACAACCGGCTGGACCAACTGCGTCAGCAGGCCGCCCACCGGCTCACCGCCGAGCTGCACAACACCGGCGGCACCCTCCAGGACCGCTCGCAGCGCGACAGCTCGGTAGCGATGTACGCCGATCAGGTCGAACAGTTCTCCGCCGTGGAGAACGGGCTCTGCTTCGGCCGTCTCGACGGCGACGACGACTCCCGCCGCTACATCGGCCGGATCGGCATCTTCGACACCAGTGGTGACTACGATCCGCTGCTGATGGACTGGCGGGCACCCGCCGCCCGGCCGTTCTACCTCGCCACCGCCGCGAACCCGCAGGGCGTACGCCGTCGCCGGCACCTGCGTACCCGGCAGCGCAAGGTGACCGGGCTCAACGACGAGGTGCTCGACATCGACACCGCCTCCCCCGGCGCCCACGAGGAGCTGACCGGTGAGGCGTCGCTGCTCGCCGCGCTCAACGCGGGCCGTACCGGCCGGATGCGCGACATCGTCGAGACCATCCAGGCCGAGCAGGACGAGGTCATCCGCGCGGAACTTCCGGGCGTGATGGTGGTCCAGGGCGGCCCCGGCACCGGCAAGACCGCTGTCGCGCTGCACCGGGCGGCGTACCTGCTCTACACGCACCGGCGGGAACTCTCCAGCCGTGGCGTGCTGCTGGTCGGCCCGAACGCGACCTTCCTGCGCTACATCTCCCAGGTGCTGCCGACGCTGGCCGAGACCGGCGTGCTGCTGCGTACCCAGGGTGATCTCTTTCCCGGGGTGAGCGCCCAACGGACCGAGCCGGCCGAGACCGCGGCGCTCAAGGGCCGGGCGGTGCTGGCCGAGGTGTTGGCGCTGGCCGTACGGGATCGGCAGTGGGTGCCGGACGAGCCGCTGGAAATCGAGGTCGAGCGGGAGACGCTGACCCTCGACCCGGAGATCGTGCGCGCGGCCCGGGATCGGGTCCGCCGCGTCGACCGACCGCACAACCTGGCCCGCGCGCTGTTCGACGTGGAGATCGTGCACGCGCTCGCCGACCAGGTGGCCGAGCGGATCGGCGCCGACCCGCTCGGCGGGGACAACCTCCTCGACGAGGCGGACCGCGCCGAGATCCGGCGCGAGCTGCGCGAGGAGACGGAGATCCAGGCCGCCCTGGACCGGCTGTGGCCGGTGCTCACCCCGCAGCAACTGCTCGCCGACCTGTACGCCGACCCGGACCGGATCGCCGCCGCCGCGCCGATGCTCAGCGAGGACGAGCGGGCGCTGCTGCGCCGCGAGCGCGGTGGCTGGACGCCGGCCGACGTCCCGCTGCTGGACGAGGCCGCCGAACTGCTCGGCGAGGACGAACGCGCCGCCGCCGCCCGGCGGGACCGCATCCGGATGATGGAACGGGAGTACGCGGAGGGCGTGCTCGAGATCGCCAAGGGTTCCCGCTCGATCGACGTCGAGGACGAGGCCGAGGGCGGTGAGATCCTCGGCGTGACCGACCTGATCGACGCGGATCGACTGTTGGAGCGGCAGGAGGAGGCCGACCGGCTGACCACCGCGCAGCGCGCCGCCGCCGACCGCACCTGGGCGTTCGGCCACGTGATCATCGACGAAGCTCAAGAACTCAGCCCAATGGCCTGGCGGCTGTTGATGCGCCGCTGCCCGAGCCGGTCGATGACGATCGTCGGCGATGTGGCACAGACCGGCGCGCTGAGCGGCACGCCATCGTGGGCGGACGCCCTCGCCCCGTACGTCGAGCAGCGGTGGCGGCTCACCGAGCTGACGGTCAGCTACCGCACTCCGGCCGAGATCATGGCGGTCGCCGCCGACGTACTGGCCGAGATCGACCCGGCACTGCGTCCGCCGCGCTCGGTGCGGAAGAGCGGCGTACCGCCGTGGGACCGGGCGGTCCCCGACGGTCGGTTGGCGGCGGAGTTGGTCGCCGAGGCCACCCGGGAGGCGGCCGGGCTCAGCGAGGGGCGGCTCGGGGTGCTCGTGCCGGCCGGCCTGGTGGGTGAGTTGGGTGCGGCGGTGACCGCCGCCCTGCCGGAGGCTGCCGTCGGCGAGCATCCGGAGCTGGAGAGCCGCGTGGTGGTGTTGACAGTCGCCCAGGCCAAGGGGTTGGAGTTCGACTCGGTGCTGGTGGTCGACCCGGACCGGATGGTGGCCGAGTCCCCCCGCGGACGCAGCGACCTCTACGTGGCCCTGACCCGCGCCACCCAACGCCTAGGAGTCCTCCGCCCAACCCCAACCCGCTGAGTCGATCATGAGGTTGACGTGGACTGTGATCTTCCACAGCCACGTCAACCTCATGATCACGCCGCCAAGGGGGGCGGTGGGTCGGTGGGGTTAGTCGGTTGATTTGTCTCTGATGGACTTTGCTGGGGCGGTCGCCGACGTTGACTGGTCGCTGGTGCCGCCGCCCATCGGGGTGCTCAGGCCGCCGGTCGTGGCATCGCCGGTGGTGGTCGGTGCGACAGTGCCCGGGTGTCGCTCCGGTTGCCGGGCCACCCGCCGTACGCTCGCCGGCCCGGCAGTGCCACCGGTGGTGGTCACCGCGCCCTGCCCACCGACGGGGCCACCGTCGCGCAGCACCTGTGGGTCGATCCGTTCCTTCGCCGGGTCGAACGGGTCATCGCGCTGGATCTGACTCTCCACATCGGTGCGGGGCACCGTCACCTCGTCGAGGGCGCCCTTGCCGTACACACCGCCGGCGATCCGATCCTCGGCCTCGCGGGCGGCGTCCTGCCGCATGTCGTCCTCACGCACGTCCATCACCTCGCAGAAGCTGTGGAACTGACTGCGTGCCCGACCATCGGCCGACCAAACCCGGCGTGACCGGGAGGTCGTCCACGGCGGTTCACCGTCACGCCGTCCGCTGGCCGCCTGCCCGCAGCCCGAGATGTCCATGCTGTCCCGCGACCGGTGGGAGATGCCCGCCGGCAGGAGGGGATGACAGCGTGCGCACAGTACGCCGTACCGCCGTCGCTGCGCTGGTGGCCGCGACAGTGACGACCGGGCTCGCGGTGCCCGCTCAGGCGAAGCCACGACCGGACCGGACATTCGACGTGCAGGCCCACCGGGGCGGCCTCGGGCTGCGGGTGGAGAACACCCTCGCCTCCTTCGGCAACGCCCTCCAGCTCGGGGTGAGCACCCTCGAACTGGACGTGCAGATCACCGAGGACGGTCAGGCCGTGGTCACCCACGACCGGAAGGTCACCGGCACCAAGTGCGTCGACACCGCTCCGGTGACGCCCGGCGACCCGGAGTTCCCGTACGTCGGGAAGTACATCAACACGCTCAGCCTGGCCCAGGTGCGTTCGCTCGACTGCGGGTCGAAGACGCTGTCGGACAAGCCCGGTCAGGTCGCCGTCCCCGGTGCCCGGATGCCGCTGCTGCGTGAGGTCTTCGCGCTGGTCAACCGCTACCGGGCCAAGGACGTGACGCTCAACGTCGAGACCAAGGTCGAGGCCGGCGCGCCGACCGAGACCGCCCCCCGCGAACAGTTCGTCCGGGTCACCGCGGGCGAGATCCGCGCCGCCGGGCTGCTCAAGCAGGTCACCATTCAGAGCTTCGACTGGGGCGCGCTGATGCGCATGCGTCAGGTCGAGCCGAAGCTGCCGCTGGTCGCGCTGACCAACTACGACTTCCTCCAGACCGGTCAGCCGGGCGCGTCGCCGTGGCTGGGCGGGCTGGACATCGACGACTTCGGCGGCGATCCGATCGAGGCGATCCGCAGCTTCGGCGCCAGCGCCTTCTCGCCGGTGCACGGCATGCCGCAGAACGGCACTGTCACCGACCCGGGCTACCAGCCGTACGTCACGAAGGAGATGGTCGCCCAGGCGCACCGCTACGGGATCAAGGTGATCCCGTGGACGGTCGACGACGTGCCGACCATGACCAAGCTGATTGACGACGGTGTGGACGGTCTCATCACCGACTACCCGGACCGGTTGCGGGGCGTGCTGGCCCAGCGCGGTTACCGGCTGCCGAAGGCGTACGCCGCGCCGTTCGACATCCAGGCGCACCGGGGCGGTCGGGCCACCCGGCCGGAGAACACCCTGCCGGCGTTCGCGAACGCGCTGTCCAACCGGGCCATCTCCACGCTGGAGCTGGACACCAACGTGACGGCCGACGGAAAGCTCGTGGTGCTGCACGACCGCACCGTCAACGGGTCGCACTGCGTCGACACCAAGCCGGTGCGCCGCGGTGACCCGAAGTTCCCGTACGTGGGCAAGCCGGTGCACGAGTTGACAGTGGCACAGCTCAAGACCGTGGACTGCGGCACGAAGACGCTGCCCGAACTGCCCGCCCAGGTGCCGGCTCCCGGTGCCCGGATCCCGACCCTCGACGAGGTTTTCGCCCTGGTGAAGGCGAGTGGCCGCACCGACATCGGCATGAACATCGAGACGAAGATCAGCCCGGTGGTGAACGACACCGAGCCGTACCGCAGCTTCACCCGCAAGCTCGTCGACGCGATCCAGCGGGCCGGCTTCACCAGCCGGGCCACCATCCAGTCGTTCGACTGGCGCACCATCACGTACGCCCGTCAGCTCGACGGGCGGATCGGCACCGTCGGCCTGGTCTGGCAGTACGGCCCGGCCGAGTGCGCGACCCTCGCCGACGAGTGCTCGCTGGAGGCGGTCTACGGCAACCCGTCGGTGAAGAGCCCCTGGACCGGTGGGCTGGACTGGTGGAAGTACCAGGACCTCGGCAAGCTGACCCGGGCCGCGGGCGCTGGCACGGTCTCCGCCAACTGGCAGGTGCACGACCCGAAGCAGGGCACTGTCGCCTCGGCCGACTGGTACCTGCGGGAGAACCCGGCATACTTCCACGGACCGGACGTCCGGACCCTTCAGACGCGCGACAAGCTGAAGGTGATCCCGTACACCGTCGATGACGCGACCGTGATGCAGCGGGTCATCGACCTGGGCGTCGACGGCATCATCACCGACGACCCGGGCCTTCTGGTGAGCGTGGCGATGCGCAACGGCCTGCGCTGACCTGCCGACCACGCGATCGCCGGCCGGATTTTTCCGGCCGGCGATCGGTGTTACCTGCTCCGGGGCCTCGGGTAGTCGGGGGTTGTCCCCGCCACGAAAGCGAACCGTGCCGTGGCCGAAACGCGGTAGCGGGGCGAGGGAATGCAGGTACGACTCATCGCATCCTGAGGAGGACCAGATGAGCACGCAGGCTGCTTCCACCCGGCCGATGAACCGGCCCATGAACGACCCGCAGAACCCCGCTCAGATGCGGGACATGCAGACCCAGCAGATGCCGGTGATGCATGACGGGCGCCGCAACGACATGCAGGCACCCGGTACGGAGACAAAGCAGGCGTTCAAGACCACCGAGTTCTGGATCTACCTGATCGCGGTGGCCGCCGTACTGGGCGCGTCGCAGGTCGTCGGGCAGAACTCCGCTGGGGTGGACATCTTCCGGGCCGACAACGCCTGGTTCCTGATCACCCTGCTGACGCTTGGCTACCTCGGTAGCCGAGGCCTGGCCAAGGCCGGCAGCAACCACCGCAGCAGCGAGGAGCGCAAGGCCCGGCACTGATCGGCCTTAGCTCACAGTGGCCTCCGGGAGACTCTCCCGGAGGCCACTGTCGTCGTGCGTGGACTCGTTACTCGTCGCCGCCGAAGTCGCCGAAGTCGCCCTCGAACGCGTCCTCCATCATCTCGCCGGCGATCATGCCGCCGGCGACACCGAGCGCCGCGCCGGCCACCACGCCACCCACGCCCATCCCGCCGCGGCCGTGACCGCGCCCGTGGCCTGGGCCGTATCCGTGGCTCGGGCCGTACTGGGAGCGCAGGCTGCCGTAGCGGGACGTGGTCTCGCGCAGCCAGCCGTCGACGACCTGCGCCCAGTCCACCCGGTCAGCGTCGGTGTGCGCCACCTGGTAGCGGCCGAACGCGTCGTGCCCGGCGCTGAGGAACCCACCGCGCTTGTCGCACTCCAGGATGACCTCCACACCGCGCTGGCTGGTCACGAAGGTCAGCTCGACCTCGTTGATGGTGCTCGCGTACTGCGGGGAGGCGAAGAACTCGATCTCCTGGTAGAACGGCAGCGTCTGCTGCACGCCCCGGATGTGCCCACGCTCCAGGTCGGCGTGCTTGAACCGGAAGCCGAGCCGCTGGAACGCCTCCAGGATCCGCTCGTGCACCGGCAGCGGGTGCACCGCCACCTGGTCCAGGTCGCTCTTGTCCACGGCGCGGGCGATCGCCAACTCGGTGCGCAGACCCATTGTCATGCCGTGCAGGCGCTGGCCGTACACGTCGGTGATCGGGGTCTCCCACGGCACCGGCAGCTGGAACGGGATCGAGAGCTCCTGCTTCGGGGCGAGCTGGAGCGCACCGCTGACCGCCATGCGGTGAAACTCCATGATGCCCGCGTACTCGGTGTCGTGTCCCTCGACCTCGACGCGGGTGACCAGGCCGATCACCACCTGCTCGATGGCTGCCTCAGCGTCGCCGCCGACGAGGTTGACCTGCCCGTCGAGGGTCAGGCCGGGCCGGGTGTTGGGGTTGGTCAGCACGGTGTCCACGCTGGGACCGCCCACACCGAACGCGCTCAACATCTTCTTGAAGACCATCGGAACTCCTGTGCGACGCCGACCGCTCCAGGTTGGAGTCGGACGTTGACTCGAACGGCACCCTATCCGGCACCCCTGTGAGGTGGCTGTGAAGCGCGTCCCGCTGGCGGCGCTCGATGTCCGCCTTCCGTTCAGCCCCGGCGGAGAGCGGATGCCAATTGGTGAGCCTTTAGAGCTGATGTCGCAAACGAATCAGCCGCTCGACCACCCGCCAGCCACCCGCCAGCCAGCCACCCGCGAGCCCGGCTGCCACCCGGCTTGCCCCGCCACCCACCCGCCCGTCGATCAAGAGGTTTCCGTCAACAATCACGTGCAGAATGACGCAAACCTCTTGATCACCAGATAGGTCGACTCGGCTTCCTGGAAAGCGGGGTGTCCTGGCAACCGGGTTGCCCCGGTTTGCAGGAAGCCGAGTCGATCAGGGTTGGGTGCGGGCGAACGCGCCGTCCTTCACCTCGGCGACGAACGCGGTCCATCGGTCGGCGCTGTAGACGAGGGTTGCCGCCGCGCGATCCTTGCTGTCGCGCACCGCCACCCGACCAGACCCGTCCAGCACCGGACCGGCCTCGACACAGCTACCACCGTTGCTGTCACTCTTGCTGCTGATGTGCCAGGCGACATCGGGAATGCTCTCGTTCATGACAATTCCTCCGCGATGCTCGTGATCAACTTCGTTGATTCGCTCTCGGTGAGCGCTGAGTCCAGCAGACGACCATAGGCATGAACAAAGCGCTCAGCCTTCGGCCACTCCAGGTAGAGCCGCCCTCCCAGAGACTCCACGTAGGCCACCGCAGGATACGGCTCCGGCAGACGGAATATCCAGAACGTGCCGTCGAGCCCCTGATGCAGTGCCGCGTCGAACGGCATGACTCTGATTGCCACGTTGCTCATTCGCTGCGCCTGCGCCAGGTGGTGTAGTTGTCGCCCCCGTACCTCCGGCCCACCGACCATCCGACGCAGCGCACCCTCGTCGATCACCGCCGAAATCCTGAGTGGTCGTCGTCGTCTCAGGACCGCTTGACGGCTCATCCGAAGTTCCACCCAGCGATTGATCGTGCCTTCGGTAACTCCCGGTTCTGCTGCGTTACGAATCAAGGCCTCGGCGTACTCGCGGGTTTGAAGCAGCCCTGGAACCAATGTGAGGTGGAAGCAGCAGACCTGCTCCGCGCGACCCTCCAACCAGGGATATTCGATGAAGGAGGCGTCCACGACGTCGCCGTAGTCCTCGTCCCACCGGTCGGTGCGCCACACCTCCTCGGCAAGCGCCAGGAGGCGGGCCCGCTCTGTTGCGTGGTGGAACCCGTAGAGATCCAGCAGCGCGATCACATCACCCTTGCGAATCGGCCAGTCCGCGCGTTCGTACCGACCGAGCGCGGACATGTCTCGTTGCAGATGCTCGGCGACCAACTTGAGCGTCATCCCCCGCTCCTCCCGCAGGGTCCGCAATCGCTGACCCAGCCACTGCGCACGCAAGGTTCGGATGAACGGCTTGTGCGGCATGATCCACCTCTCAAATATGTTGGCGACGCCCACGCAGGAACCATTGCTCCAGCTCCGAGCCACTGGAAATGTGGCCTTCGGGTGAGGGTGATCACCGGCCCCCGGGGACGCCCGGTGCAAACACGGCAACCGCGGCTGTGCCAACAGCCGAGAAGGTGACGAGAGACGGCCTCGCGAGTGGCATCCGCATACCGGCTCTCGTCGGGTCTCAACTAGAGCGTCGGGATGTGCGAATCCCGGCTCCGAACCGACTTGAACGAATAACTACCACGGCAAAGGGCCCTTCGCGACCCTGACCCGCCCATTGGTCGACGACGCGCGAGGTGATGAATGACCAGAGGGTCGATCTACGACGGCACGCTCCACGGCAGCACCCGGCTGGCTCGGCTACACCCGAGCCAGGTCCGCGACCGGCACTTCACCGTCGTCGGTTTCGGCCGGCGAGGCCTGGACCCCGGGGAGGTACGACGGTTCCTGCACCGCGTCGCGCTCGACCTTGCGACGTTGCACCACGATGTCGCTCGGCTCAGCGAGGAGAACGCCCGGATAAAGCGGGCGCTGCGCGACTGGCAGAGCGCCTGGTCCGAGCGGGGTCAGCCGTGAGCCCGGGCTGGGAGCATCAGTACAGCGGGCTCTTCACGCCGTTGCCGCGGTTCGCCGTCGAGACGTACCCGCAGAGGCCTCGGCATGTGATCCACCTGCCGGTGGCGGTCACCGACCTGGCCGAGGCACTGGACCTGGCGCGGACGCTGGCCCGTTCGCTGGCCTCCATGCCGCAGGTCGACCTCGGCGGCACCACCGTCTCGGCCGAGGACGCGCAGCACGTACGACATTGGGTCTTCTGCGACCGGCTCATGCCCGGTCGCCGCCGCTGCGCGCGGCAGGCCGACCACGTCGGCGTCTGCCTCCCCGACGAGGACCCCTAGATCGCGGAAGCACAGCGCGGTCCGGTCGTCAGCCCGGTTCGACGATCACCAACTCGCCGACCTGCTCGCCGATCGTGGTGCGGGCCTCGGGCGGCAGCCCACGGTCGGTGATCAGCACGTCGGCGGCCTCCAGTGGGGCGATGGTGGCGATGCCAATCGTCTCCCACTTGGTGTGGTCGGCGAGCACCACGAGTCGACGGGCGGCACCGATGAGACACCTGTTGACCCCGGCCTCCAGCAGGTTGGGTGTGGTGAAGCCGGTTCGTGGGCTGAGGCCGTGCACACCGAGGAAGAGCAGGTCGACGTTGAGCGCGCTGATCGCCGCCTCGGCCACCGGCCCGGTCAGCGCGTCCGACGGGGTACGGATGCCACCTGTCAGCACGACGGTCTGGTCGGCGCGCGGGTCCTGGTAGAGCGCGTCGGCCACCGGGATCGAGTTCGTCACCACTGTCAACCCGCGTACGTCGGAGAGGAGCGTGGCCAGCGCGGCGGTGGTGGTGCCCGCGGAGAGCGCGATGGCCATTCCCGGCTCCACCATCGTCGCCGCCCGCTCGGCGATGGCCCGCTTCTCCGCCTGTTGGCGGATCGACTTCGCGGCGAAGCCGGGTTCCTCGGCCGAGCCGGGTCCGGCGAGGGTCGCACCGCCGTGCACCTTGTCCACCAGGCCCCGGTCGGCCAACACCTCCAAGTCGCGTCGGATCGTCATGTCGGAGACGCCGAACCGACTGACCAGGTGACTCACCCGTACCCCGCCGCGTTGGCGGATCAGATCGAGGATGGCGGTCTGCCGTTGTTGGGCGAGCAACTCAGGGAACCTCCTTCACAGCGAAGGCATCGGCCCGGTCCTCACGGACGACCGCCACCTCACCGGCCGGCAGTGCCAGCTCACCGGCGCAGTATCCCCCGGTCAACAGCTCGACGCCGCGCGCCGGTAGGCGTACCTCGGTGTCGGTGTGGTTGATCGCGAACAGCCAGGTCCGGTCGGCGTCGCGGCGGCGGACCACCTCGACGCCCGAGGGTGCCGACGCCGCCGGGCGGACGTCGGCCTCCGCGAGCAGCCGCGCCACCAACCGGTCGGTGGCCGGATCGTCCAGCCGGGTGCCGACGTACCAGGCGGCGCCGTCGCCCACCCGGTGCCGGGTCAGCGCCGGCACGCCCGGCAAGGGCCCATCGGTGTACGAGGCGAGCACGTCGGCGCCGTCCGGGTGCACCCACTCGGTCCACACGTCGGCGGTGCTGCCGTCGTCCAACTGGACCTGCTCACCCGCACGCAGCGGGAAGAACTCCTCGGTCCGGACGCCGAGCAGCTCCCGGAACGCGCCCGGGTAGCCGCCCAGCCGGATGTGGTCGTCGGCGTCGACGATGCCGCTGAAGTAGGTGACCGCCGCCGTGCCACCGGCCTCGACAAAGCGGTGCAACGCGGCGACGTCGGCGTCCCGGACCAGGTAGAGGGTCGGCACCAGGACCAGCCGGTAGCCGTTGAGGTCGGTCGACGGGTGGACGATGTCGGCCGTCACACCGGCACGCCAGAGCGAGCCGTGGAGGGCGTTCAGCCGGTCGGCGTAGGTGACGTCGGCGCTGGGGTGCGAATCCAGCTCGACGCCCCACCACGCCTCCCAGTCGAACAGGATCGCCACGTCGGCGTCCACCCGGCTGCCGCGCACCTCCGCGAGGGCCTTGAGGTCCGCGCCGAGCTGGCAGACCTCGCGGAACACCTTGGTCTCCGGCCCGGCGTGCGGGACCAGCGCGGAGTGGAACTTCTCCGCCCCGGCCCGGGAGGCGCGCCACTGGAAGAAGAGCACCCCGTCGGCACCGCGGGCGACGTGCGCGAGGCTGTTGCGGCGCATCTGCCCGGGCAGCTTGGCAACGTTGCGGGGCTGCCAGTTGACCGCGCTGGTGGAGTGCTCCATCAGCAGCCACGGGTCGCCGCCGGCGACGCCCCGGGTGTGATCGGCGGCGAGCGCCAGCCCGAGGTGCGCCTGCGGGTCGGCGGCGGTCAGGTAGTGGTCGTTGGAGACGAGGTCCACGTCGGACGCCCAGGAGTGGTAGTCCATGTGTTTGATGCCGAGGCCGATCATGAAGTTGGTGGTGATCGGCTGCCGGACCAGCGTCTGCAACACCTTCCGCTCGGCGCGCAGCTGGGCGCGCTGCTCGTCGGAGGAGAACCGCAGGAAGTCCAGTTGCTGCGTCGGGTTGGCGAAGGTCGGCGCGACACGCGGCGGGTTGATCTCGGCCCAGTCGCCGTAGCGCTGGCTCCAGAACACGGTGCCCCAGGCGTCGTTGAGCCGGTCCAGGTCGCCGTAGCGCTCGCACAACCAGCCGCGGAACGCCTCGGCGCTGACGTCGCAGTAGCAGTGCACGTTGTGGCAGCCCAGTTCGTTGGAGACGTGCCACATGACCACGGCGGGATGCTCGGCGTACCGGCCGGCCACCGCGCGCACCAACTCCAGCGACCGCTCGCGGAACACGGGTGAACTGGGGCAGTACGCCTGCCGTCCGCCCGGCCAGAGGATCGCGCCGTCGGCCCGGCGGGGCAGCGTCTCCGGGTGCGCGCGGGCCAACCACGGCGGCGGGCTGGCCGTGGCGGTGGCCAGGTCGACCTGAATGCCACCGTCGTGCAGCAGATCCAGCACCCGGTCCAGCCAGCCGAACTCGAACCGCCCCGGGGTGGGCTCCAGCAACGCCCAGGAGAAGATGCCGACGGAGACCAGGTTGACCCCGGCCTGGCGCATCAGCTCGACGTCCTCGGACCAGGTTTCCTCGGGCCACTGCTCGGGGTTGTAGTCGCCGCCGAAATAGATGCCGTCACCCTGCCAACGTCGCATGACAGCTGAGGGTGCACCCGCTGGTCCAGCGAAGTCAACAGGTTCCAACATCGAGCTTCTTTCCAACGTTTGCCGGGTAACAGCCGGATCACGACTGGGTTATCAGAGGCGAACTGCCCTCTTGACAGGGCCCGACCGCAGGGTAGCTTGAGGCCCCAATGGCCGTTCGTGTTCGCCAATGTGGATTCTCGGTGGATCTCAATGTGTGATCACGACGCTGGACCTGCCTTCACCACCCTGAGGCCCTTGGGCGTAGCTCCTTCTCATCCGCAGGAGGCACAGATGTCCCGTCCCCAATCCCAAGCCGAGTACCTGGCTCGGCTCGTACCGCCCTCAGTCGCCGGCATCAACCGACGATCGTTGCTGGCCGGCGCGGCCGGCACGGGCGCGCTGCTCGGCACCGGCCTGCTCGCCGGCTGTGGCGACGACTCCGGCTCCGGCGGGTCCAGCAAGGACGTGTCGCTCGGCTCGAACCAGTCCGACCCGAAGCCGAAGGACGTCGTCGTCAAGGTCACCGACGGCTTCAAGACCTCGTCCGGTGTGCAGGTCGCGATCAACACGGTCGACCACAACACGTTCCAGGAGAACATCAACAATTACCTACAGGGCAAGCCGGACGACGTGTTCACCTGGTTCGCCGGCTACCGGATGCGCTTCTTCGCTCAGAAGGGCCTGGCCAGCGACATCAGTGACGTGTGGGGCAAGCTCTCCGGCTACTCGGAGGCCTTCAAGAAGGCATCGACCGGCGACGACGGCAAGCAGTACTTCGTCCCGGCGACGTACTACCCGTGGGCCGTCTTCTACCGCAAGTCGGTGTGGCAGCAGCGCGGCTACCAGGTGCCGAAGACCATCACCGAGTTCACCGACCTCGGCGCGCAGATGAAGAAGGACGGCCTCATCCCGATCGCCTTCGCCGACAAGGACGGCTGGCCGGCGATGGGCACCTTCGACATCCTCAACCTACGCATCAACGGCTACCAGTTCCACATCGACCTGATGGCCGGCAAGGAGGCCTGGACCTCCGACAAGGTCAAGAAGGTCTTCGACACCTGGGCCGGCCTGCTCCCCCTGCACCAGCCGGACAGCCTCGGTCGCACCTGGCAGGAGGCCGCGCAGTCGTTGCAGCAGAAGAAGAGCGGCATGTACCTGCTCGGCCTCTTCGTCGGCCAGCAGTTCAGCAACGACGAGCAGGACGACCTCGACTTCTTCACCTTCCCCGAGATCGACCCGGCCATCGGCGCCAAGGCCCTCGACGCGCCGATCGACGGCTACATGATGGCCCGCAAGCCCAAGAGCGAGGACAACGCGCGCAAGCTGCTGGAGTACCTCGGTGGCAAGGCGGCCGCGGACATCAACCTCAAGAACGACCCGGCCGTCCTCGTCGCCAACAGCGGCGCGGACGTCAACGGCTACACCGCGCTGCAGAAGAAGGCCGCCGAACTGGTCGGGTCGGCCACCGAGATCGCCCAGTTCCTCGACCGCGACACCCGGCCGGACTTCGCCTCCACCGTGATGATCCCGGCGATCCAGCAGTTCATCAAGAACCCCAAGGACATCGACGGCCTGACCTCGTCCATCGAGAACCAGAAGAAGTCGATCTTCACTGACTGACGGCGGAAGGGGGAGGACATCGTGTCCGACCTGCCCCTGATCCAAGCGGATCGCGCCGTGCCGCCGCCGGCCACGACCACCTCCACGGGTGGTCGTCGTCGGCGGCTACGGCTCTTGTCCCGCACCGACCGCGTGGTCATCACGCTGATGGTGCTCGTCCCGCTGCTGCTCGTCACCGGGTTCGTCTGGTTGCCGGCGGCAGCCACAGTGCTGCTCTCCGGCACCAACTGGGACGGCATCGGCCCACTCAACGAGATCGAGTTCGTCGGCGCCCGCAACTACAGCGACGTGGTGAACATCTACCCGCCGTTCGTGCCGGCGATCCAGCACAACCTGCTCTGGCTGGCGTCGCTGTTCGTGGTCGCCACCCCGTTCGGCATGTTCCTGGCCGTGCTGTTGGACAAGGAACTGCGCGGCAGCCGCTTCTACCAGACCGCGCTCTACCTGCCGGTGGTGCTCTCGCTGGCGCTGATCGGCTTCGTCTGGCAGCTGCTCTACTCCCGCGACCAGGGGCTGATCAACGCTGTCTTCGGCAGCAGCATCGACTGGTACGGCGACTCGAACGTCAACATCTGGGCGGTGATGGTCGCCTCCGGGTGGAGGCACGTCGGGTACATCATGCTGCTCTACCTGGCCGGCCTGAAGGGCGTCGATCCGTCGTTGCGCGAGGCCGCGGCGGTCGACGGCGCCTCGGAGCGCAGGACGTTCTTCCGCGTCGTGTTCCCGGTCATGCGGCCCATCAACATCATCGTGCTGGTGGTGACCGTGATCGAGTCGCTGCGCGCGTTCGACCTGGTCTGGGTGGTCAACAAGGGCCGTAACGGGTTGGAGCTGATCTCCGCGCTGGTCACCCAGAACGTGGTGGGTGAGGCGAGCCGGATCGGCTTCGGCTCGGCACTGGCGACGATCATGCTGGTCGTCTCGCTGGTCTTCATCACCATCTACCTGGCGACCGTGATGAGGGAGAACCGGCAATGAGCACCGCGACCGTCACCCGGCGTACCGAGGGCGGGGCCGACGCGCCGCCGCCCCGCCGCAAGCTGACCCCGTTACGGATCCTGCTGCACGGCTTCCTCATCGTCGTCTCGCTGGCCTGGCTCTTCCCGATCGCCTGGGCGGTGCTGACCTCGCTGCGCTCGTACGACTACACCGCCGCGAACGGCTACGTCTCGTTCGGCGGCTGGACCTTCGACAACTACGTCACCGCCTGGCGGACGGCGGAGTTCGGACAGCACTTCCTCAACTCGGTCTACATCACCGTGCCGGCGGTGCTGCTGACCCTCTTCCTCGCGTCCTGCGTGGCGTTCGTCATCGCCCGGTTCAGTTGGAAGCTCAACCTCGTCCTGCTCGGGGTCTTCACCGCGGCCAACCTGCTGCCCCAGCAGGCGCTGCTCATCCCGCTGTTCCGGCTGTTCACCGAGGTGCCGCTGCCGGAGTTCATGAGTGACTCGGAGCTGCTCTACGACAGCTACTGGGGCCTGATCCTGATCAACGTGGCATTCCAGTGCGGTTTCTGTGTCTTCGTGCTCAGCAACTACATGAAGGCGCTGCCCCGTGACCTGTACGAGGCGGCGATGGTCGACGGGGCGAGCATCTGGCGACAGTACTGGCAGGTCACCATGCCGCTGTGTCGGCCGGCCCTGGCCGCGCTGGCGACGCTGGAGGTGACCTGGATCTACAACGAGTTCTTCTGGGCCACCGTCCTCATGCGCACCGGCGACAAGTTCCCGGTGACCAGCTCGCTCAACAACCTGCGCGGTGAGTTCTTCACCGACAACAACCTGGTCTCCGCGGGCAGCGTGCTCGTCGCGATCCCCACCCTGGTGATCTTCTTTATGCTCCAGCGGCACTTCGTTCGGGGCCTGACCTTGGGAGCATCCAAAGGATGACGATCCTGCACCTGCGCCGGGCGCGGACCAGCCTGGTGCTCGACGCGCGCGGCCCGGGGCTGCCCCGGGTCGTGCACTGGGGCGGCGACGTGGGCGCGCTCGACGACGACGACCTGCGCCAGCTCTGCGACGCGACGGTACCGCCGGTGGTGCCGAGCAGCTTCGACGAGCCGACAGTGTTGTCCCTGCTGCCGGAGGCGAGCGCCGGCTGGAGCGGCCGACCAGGTCTGGCCGGGCACCGCGACGGACGAGACTGGTCCACCGCGTTCCGACTGGACGGGTTGGACGTGCACGACACCGGGCCGGGCGGGGCGCTGCTGACCGTGCGGGCGTCGGACCCGGCCGCCGGGCTGACAGTGACCATCGAGATCACGCTCGACCCGTACGGCCTGCTGACCGTTCGGCACCGGCTGCGCAACGACGGCGACAGCGCGTACGAGCTGCGGGAGCTGACATCGGCGCTGCCGGTGCCGGCGGTCGCCACCGAGCTGCTCGACCTGACCGGCCGATGGTGTCGGGAACGGTCCCCGCAGCGGCACCCGTGGCAGCACGGCACCTGGGTCCGCGAGGGCCGGCGCGGCCGTACCGGGCACGACGCCACTCTGCTGCTGGTGGCCGGGACCGCCGGGTTCGGCTTCGGCCATGGGGAGGTCTGGGCGGTGCACACCGCCTGGAGCGGCGACCACGTCACGTTCGCCGAACGTCGGCCCACCGGCGAGTCCACAGTGGGCGGCGGCGAGCTGCTGGCCCCCGGAGAGGTCCGGCTCGGTCCTGGCGAGTCGTACGAGACTCCCCTGCTCTACGCGGTCTGGTCCGACACCGGGCTGGACGGGCTCAGCGACGTGCTGCACAACCACCTCCGGGCCCGCCCCGGGCACCCGCGCTCCCCCCGTCCGGTGACCCTCAACGTCTGGGAGGCGGTCTACTTCGACCACGACCTGGACCGGCTGCGGGCGCTCGCCGACCGGGCCGCGCAGATCGGCGTGGAGCGGTTCGTGCTCGACGACGGTTGGTTCCGGGGCCGGCGCGACGACACTGCCGGGCTCGGCGACTGGTACGTCGACGAGGGCGTCTGGCCGGACGGCCTGCAACCGCTGATCGAGCACGTCACCGGCCAGGGCCTTCAGTTCGGCCTCTGGGTCGAGCCGGAGATGGTCAACCCCGACTCGGACCTGTTCCGCGCGCACCCCGACTGGGTGCTCGCCGTGCCGGGGCGGCTGCCGCCGGCCTGGCGTCACCAGCAGGTGCTCGACCTGGGCCGCCCCGAGGCGTACGACTACGTGCGGGAACGTCTCGACACGCTGCTCACCGACCACCCCGGCATCCGGTACCTCAAGTGGGACCAGAACCGGGACCTCACCGAGGCCGGGCACCACGGCCTCCCCGGGGTGCACGGGCAGACCCTGGCGGTCTACCGGCTCTTCGACGAGTTGCGCGCTCGGCACCCGGGCGTCGAGATCGAGAGCTGCTCGTCCGGCGGAGCCCGGGTCGACCTCGCCATCCTGGCGCGTACCGACCGGGTCTGGGCCAGCGACTGCAACGACGCCCTGGAGCGGCTCAGCATCCAACGCTGGACGGGGCTGCTGCTGCCACCGGAGCTGATCGGCACCCACGTCGGCCCGGAACGCTCACACACCACCAACCGCGTACACGACCTGGGTTTCCGGGCGGCGACCGCGCTCTTCGGCCACCACGGCATCGAGTGGGACATCGCCTCGATCAGCGCTGCCGAGCAGACCGAGCTGGCCGCCTGGGTGGCGCTGCACAAACGGCTGCGCCCGCTGCTGCACGCTGGTCGGGTGATCCGGGTCGACCACCCCGACCCGGCCGTCTGGGCGCACGGCGTGGTCGCCCACGACAACACCCGAGCGGTGTACGCGGTGGCCCGGCTGACCACATCGGTGACGCAGGTGCCCGGCGCCGTGCGGCTGCCCGGCCTCGACCCCGGCCGGCGGTACCGGGTGCGACAGGTGTCGGGCGTACCGGGCCCGGCGAGCATCCACCTGTCCCCGCCCACCTGGCTGGCGGGTGGTCTCACACTCAGCGGGGCGGCGCTGGCCCGGGTGGGTGTGCAACTGCCCGCCCTGCACCCGGAGCAGAGCCTGGTGCTGGAAGTCGACGCCGTCGGCTAGAAATTTCTTTGCTCGGGGTGTCGAGAACGGCGGGGCCGGCTTCTACCTCAGGGTGAGAGCACCGACGACGGTGCCCAGGCGTGAGGAGCCAACAATGAAGTACATGCTGCTGATGCAGTTCAGCGCCGCCGGGACCGACTTCCCGAGCATCGACACCTGGACCCAGGACGAGGTCCGGGCGCACATCGCGTTCATGGGCGAGGTCAACGCCAAGCTCACCGCCGCCGGTGAGTGGGTCGACGGGCAGGGTCTCGGCGGCCCGCAGCAGGCCCGGATCGTCCGCGCCGGTGAGGGCGGGGCACCGGTCGTCACCGAGGGGCCGTTCGCCGAGACGAAGGAGTTCCTGGCCGGCTTCTGGATCGTCGACTGCGAGAGCCCGCAGCGGGCCGTGGAGTTGGCCGCGCACATCTCCACGGCGCCCGGCCCCGGTGGTCGTCCGCTGAACATGCCGATCGAGGTGCACCCGGTGATGTCCGCCCCGGCACAGGAGCTGTGAGGGCTGAACACCGATCCCCGCATCGAGGACCTGCTGCGCGAGTTGGCGCCGCAGGTCCTCGGCGTGCTCAGCCGCCGCTTCGGTGACTTCGCCACCGCTGAGGACGCGGTGCAGGAGGCGCTGCTGGCCGCCGCCACCCAGTGGCCGACCGAGGGACTGCCGGCGAACCCCCGTGGCTGGCTGATCCAGGTCGGCTACCGGCGGATGATCGAGCTGGTCCGCGGTGAGCAGGCCCGACGCCGCCGGGAGGACCTGGTCGCCCGCCGGGATCCGGACGACCAGCGGTACTCGCCAGCCCCGGACGAGGAGTTGACCGCCGAGCGGGACGACACGCTGGTGCTGCTCTTCCTCTGCTGTCACCCGGCGCTCGCGCCGACATCGGCGGTGGCGCTGACCCTGCGCGCCGTCGGTGGGTTGAGCACCGCCGAGATCGCCCGCGCGTTCCTGGTGCCCGAGGCGACGATGGCGCAGCGGATCAGCCGGGCCAAGCACCGTATCCGGGTATCCGGGCTGCCGTTCCGGATGCCCGAGCCGGCGGATCGAGCGGACCGGTTGGTCGCCGTACGACAGGTGCTCTACCTGGTCTTCACCGAGGGCCACACCAGCACCACCGGCCCGGACCTGCGTCGCGTCGACCTCGCGGCGGAGGCGATCCGGCTGACCCGCGCGCTGCACACGCTGCTGCCGAACGACAGCGAATCAGCCGGGCTGCTGGCGTTGATGCTGCTCACCGAGGCCCGTGGACCGGCGCGGACCGGGCCCTCCGGCGAGCTGATCTCGCTCGCCGATCAGGACCGCAGCCGATGGGACGCGACGGCGATCGCCGAAGGCGTCGCACTGGTCACCCGGGCCCTACCGCGCGGGCCGGTCGGTCCGTACCAGGTGCAGGCCGCCGTCGCCGCCCTGCACGACGAGGCGCCGAGCACCGAGCAGACCGACTGGCCGCAGATCCTGGCGCTGTACGAGGTGCTGGAACGCTTGGCCGCCAGCCCTGTGGTGGCCCTCAACCGGGCCGTGGCAACTGCCATGGTGCACGGACCAGCCGCCGGCCTGGCTGCCCTCGACGCGTTGACGGACGACCCGCAGTTGGCCGGACACCACCGGCTGGCCGCCGCCCGCGCCCACCTGCATGAGATGGCCGGTGACCAGGCCCGCGCGGTCGCCGACTATCGGATCGCCGCCGCCCGCACGAGCAGCCGCCCCGAGCAGCTCTACCTGACGATGCGAGCAGCCCGACTGGCCGCCCAGCCCGGGGACTGCCCGCCTCGCGGGTGGTCGCCGTGACGAGGGCCCGTTTGGGTGCGACGGCAGCAGCCTCACGCACCACCGCTGGCAATCTTGGACAGTTTCCGTCAGCACGGAACGGAAAGTGTCCAAGATCTACCCTGCCGGCTCCTTCGCACGCCCCTGCCGGCGTCGCCGGCTTGGCCGGGACCAACGGGCGAGCCAGCGCCCCTCACTCGACGCGGATCAGCGGGCGGGTGTGTGCCGGGACGCCTTTGGAGTTGATGCCGTAAACGATTCATCCATGGCCTGAGCGCCGGGGCGACGCCGCCCGGCGGCGCGGCGGCCCGGCGCGGCGGCCCGGCGCGGCGCGGCGCCATGTGGCCGATTCGTTTGTGGCATCAGCTCCAAAGGCATTCGTCGGTAGGTGCCGGGGGGTGCGCGGACGTCACGTGCACGGGCCCGCCGGGCGGGGACCTCGCCGGCACTAGCCTGGGTGGCGATGGGCTCATCGATCACGGAGGACCGAGGGGACGCATGGCGTACGTGCTGCTGGGGATCGCCATTCTCGCCGAGGTGGTGGCGACCAGCCTGATCAAGAGCACCGCCGGGTTCAGTCGGCTCTGGCCGACGGTGGCGTGCCTCGGCGGCTACGCGCTGGCGTTCCTCCTGCTGGCCCAGGCCGTCAAGGAGATCCCCGTCGGGGTGGCGTACGCCCTCTGGTCGGGTCTGGGCACCGCGGCCATCGTGGCGATCGGGGCGGTTTTCCTGGGTGAGTCGGTGGGGCTCGCCAAGCTCACCGGCATCGCACTGATCATCGCCGGGGTGGTCATCGTGAACCTCGCCGGGGAGCACTGACCGGGACGGTTTCCGGTGGCCGGGCCCGGTGCGGGCCCGGCCACCGGTCCGACGGTCAGCTCGCCGTGCAGCTCATCGCCGGCAGGCTGTTGGTGCCGCTCCAACTGCCGAGGAAGCCGAAGCTGGCGCTGGCCCCGGGGGCCAGTCGTCCGTTGTAGTCCGTGTTGCGGGCGGTCACCGTGGTTCCGCTGCTGGTGAGCGCCACATTCCAGGACTGGGTGACGCGCTGGCCGTTGGCGAAGGTCCACCCGGCGGTCCAGCCGGTGATCGCCCTCGCGCCGGCGGTCACCCGTACCTCACCCTGGAAGCCGCCCTGCCACTGGTTGGTCACCGTGTACGTCGCCGTGCAGCCACCGCTGGGGGGCGGCGTGGTCGGCGGGGGCGTCGTCGGGGGTGGGGTGGTCGGCGGGGGCGTCGTCGGCGGTGGGGTGCCGCCGAAGACGGTGGCCTCGCGGGCGGTCTGCCGGATGCCGTTGACCCCGTTGAAGAGGCGCTGACCCCAGTCGGTCAGGCTCGCCGGATTGAAGTTGGTGGCCAGGTCGAGATACTCGACGCCGCCGCCGTTGCCGCTCCACGACCAGCCCAGCCAGCCGACCCCGTTGGCCTGGCTGTACGCGAGGATGGCGTCCTCGTCCGGGTTGCCGTCGGAGTGGTTGAAACCGAACTCACCGACCACGATGGGCAGCCCCGCCGTGCGGAACCGGCCCAGGTAGTCGCTGATCTCCGCGGCGGTGTCGAAAACCCCGTACATGTGGATGGAGAACACCGTGTTGCGGGCCGGGTCGGCGGCGAAGACCGACGCGGCGTTGTCGCGCATGGTGAACGACCAGTCCTGCCCCCAGTTCGGCGCGTCCACCATGATCGTGTGGGTCAACCCTCCGGCCCGCAGGCGCTTGATCGCGTTGGCGTTGTCGGTGGCCCACGAGCCGTAGTTCTGGTTGCCGTACGGCTCATTGCCGATGTTGACGATGACGTACCTCTCCTGGCCGGCGAGGACGTCGGCGAGGCTGAGCCAGTAGTCGACGGCGCGGTCGAGGGTGATCGCGCCGCTCTGCTCGCCGTACCCGGTGGTGTCGTGCACCTCCAGCACGCAGATCAGCCGGTTGGCCTTGCAGAGCGAGATGACGTTGGCGACGTCGGCGTTGGTGTTGCGGGTCCACCGGTCGCCGCTGGAGAGCACCACCCGCACGGTGTTCGCGCCGAGCGCCTTGACATCGGCGAACGAACTGGTCTGCTGCGGGTACCAGGTGTGCGCGTGGTTGACGCCGCGCATGATGAATTCGGCGCCGTTGGCGTCGTACAACTTGCCGCCAGCGACGGAGAACCCAGCCGCGGCGTGTGCCGGCTGGCCGAACGCCAGCACGGTGACGAGCAACGCGAGCAGTGTCGCGCCGGCGGCGGAGAGTCGAGTCTTCATGGCCTTCCTCAGGGAGGACCCCCGGTGCCCGACAGGGGTGGGGACGTGACGGGGAAGGCGGCTGCAGCCCGGCAGCCGCGCCCGGCTCCCGGCGCAGGCATCAGCGTAGGACGATGGATTGGTCCTCGCAACCGGTTCAGTTGACGGGCCCGCAGCCCGGACAGCCGCAACGGCCCACGCGGACGCAGGCCGTCACGGGGCGGTCATCCCCACCACAGGATGTGCGCCACACCCGGGTCTTAACCGGTTAAGAGCGACGGTAGGCAGGCGGTCGGCTCCCGTCAAGCATCGCGGCAACCGAACCGGACGGGAGGGTTGACCGCCGTGCACCGGGGTATCCCGGGAACGATCCGTCAGTGAGAGGGGATACCAGGATGGTCAGCGTCGGCTACACCCTGATGAGCGAGCAGGCCGGGCCCAAGCAGCTGGTGGACCATGCGGTACGGGCCGAGGCGGCTGGCTTCGACCAACTGGTGGTGTCCGACCACTACTACCCGTGGCTGGACTCCCAGGGCCACTCCCCGTACGCCTGGTCGGTGCTCGGCGCTGTCGCCCACGCCACCTCCCGCGCGGAGCTGATGTCATTCGTGACCTGCCCGATCCGCCGCTACCACCCGGCCGTGGTGGCGCAGAAGGCCAGCACCATCGGCGCGCTCTCCGACGGCCGGTTCACCCTCGGCCTGGGTGCCGGGGAGAACCTGAACGAGCACGTGGTCGGCGGCTGGCCGCACGTGCAGCAGCGGCACGAGATGTTCGAGGAGGCGTTGCAGATCATCCGGCCGTTGCTCAACGGCGAGACGCTGACCTTCTCCGGCAACCACTTCGACGTGCCCGACGCCTACGTCTGGGACCGCCCGGAACGGCCGGTGCCGATGGCCGTCGCCGCGTCCGGTCGACAGTCCGCGACGTTGGCCGCCGAGTACGGCAACGGCCTCATCTCCACCGAACCGGACCGGCACATCATCGAGATGTACGACGATGCCGGGGGCGCCGGCCAGCCCCGCTACGGCCAGGTGGCCATCTGCTACGGCCCCGACGAGGCGGAGTGCCGCAAGATCGTGCACGACCAGTTCCGCTGGTTCGGAATGGGTTGGAAGGTCAACGCCGACCTGCCCGGCCCGGAGTCGTTCGCCGCCGCCACCCAGTTCGTCCGCGAGGAGGACGTCGCCGAGGGCATCTCCTGCGGCCCGGACGTGGACGCGCACGTCGAGGCGTTCCGCAAGTTCGTCGACGCCGGCTTCACGCACGTGGCGATCATCCAGGTGGGTGGGGAGAGCCAGCCGATGTTCCTGGACTGGGCCCAGGAGCAGCTGCTGCCCCGGTTGCGCGAACTGTGAGCCAAGGCGCGGCACCCCGGCCGCCCGGGTCGACCCACCGCAGCGCCCTCGGCCGGTTCGGGCCGGCCGAGTTGCGGCTCGCCATGGCCGCGCCCCGGCCAGCCGCAGGCCTCACCAGTGAGTGGCGACTCGTCGACGGACTGCGCACCCACACCCGCCGCAGCGCCGACCCGGGGACCGGCACGCCACCCGTGGTGCTGGTGCACGGCCTGGCCGTCTCGCACCGGTATCTCACCCCGCTGGCCGTCGCGCTCTCCACCACCCATCAGGTGTACGTGCCGGACCTGCCCGGCTTCGGGCTGACCGAACACCCCCGAGGCGCGTACGACGTTCGCCGGCACGCCGAACACCTGGCCGCCTGGCTGGCCGCGTACCAATTGCCTCCGGCCTGTCTGCTGGGGCACTCGTTCGGCGCGGAGGTGGTCGCCGCGGTCGCCGCGCTTCACCCCAATGCGGTACGCGCGCTGGCGTTGGCGGGACCGACGAGCGACCCGGCGGCCCGAACCCGACGGGGCCAGTTCGGTCGTTGGCTGGTGGACAGCCTCCGCGAAGCGCCACTCCAGGCCCCGATCCTGGTGCGGGACGTGTGGAACGCCCGGCCCTGGCGGGTCCTCGCGACGCTGTCGCACTCGGTGCACAACGCCATCGAGGCGGACCTCGTCCGCGTCACCGCGCCGACCGTCGTCGTGGCCGGCGATCGCGACACTGTCGTACCGCAACGGTGGCGGGACGAGGCGACACGGCTGGTGCCGCAGGCGTCCCTGGTGGTCGTTCCCGGTGCCGCGCACAACGTGGTCACGACCGCTCCAACTGCCGTCGCTGACGCGATCCGGCACCTGCTCGCCCCTCATCCCGCACTCACGGACAGGTGACCATCATGCGCTTCGGCAACACGGAGATCCGCCCGCTCGGCGGTGGCCTCGGCTGCCTCCTGATGATCCTCTTCTCGATCGTGGCGTCGGTGGTGCTGACCGTCCTGTTGAATCTGGTGCTCTGAGCCCTCGCGCCACCGGCACGACCGTCACCGACCAGACCCACCGGACTCCGGACAGCAGCGGGCGCAGCAGCAGTCGGTGGAGCAGTCGCAGCACCCGGCCGTCCGCCACGCACCGACCACTGCGGCGACGACCAGCCGACCGACGGGCGTCAGCACCGTGCCCAACCATCGCAGCGGCCACAGGACCAGGTACCTGGCGAGCCAGACCAGCACGCGCCCCAGGACCACGAGGGCCGGACGCAGCCCATGACGGGTCAACCAGACCAGCGCGGGCCAGATCACCGTGCGGACGACCCACACCAGCGGGAGCCACAGCAGGTGCCGGGCGCACCAGACCAGCGGAAGCCAGACCAGCCGGTGCAGCAGCCAGGCCAGGGGGGCCAGCAGCCAGCGACGCAGGAACCGGCCGGCCGGGCGGAGCAGGTACCGGTGCAGCAGTCGGCTGGCAGCCACGATCAGCTCCCAGAGCAGGCGTACCGGCAGCACCACGACCAGCGCCACACCACGCGCGACGGCCGCGACGAGCGGAGGCGCGACGGCGGCCGGCTGCGCCCTGCCCGAGACCGGCGGGTCGGCGGCCGGAGGAGCCCACGCCGGCGCGGCCCGGTGATCGTTCGGCGGACCTGGCAACGGCGAGCGGAGGGTGCGGCGGTCGGTCACGGTGGCACGGTAATCGGCCGGCGCCACGCCCTGGGTGGCACCGGCCACGCGAGCCGACGGCGGCGTCAGCCGGGAGACAGCTCCAGCGTGGCGAGCAGCGGATAGTGGTCGGAGGCGGTGGCCGCCACCCCGTCGCGGATCACCCGACAGTCGCGCACCCGCTGCGCCACCGCCGGACTGCCGAGCAGGTAGTCCAACCGCATCCCGGCGAACTCGGCCCCACCCAGCCCGGTGGGCACCGTGTAGCCAGCGGCTTCCGGTGCGTCGGCGTTTCCCGACGGCCAGAGGTCGACGAGACCGGCGGCGAGCAGCCGGGCGACCGCCCGGGTGTCCACCGTGTCGCCGGAGCGACGCAGGTGCCGCCGCCGGTAGAGGGTGGGCATACCGGCCAGCCGGTCGGTGTGGTCGACGGTCGGATCGAGCGAGTTGAGGTCACCGGTGATCAACGTCAACGGCCCCTGGTCGCGGCGCATCGCGGCGATCAACCAGTCCACCTCCATCCGCCGCCGACCCCCGGAGTACGGGTAGAGGTGGGTGCCCAGCACAGTGAGCGGGCCGGCCGACGTGGCCACCACGACGCGGGCGGCGGCATGGTGGAACGGCCGACGCACCGGCCTCGCGTCGACGACCCGGTACGGCGGCCGGACCAGCACCGCCACCGGCTGCCCGAAGCAGGACCGGGCCAGGTGGGGAACCATCCCCACCCGGCCCGCCACGCCGGCCATCAAGCCGTCCCTGTCGAAGCCTCGCAACTCCTGCAGGGCCAGCACGTCCGGTGCCTGCTCGTCGATGACCTGAACCACCTGATCCAGCCGGTCGAGGCCGCCGCGGTCCCGGCCGCCGGTGCGGATGTTCCAGGTCATCACCCGCAGCACGACGGCACTCAGTCAGCTCTGCCGGCCCGCGCCAGCTCGTCGTCGAGGGTGTCCACGTCCTCCGACTCGATGGCCGGTTGGTTGCCTTCCTTCAGGTCCTCGTTCGGTCGGATCACCAGGTAGAGCAAGCCGATCCAGAGCGCGGAGAGCAGGATCGCGCCCATGAAGTCGGTGGGGTGGTGCATCCCCCGGTACATCCGGGACGTGGCCACCCCGACCGGCATGATCACGGCCAGCCCCACGAAGATCCAGCGCCACCACCGGTCGGTACGCGGGAACACGATGAGGGTGATCGCCAGCCAGACGCAGATCGTGGCCGCGATGTGCCCGGACGGGAACGACGAGGTGGGCATCTGCCCGTCCAGGTTCTCCACCGGCGGACGCGGCCGGTCGACCGCGCGGGCCGACGCGAGGAAGAGCGTCAGCTCCCCCACCATCGCCAGCGCCACGAAGAGCACCGGGCGCCAGCGCCGCCACACCGCAAGCACCAGCGGGCAGAACACCAGCGAGATCAGCAGGATGGCATGGGTGTCACCGAACTTGCTCCACCACCAGCTGATGTCGGTCAGCACCTCGGTGTGCCGTTCGGCGAACCACCGCGGCACCTCCGTGTCGAGGGTGTCGAAGAAGGTGCCCTTGGCGTGGTAGCTGACGTACGTGCCGAAGCCGTACAGCGCGCCGAACACGATCACCCAGCCGACCAGCAGCTCGGCCACCGCCGACCGGGGATGGGCCAGCACGTGTTCCTCGGCCGGGGCGGGGGCGATGTCGTGCCCCGCCTCCGGCTCCAGGCCCTCGGTCAGCGGCGGCACCGGCTTACCCCGCTCCCGCCGCCACAGGCGGAAGGCGTACGCGGTGACGCCCAGCCAGGCGGCCCCGAGCAGCCAGGCGGCCAGCACGTCGGAGACGAAGTGCACGCCCAGCGCGATCCGGGTCAGCCCGACCAGTGCCACCAGCACACCGACGCCCACGATGGCCGGCTTGCGCCAGCGGGGTGCCATCGCCGGCAGGAACACCAGCAGCAGCGCTCCGTACGCGACGAACGAGCCGAGCGCGTGCCCGCTCGGGAAGCTGTTGCCGGGCGCGCTGGCGATCGGCACGTCCACCACCGGGCGGAGCCGGCCGACAAGCGTCTTCAGTGACGGGTCGAGGATCAGGCCACCGACCCCCGTGATGATCAGGTAAACGGCGAGTCGGGGCTGCCGCCGGATCAGCAGACCGACCACGGCGATGGTGACCAGCCAGATGAGGATCGGCCGACCGCCCAGGTCCGTCACCGCCTGGAGCACGGTGACCAGCGCGTGGTGCGGGGCGACGAGCCCGTTGAACCACTCGGCGAGCCCGTGGTCGACGTCCTGCAACGGGCTCCACTGCACCCGGACGAGCAACAACAGCAGCCCGAAGGCCACCCCGGCACCGGTGACGGCCACCAGACCGGCAATGCTCCGTTCGGCGAAATGACCGACCGGACGGTGCGCCACCTCTTTGACCGCGGCCACCCCGCACCTCCCTTTCCTGTCTGGCGAGGCGCTTTACCCGATCTGCGTCCGTCGTACACGCCACAGCGCTAGAGCGCCGACATGTCCCCGGTGTCGTACAGCTCGGCGCGGTCCGGGTCGGGCTCCCACAGATCCGGTTGGGCGGGCTCCCGCACGCCAATGCGCAGCGCCTCCAGTTGCGCGGCGAAGGACAGCCCGCCGAAGAGCGCCATCCCGGTCAGGTTGGCCCAGAGCAGCAGCGCCATCATGCCGGTCAGGGCGCCGTAGGTCTGCCCGAAACCGTCACTGAACCGCACGTACGCGGCGAGCAGCAGGCTGGCCAGCCACCACAGCGCGGTGGCGATGCCGGCTCCGAAGAACAGCCAGGACAGGCCGGGCTGGTTGCGGCGCGGCGCGTGTCGGAACAGCACGGCGACGGCGACGATGGTCAACCCGAGGCTCAGCGGGAAGCGGATCACGTCCCAGATGCCGTTGGCGAGTGCGCCCCACTCGTAGTGTTCGCGCACCGAGTCGCCCATCGCGCCGCCGCCGACCAGGATCAGGAAGCCGGCGAGGGCGGGCAGGCCGGCGGTGACGGCCAGCACGGCGGCCCGCAGGTATTTGCGCAGCGCCGGGCGGTCCCGCTCGACGCCGTAGATGCGGTTGGCGCCCCGCTCGATCTGGGCCATCGTGGTGGTGAGCGCGAACAGGCCGGTGAGCAGACCGAGGGTGAGCGCCAGCTCGCCGGCGTCCTCGACGCGTTCGCCCTCACCGAGCAGCTCGGAGACCACCTGCTCGCTCTGGCCGGGGGTGAGCGCCAGGACGGTGTCGGCGACCACCTGGCCGCCCTCCCGGACGCCCAGCTCGCTGATCAGCCCGGTGAGGGCGATCAGGAACGGCACCACGGCGAGGCAGAGTTGCAGCGCGAAGGCCCGGGAGTGGCTGAACCCGTCGCCGTAGCGGAACCGGATGAACGCGTCCCGCAGCAGGTGCCAGCCGCCCTGCCGGCGCAGTGTGTGCCAGGCGTCGTCGGCGGACAGCTCCTCGTCGGCCATCAGCCGGGTCTCCGGCACGATCCGGGTGCTACTCACGGCGCGCTTCCTCGATCAGCTGCTCGCCCCGCTCCCCGGCGCCTTGCGCGTCAACGGCCAGGTCGGGGGCGCCCTCGGGCTGCGGAACGCAGAGCCAGAGCGCCTGCGGTCGGATCTCCGCCCGCAGGTGCCGACCCGGGGAGATCAGGTCGCCGTCCAACTCCCGAGGCTGCGCCCGGTTGCTGCTGACCACCACGCGCCGACCCCGGAACACCTCCAACTGCGGCACCTGACCGCTGCGGCGGATCACCGCCCAACCGAGCGCGAGCCAGTGCCGCAGGTTTCGTGGGGTGAGCACGGCGACGTCGAGCCAGCCGTCGTCCGGCTCGGCCTCGGTCAGCAGTGTCACTCCGCCCTGCAGCCGGCCCACGTTGGCGATCAGGACCGAACGGGCCCGGCGGCGCACCACCGGCCGGTCGTCGATGCGGATCTGCACCCGCATCGGCCGGTCCCGCAGGTGGCGGACGGCACCCACCACGTACGCGGGCCAGCCGATGCGGGCCTTCGTCGTCTCGTTTGTGGCTTCGAGCATCTGGGCGTCGAAGCCCATGCCGGCCATCACTGTGAAGTACTTGTCCTCCACCGCGCCGACGTCGAGCAGCCGCCGGCCGCGTTCGACGGCGACCTGGAGCCCGGCGGCCAGATCGGTGGAGAGCCCCAGGTTGGCGGCGAGCAGGTTGCCGGTGCCCTGCGGCAGCACGGCGAGGGCCACGTCGGTGCCGACCAACCCACTGACGCAGGCCATCACGGTGCCGTCGCCGCCGCAGGCGAAGACCAGGTCGACGCCGGCCTTGACGGCCTCTTCGGTCTGGCCCCGACCGGGGTCTTCGACAGTCGTCTCGTACCACTGCGGCTCGGGCCAGCCGGCCGCGGCGAGGGCGTCGTCGACGGTGCGGCGCAGCTCGTCGAGATCGTCGACCTTCGACGGGTTCACCACCACGGCAGAGCGCAACCCGCCGTCGCCGCCAGCGGGCCGCCTGTCCTGTCCAGCATCCACGGCGTCAGTGTGCAGCACCCGGGCGGCTTCAGCGACCCGGCGGCGACGTGGCGTCGGAAGTGCCACAGACAGGTTTCAGAATGCTCGTGCCCGTCAGGCCGCCGCCCGCAGGGCGATCTCCACCCGTCGGCGCAGATCATCGAGGTCGACCCCGGACTCGGTGAGCACCACCGCTCCCAGCCCGTGGCCCTCCCGGAGCACCCCGAGCAGGATGTGCTCGGTGCCGATGTGTTTGTGTCGCAGTCGCAGGGCCGCCCGCAGGGACAGCTCCAGCGCCTTCTTGGAGCGGGGCGAGAACGGGCCGCCGAGGTAGCGCTTACGCCCCCAGCGGCGACGCGGCGCCGGCACCGCCTCCCGTAGCGCGTCCGGGCCGAAGGACTGCTCGATGCGGGCCACGATCGCGGCCAGGTCGATGCCGATCTCCCGCAGGGCCGCCGCGTCCGCGTCGCCGAGGCCGGCGCCGCCGCTGACTGTGTGCCGGCGGACGCGTTCGCGCAGGTCGTCGGCGCGTACCCCGGCGTCGGCGAGCACCCGGCTGGCCAGCCCGGCGTCGTCGGCGAGCAGGGCGAGCAGCAGGTGCTCAGTGCCGACCGGGCGTTGGCCCTCGACCCGCGCCTCCTCCAGCGCCCGTCGCACCACGTCGCGTGCCCGGTCGGTGAACCGTTCGAACATCACGCCTCCCAGGATGAGTTGACCGCCGGTCGCCCGGCGTGCTTCTTGTGCACTGCCTGCCGGCTGACCTCGAGCGTGTCGGCGATCTCCTGCCAGGACCAGCCCTGCCGTCGGGCGTTGTCGACCTGGACCACCTCGAGCCGCTCGAGGAGCCGGCGTAGCGCGCGGACGGCGCGCAGGCCGACCCGGGGGTCGGTGCTGCCGGCTTCCGCCGCTAGTTCTGTCGCCTGACTCATGCCGTCAACATACGTTGACAACTCCCCGCCTGTCAACCCTGGTTGACGAGCGGCGACCGCAGCGGATCGGACCCGCCACCGTGCTCATCCGACTACCCTCGGTCAGGGACAGCTTGGTCGTGCCGGGCGCGACGCCCGGGAGGTGATATCGGATGGCCGCACCCGCCGACGCAGCGGTGCTGGTCGGCCTCGGGTCGGAACTCGACCTCCCGGTCGTCGAACAGGCCGCGCAGGAGGCCGCCGGACACGGCCGGCCACTGCACCTGCTGCACACCTTCGACTGGCGCGCGGCCTTCGCCGCGGACACCGTCGCCGCACCCCGCGACCAGGCCGAAAAACTGATCACCCGCGCCGCCCAACTCGCCCACCAGACCGAGCCAGGGCTGACCGTACGCGGGGAGATCGTCGAGAGCTCCGTGCTACCCACCCTCATCCGCCGCTCGGAGGTCGCCTTCCTGCTGGCCGTCGGCGACAGCGGCATGGCGGGCAGCGGTCAGTGCGTTCCAGCCGAGACGACAGCCGTGCAGTTGGCCGCCCGGGCCGGATGCCCCCTGTTGGTGGTCCGACGTGAACCGCCGCCACAGGGCCCGGTGCTGGTGGGCGTCGACGGCTCCCCCAGCTCACACCTCGCCCTGCGATGGGCCCTGACGTGCGCGGCCCGCCGCGACGCCCGACTGCTGGCCCTGCGGGTGGTGGAGTACGACGAGGACACCGACGCGGTCGCCGAGCAACTCAACGAGGCAATGGCCCGGCACGCCGGCCGCGACAACACCGTGCCGACCGAGTGTCGCGTGGTACGCGGCGACCCCGCCGACGTGCTGATCGACACCTCCCGCAACGCGCAGGTGGCGCTGGTCGCCGCCCGCGGCGACGAGCCGGGGCGGGCCATGCTGGGCGCGGTCGCCCAGTCCCTGCTCTACCACTCCCCGGCCCCGGTGGTCGTCGTCCGCGGCCTGGCCGAGGCGCCGCTGACCGGGCCCGGTGCCCGCCCGGCGCGGGACCAACGGCCCTGACCCCGGGCGTCCGCACCGGCCAGGCTGGACGCCGGAGGCCCCACTCCTACCCGCGAGAGGCAGCATGATGGAGACCGCTCTCGACGTGCACCACGCCCTCACCGACGACGAGCTGCGCCGGCTGGACGCCTACTGGCGCGCCGCGAACTACCTCACCGTCGGGCAGATCTACCTGCTGGACAATCCGCTGCTGCGCGAGCCGCTGACCCCCGACGACATCAAACCCCGACTGCTCGGGCACTGGGGCACCAGCCCCGGCCTCAATCTGATCTACGCCCACCTCAACCGGGTGATCGTGGCGCGCGACCTCAACGCCATGCTGGTCACCGGCCCCGGCCACGGCGGCCCGGCCATCGTGGCCAACACCTGGCTGGAGGGCACCTGGTCGGAGCGCTACCACGACGTGGCGCGCGACGAGGCCGGGATGTCCCGGCTGTTCCGCCAGTTCTCCTTCCCGGGCGGCATCCCCAGCCATGTCGCGGCGGACGTGCCGGGTTCGATCCACGAGGGCGGCGAGCTGGGGTACGCGCTGAGCCACGCCTACGGCGCCGCGTTCGACCACCCGGACCTGCTGGTGGCCTGCGTGATCGGCGACGGCGAGGCGGAGACCGGGCCGCTGGCCGGCAGTTGGCTCTCCGACGTGTTCCTCAACCCGGCCCGTGACGGCGCGGTGCTGCCCATCCTGCACCTCAACGGTTACAAGATCGCCAACCCGACGGTGCTGTCCCGGATCCCCGAGGACGACCTGCTGGACCTCATGCGTGGATCGGGCTACCAGCCGTACGTCGTGGCCGGTGACGAGCCCGCCCGGGTGCACCGGACCCTCGCCGCGACGCTGGACCGCGTGCTGAGCGAGATCGCCGAGATCCAGCGGAGGGCGCGCTCCGGAGGCGTCGTCGAACGCCCCCGCTGGCCGATGATCATTCTGCGGACGCCGAAGGGCTGGACCGGCCCGAGTGAGGTCGACGGCACCCAGGTGGAGGGCACCTACCGCGCCCACCAGGTGCCGCTGTCGGGCGTACGCGACAACCCGGCACACCGGGCCGAGTTGGAGCGCTGGCTGCGCAGCTACCGGCCGGAGGAGCTGTTCGACGCGACCGGCGCGCCGGTGGAGGAGCTGCTGACGCTGCCGCCGCGCGGTGACCGGCGGATGAGCGCCAACCCGGTCACCAACGGCGGCGTGGTGCTGCGCGACCTGACTCTGCCGGACTTCCGCGACTACGGCGTGGAGGTTCCCGAACCTGGTACGCCGATCGCCGGCGCGACCGGGGTGCTCGGCCCGTGGATCCGCGACGTCATCAGCGCCAACCCGGAGACGTTCCGGCTGTTCGGCCCGGACGAGGTCGCGTCCAACCGGCTGGGTGCGGCGTTCGAGGTGACCGACCGGGCCTGGGTGGCCGCCACCGTGCCCGGCGACGACCACCTCTCCCCCGACGGGCGGGTCATGGAGGTGCTCTCCGAGCACCTGTGCCAGGGCTGGCTGGAGGGCTACCTGCTGACCGGCCGGCACGGCGTGTTCACCAGCTACGAGGCGTTCATCCACATCGTCGACTCGATGCTCAATCAGCACGCCAAGTGGCTGAAGGTGACCCGGGCCATCCCCTGGCGGCAGCCGATCGCCTCGCTGAACTACCTGCTCTCCAGCCACGTCTGGCGGCAGGACCACAACGGCTTCTCCCACCAGGACCCGGGCTTCATCGACCACGTCGTCAACAAGAAGGCCGAGGTGGTGCGGGTCTATCTGCCGCCGGACGCCAACACGTTGCTCGCCACGATGGACCACTGCCTGCGCAGCCGGCACTACATCAACGTGGTGGTGGCCGGTAAGCAGGCCGCCCCGAACTGGTTGACGATGACCGAGGCGATCCAGCACACCCGGCGCGGCCTGGGCATCTGGGAATGGGCCAGCAACGACGGCGACACCGAACCGGACGTGGTGCTCGCCTGCTGCGGAGACGTGCCCACCCTGGAGACGTTGGCCGCCGCCGAACTGCTGCGCCAGCACCTGCCGAGATTGAAGGTGCGCCTGGTCAACGTGGTCGACCTGATGCGCCTCCAGCCGGACACCGAGCATCCACACGGTCTGACCGACAACGAGTTCGACACCATCTTCACCCAGGACCGGCCGATCATCTTCGCGTACCACGGTTATCCATGGCTGATCCACCGACTCACCTACCGCCGCACGAACCACGAGAACCTGCACGTGCGCGGTTACAAGGAGGAGGGCACCACCACCACCCCGTTCGACATGGTGATGCTCAACGACCTGGACCGCTTCCACCTGGTCATCGACGTCATCGACCGGGTGCCCGGGCTGGCCGCCAGCGCCGCGCACCTGCGCCAACGGATGGTCGACGCCCGGCAGGCGGCCCGCGACTACACCCGCCAGTACGGCGAGGACGACCCCCAGGTCGCCGAATGGCGCTGGGTCCGCGAAACCGACCCGACCACCCCCTGAAGGAGGACGACGTGCGCAACGCGGAGATCCTGGTCGGCTATGACGGCTCCACCGACGCCTCGATGGCCGTGAACTGGGCCATCGACGAGGCGCGGCACAGCGGCCAGCCGGTGCGGCTGGCGTACGTCTTCGAATGGCTGACGGTGGCCAGTTGGGTCGGTCCGGGCGTGGCCCCCGGCGTGTGGCCGGACGACACCGCCCGCCGTCAGGTCGACGACCTGGTGCGCAAGGCCGCGGCGGACGCCACAGCGGCAAACCCCGGGCTGACCATCACCGGCGAGGTGTACGACGGGCCGCCCGCGCTGGTGTTGCAGGAACGCTCGGCGGACGCCGGGATGCTGGTGCTCGGCAGCCGGGGTCACGGTGGATTCGGTGGCCTGCTGGCCGGGTCGACGGCGGTCTCGGTCGCCGCGCACGCCCACTGCCCGGTCGTGGTGGTCCGGGACGGAGCCGACAAAGCCCTGGCCGGCCCCGTGGCGGTCGGCGTGGACGGCTCGGAACCGTCGCTGGTGGCGCTCGGCTTCGCAGCCGAACGGGCGGCACAGCGTCAGGTGCCGTTGCGTGTCCTGCACGCCTGGACACCGGGCCCCAACGCCGAGGCCGGGGTGCCCGACGAGCGGGCCGCCGTGGAGCAGGCGCTGGAGCCGTGGCGGCGGACGTTCGCCGAGCTGACCATCGCCGTCGATCTGGTCCCGACCAGCCCGGCGGCCATGCTGATCGAGGCGAGCCGGGACGCGCAGCTGGTGGTGGTCGGCAGCCGCGGCCGGGGCGGGCTGGCCGGAATGCTGCTCGGCTCGGTCAGCCAACAGCTCATCCAGCACGCCCACTGCCCGGTCGCCGTGGTCCGCGAACGCTGACGTCCACCGGGCGGGGCCGCACCGGGATGCGCGACCTGGCCCGAAGTCACCGCCGGGCGGTCGTCGGGTCGGACGGGTCGAGGGAGAAGAACTCCTCCTCTTCCTGAGCCAGGTGCAGGCGCAGCACCGCGTCCAACCCGTAGAGGGTGGCCAGCAGGTCGGGAACCTGATCGGGGCGCGGCCGGCCGTCGGCGGTCTGGGCGAGTTGGGCGCCGAGCAGGTCCACCTGGCGGCGGATCTCCACGTGTGCCCGACTCATCGTCGACGTCGCCTCCTCGCTGCCCAGCGGGGCGGCCAGCGCGGGGTAGAGCTGTCGCTCCTCGGCAGTCACGTGCGGCAGCACGCGTTCGGTCAACCGGCGGTACGTCTCGCGTACCGCCGGCAGGCACCTCGGCGAGGCCGGGTCGGTGGCGACCAGGTCGGCGGTGTCCCGCAACCCGGCCAGCACGTCGCGGACCGCCTGATGTTCCGCCCCGTAGTGGGCGAGCAACTCCCGGGTACGCGGCGGGACGTCGCGCCGGCGCAGCCCACCTCCCAGTGCCCGCAGCGCGTTGAGGATCACCAGCACGTCGATGCCCTCCTGAAGGAACGCGCCAGCGACCGGGGGCAGCCGACCGGCCGCCGCCACGAGCATCGCCAGCACGGCCAACCCCATCCCGACGGTGGCGCTCTGCACGGCGATCCGCCGGGCGTACCGGGCGATCTCCACCGCGTCGGCGAGCCGGTCCAGCCGGTCCACGGTGAGCACCGCGTCGGCCACGTCCGCCGAGGCGCTCGCGCCGGTCGCGCCCATCGCCACGCCGACGTGCGCCTCAGCCAGCGCAGGAGCGTCGTTGACCCCGTCGCCGACCATCACGGTGACCGCCCGGTCGGCTTCGGCCCGTACCCGGGCCACCTTCTCCTGCGGCGTGCAGTGGGCGAGTACGTCGTCCACGCCGACCGCCTCGGCGACCTGAGCGGCGGTGGCCGGCTGGTCACCGGTGACCATCACGATGCGCCGCAGCCCTGCCGCGCGCAGCCGACGTACGGTTCGGCGGGCGTCGGGGCGCACCGGATCCTCCAGCAGGATCGCGCCGAGCACGCCACCCTCGTCGCTGACCCACACCGCGGACCAACCGGCCAGCTCGGTGCGGGCCCGCGCCCGGTCCGCCCAGTCGGGCAGCTCACCGGTGAACTGGCCGACCTGGATCAGCCGCCCGTCGACCCGGCCGCTGACCCCCCGGCCCGGCTCCTCGGTGACCCCGGTCGGCTCGGTCAGCGCCAGCCCGCGCTCCCGGGCCTGCCGGACCAGCGCGGCGGCCAGCACGTGTGGGGAGAGCTGTTCAACCGAGGCGGCCAGCCGCAGCACCTCGTCCCGGTCTCCGCCCGGGGCGACCACCGTCTCGGCGGCGCGCGGGCGGCCGGCCGTCAGCGTGCCGGTCTTGTCCACCAGCAGTGTCCGAGCCCGGCCGAGCAGCTCCAGCGCGCCGCCGTCGCGGACCAGGACCCCGCGCCGGGCCACCCGGGACAGGCCGGACACGATCGCGATCGGGGTCGCCAGAAGCAGCGGGCAGGGGGTGGCCACCACCAGCACCGCCACCGCCCGGACCACGTCGCCGGAGAGCAGCCAGCCCAGCCCGGCCAGGACCAGCGTGAACGGCACGAAAGCGGCGGCGTACCGGTCGGCCAGCCGCACCATCGGGGCCTTGCGGGCGGTCGCCTCCTGGGCCAACCGGACGATCCCGGCGTACGTGCTCTGCGCCGCGCTCCTTGTCGCGCGCATGCCGAACCCCGCGCCGGCGTTGACCACACCGCTGGCCACCGCCTCCCCGGCGGCCCGCTGAACCAGCCGCGACTCTCCGGTCACCACCGACTCATCCAGCGTGGCCGCCTCGTCGACGGTCCCGTCGACCGGCACCACGTCTCCCGGGCCGACCAGCAACCGGTCCTCCACCGCCACCTGGTCCAGCGGCACCACCTCGATCGCGCCGCCAGGCCCACGCCGACGTGCGGTACGCGGAGCGCGCTCCAGCAGGGCCCGCAGGTCGCGGGTGGCCCGGCGCTGCGCGTACGCCTCCAATGACCGTCCGGTCGCCACCATCACCGCGATCACCGCCCCGGCCAGGTACTCCCCGACCCCGAGCGCACCGGCCAGCGCCAGCACGGCGATCACGTCCACGCCGAAGTGCCGGTGCCAGAACGCCCGCAACATCGACCAGACGGCGGGCAGTAGCGCGACCACCGTGACGGCCGCCCAGATCAGGTCGGCTGCGCCGGCCCGGCCGGCGATGCGCAACACCGCACCCGCCAGCACTGCGGCGGTGAGCCCGACCAGCGGCGCCCACGCCCACCACCGCCGGACACGTCCGCGGACCGGCTGCTCCGGTACGCACTCGTTCGGCTCGGCCCCCACCTGCGCATCGTCGCAGCCGGTGGGCGGCCAGCGGCCGGACACCGGGCGTTTTACCCGGTGTCCGGACGTCGTGGCGGTGTGCCGGACCTGGTAAGGCGGGCGTAACGGCTCGGCGTGGTCGGGACCTGCGGCCCCTGCGGGCACACCACCGGATGGCACAGGATGAGGCGGCAACCCCAGACACGGCGACGCGCCGTACGGCACGATGAGCAGAGACGGAAAGGTCGTGACCATGAGTCAGGAGAGTCAGCTGACCACCGCGCTGGCGGAGGCCGCCGCCACAGCCGGCCACGCCCCCTCGGTGCACAACACCCAGCCGTGGCGTTGGCGGGTGCTGCCCGACGCGCTGGAGCTGCGCTCGGTCGCCGACCGACAGCTCGCCGCCAGCGATCCCGAGGGTCGACTGCTCGCGATCAGTTGCGGCACCGCCCTGCACCACGCCCGACTGGCGCTGGCCGCCGAAGGGTGGCGAGCCGTGGTGGAACGGCTGCCCGACCCGGCCGACAGCGAGCTACTGGCCCGGCTGACCGACCTCAGCCACACCACGGCCGACCCGGACGCCATGCGCATGGTGCAGTGCATGCAGGTCCGGCACACCGACCGGCGGCCGGTCAGCGACGAGCCGGTGCCGCCGACCGCGATCGAGGAGATCACCCGGGCGGTCACCGCCGAGGGTTGTCGTTTGCAGATCCTCGACCGCGACGAGATGTTGGAGTTGGCCGCCACCGCCGGGCACGCCGACACGGTCGAGGCCGAGGATCCGAAGCTGCGCGCCGAGCTGGCGTACTGGACCAGCCGGGCCGACCCGGGCACCGGCCTGCCGGCGGAGGTGCTGCCCGAGCAGCCCCCGCAGACCACAGTGCCGGGCCGCGACTTCGGCCGTCCCGGCAGCCTGCCGATAGGTCCGGGCCACGACCGGATGGCGGTGTACGCGATGCTGCACGGCGACGAGGACGAACGGGACAGCTGGTTGCGCGCGGGCGAGGCCCTCTCCGCCGGTTGGCTGACCGCCACTCGGCTTGGCGTGTCAGTGGTGCCGCTCAGCGCGGTGGTGGAGGTGCCGGGCACCCGGCAGACCCTGCGTCAGATGCTCTCCGGGATCGGCTTCCCGTACATCGCGTTGCGGTTGGGCATCGCGGACCCGACGCAGGCGGGTCCGCCGCACACGCCTCGGTTGACCACCGCGCAGGTGGTCGACACCTCCGCTGTCCGTTGACGGGTCTGGGGACGAACGGCACCGGCGCTACCATGCCTCGATGACCAGCAGCGTGCCGCCGCCCCGTCCGGAACCAACGGCGACACCGTCGCTCGGGCTGAGCCCGCTGTCGCGGGTCCGCCTCGACGAGCTGCTACAGGAGATGCTGGTCCGGGTCGGTGAGGTGGTGACCAGCCGGGAGCGCTTGCGGGCCCTGCTCGACGCGGTGGTCGGCATCGGCACCAACCTGGATCTGCGCACCACCCTGCAACGCATCGTGCAGGCGGCCTGCGAGTTGGTCGGCGCCCGGTACGGCGCGCTCGGTGTGGTCGGCCCGGACCGGCTGCTGCACGACTTCATCGTCCACGGCATCACGCCCGAGCAGCACGAGCAGATCGGCGACCTGCCGCACGGGCGGGGCGTGCTCGGCCTGCTCATCGACGATCCCCGGCCGCTGCGGATGCCCGACATCACCCAGCACCCCCGCTCCTACGGGTTCCCGGCCAACCACCCGCCCATGCACAGCTTCCTGGGCGTGCCGGTCCTCATCCGTGACCAGATCTTCGGCAACCTCTACCTGGCGGAGAAGCAGGGCGGTGCCCAGTTCACCGAGGACGACGAGGAGATCGTCGTCGCGCTCGCCGCCGCCGCCGGCGTGGCCATTGAGAACGCCCGCCTGTACGCCCTGGCGCACCGGCGGGAACGCTGGCTCGCCGCCACCGCCGAGATCACCTCGGTGCTGCTGGGCGAGGTACGCCGTACCGACGCGTTGGCGTTGGTCGCCCGTCGAGCCCGCGAGGTCGCCGAGGCCGAGCTGGCGCTGGTGCTGCTCTACGACACCGACACCGAGCAGTTCTCCGTGGAGGTGGTCGACGGCCCCGACGAGCAGGCCCACGCGCTCGTCGGCGCGGTCCTGCCCGCCGCCGACACCAGCTTCGGCGCGGCTGTCGCCGAGGGCCGGCACGACCAGGTGGACGACCTGGCGCACGCCGCGCCGTGGCCGGCGCTGCTGCACACCGGCCCGGCGATGATCTCGCCACTCACCACCGCCGAGGCCCTGCACGGCGTGCTGATCGTGGCGCACCGGCCGGAGCGCGGCGGTGGTGCCAGCGAGGAGGACCTGACGCTGCTGGGCAGCTTCGCCGGGCAGGCCGCGCTGGCCATGGAACGGGCGCGCGGCCAGGAGGAACGGGAACTGCTGGTGGTTCTGGAGGACCGCGAGCGGATCGCCCGCGACCTGCACGACGTGGTGATCCAACGACTCTTCGCCACCGGCCTGCAACTCCAGAGCGCCGCACCGATGGCCCGCCCGGAGGTGGCCAAGCGAATCAACGCGGCCGTCGACGATCTGGACGCCACCATCCGCGACATCCGCCGGACGATCTTCGAGTTGCGTACGCCGATGACCTCGGAGCTGCGCACCGAGATCCGTGCGGCGGTCGAGGCCGCCGCCGAAGCGCTGGGCTTCAAGCCGCACCTGGAGCTTTCCGGGCCGGTGGACAGCGCCGTGCCGGACGCCATCCGCCCGGACCTCACCGCCGTGCTGCGCGAGGCGCTGTCGAACGTGGTCCGCCACGCGCAGTGCACCCGCGTCGATGTCGCCGTACGCGTCGACTCCGGCCAGGTCACCGTGACGGTCACCGACAACGGGGTGGGCTGCGACCCGGCCGCCGCCCGGGGTGGCCTGGTCAACCTGCGCGAACGCGCCAGCCGCCTCGACGGCACCTTCACTGTCACCGCGGCCGAGTCGCGCGGCACCGAGGTGTGCTGGGCCGTGCCGCTGCGCGACTGACTCCCGCGACCCGGGTCAGGGCGCCTTGCCGAGCAGACGCGTGGCCAGAACGGCGGCCTGCGTGCGGCGCTCCAGGCCCAGCTTGGCCAGCACGCTGGAGACGTAGTTCTTCACTGTCTTCTCCGCCAGGAACATCCGACCGGCGATCTCCCGGTTGGTCAGCCCCTCGGCCACGTACTCCAGGATCCGCCGTTCCTGCTCGGTGAGCGACTTCAGCTCGCGCGGCTGCTCGACGCCGTTGCGGATGCGCTCCAGCACCCGGGTGGTGATCGCCGGGTCGAGCAGCGACTGCCCGGCCGCGACGCGACGCACCGCGTCGACCAGGTCGGTGCCACGGATCTGCTTGAGCACATACCCGGCGGCACCGGCCATGATGGCTGCGAACAGCGCCTCGTCGTCCTCGTACGAGGTGAGGATCAGCCCCTTGATGGACGAGTCGACGGCGCGGACGTCACGGCATACGTCGATGCCGTTGCCGTCGGGCAGCCGCGCGTCGAGGATCGCCACGTCGGGCCGCAGCGCCGGGATGCGGCGGGCCGCCTCCTGCGCCGAGCCGGACTCGCCGACCACCTCGATGTCGCCGCTGCTCTGCAACAGGTCGGCCAGGCCACGGCGGACGACCTCATGGTCGTCGAGGAGGAAAACCCGGATCATCCCTCTTTTCTACCCGCTGCCCGTGGCCCACCGCACGGGCCGAAGGTCCCGATCGGCACGGAACGAGCGGGCGCTCGGACCCGACTGGTCGGGACGTCCGGCCCTGCTGGGCGACGACCGAACGACGGACCGTGGAGGTACGCCAGCACAGCGGCACCACCCGCCGCCGGCCCAGCGGGAGAGGAGCACCGACATGGACATCGGCTACACCGCAGCCCAGTTGCGGACCGCCGCCGCGGACGCGGTCCGGGCACCGTCGTTGCACAACACCCAACCGTGGCGGCTACGGCTGCGCGACGGCGGCATCGAGGTGCTGGCCGACCCGGCCCGCCGGCTGCCGGCGACCGACCCGAGCGGGTGGGGTGTCCGGATCGCCTGCGGCGCGGCGTTGTTCAACCTGCGCATCGCCCTGGCCGTGGCAGGAGTCCCAGCCCGGGTGCGGCTGCGCCCCGACCCGGCCGAGCCGGACCTGCTGGCCCGGCTGGTACCGGACCTTTTGCGTCGACCCACCCCCGCCGAGCAGAGCCTGCACGGGGCCATCCCGCGCCGGTTCAGCAACCGCCTGCCGTTCTGGCCGGACCCGGTGCCGGCCGACGCCCGCTGGCGCCTCGGCGAGGCGGCCCGTGCCGAGCAGTGCTGGTTGGAGCTGCTGATCGGGGTGAGCGCGGTCTCCGCGTTCGGGGAGATCGCGCGCAGCGCGCACCGGGTGCTGGAGCGCGACCCCGCGTACCGGGCCGAACGGGATCGGTGGCTGCGCCGGGAGTCCACCCCGGACGGCGTACCCGTCTCAGCCGGAGGACCGCAGGGCGAGCCGCAGGACGTCCTCCCGACGCGCGGCTACGGTGGGCGCGACCGCGCCCCCGGGCGGGACTTCGAACCGGAGCCCCTGGTGGGGGTGCTGGGCTCGGCGGGCAACACCGCCGTGGACCAGGTGATCGCCGGGCAGGCCCTGCAACGCCTGCTGCTCACCGCCACGGACGCCGGGCTCAGCGTGTCGATGCTCTCCCAGCCAATCGAGGTGCCCACCGCGCGGGAGCAACTGCGGCAGGCACTGGGCCGGTTCGGCACACCGCAGATGGTGCTGCGGATCGGGTACGGCCAGCCGGGTCGACCGACCCCCCGACGTGGTGTCGACGAGGTGCTGGACCTGCCGGTGGTGCCCGCCTGACCCGCCGGGGCACGGTCAGGCGGCGAGCACGGCGGCCTCCAGGGTCGGGTTCAACCCGATCGAGCTGCGGTGCGGTCGCCCGGCGCGCGGCGGAACCGCACCGACCTCGCGCAGCCACCGCCAGGTGTCGGCGACGGTCTCGGCCACCGGCCGGCAGGTCAGCCCGGCAGCGAGGGCCCGGGTCACGTCCCGCTCCAGCAACCCCCGGGACGGGTGCCCACGCGGCAGCCAGATCGGCAGGTCGCTCCACGGCTGCACCCCGGCGGCGAGGATCGCCGCCGGATCCGTCCACCGCAACCGGGCGTCGGCACCGGTGGCGGCCACGCACGCGTCGAGCAGCTCGCCCATCGTGGTCTGCGTCGGAAGGCCGACCGCGTTGAACGTGCCGCCCACCCGCTGGGCGCCCGCGGCCAGCATCCACCCCGCCAGGTCGCGGACGTCGACGTACTGCACCGGCAGGTCGGCCGGGGCGGGGGCGAGCACGTCCCCGCCCCGCTCGATGCGCCGAAGCCACCAGGGCAGCCGGCCGATGTCCTCGCCCGGGCCCAGGATCAGGCCGGCCCGGGCGACCAGCGCACGCCGGCCGAACACTTCCCGCACGGCGCGCTCGGCACCGGCCTTGAGCTGCGGGTAGTCGCCGTCGACGGAGCCCGGGTCGGCGTCCACCACCGGGGAGTCCTCGTGCAACCCCGCTGCGGCATGGTCGGTGTAGACCGAGCCGCTGGACACGTACACGTAGTGGCCGACCGCGTCGACCAGGGCGCGTGCGGCGTCGCCGGCGGCCCTCGGCGCACCGTCCCAGGTGTCCACAGCGACGTCCCACTCGCCGTCGGCGAGCGCGGCCAGACCGTCCGGCGCGGTGCGGTCACCCCGCAACCGGTGTACGCCGGACGGCACCGTGCCGTGCAGCCCCCGGTTGAACACCGTCACCGACCAGCCGCGGCGTACCGCCTCGGCGACGGTGGCCCCGCCCACGAATCCCGTACCACCCAGCACCAGCAGTCTCATGCGCTCCACCCTGCTGGCACCGGTCGGCGAAGGGCACCCCCGTTCGCCGGCAGCGGATCTGCCCGTGGCAGAACCGGACGATGATGCCGCCGTTCACCTGCTGCCGGTCGCCGGTCCGGCCAGCACCCTCCTGCGGCGCAGCAGCGCCGCGCGCGCCCGACGGGCCGCCCGCAGGTTCAGGGCCGCCACCGCGCCGAGCAGGAACACAACGCCCAGCAGCGCCGGCTCCAGTTCGTGTCGCAGCAGGCTGATGACCAGCGCGCCAACGCTGAATGCCAGCCAGGCTCCGACGCCGAGCCAGCCGGCGACCACGCGATCCCGGGCGAACAGCGGAGTCCGTCGAGTCACTGCCCAACCACCGAACACCGCCCAGCACAGGCCGATCGCCACCAGGACGGCGAAGGCCACGTTGGTGCGCGTCGGCAACCCGGGCTCGGTGGCCCAGAGCAGGCCGATCAGGGCGCTCGCGGTGAGACCGGTGAAGGCCAGGGCCAGGTAGCCGACCCGCCTGCGCAGCGACAACGGCGCGTCCAGTCGCGCCAGCACCTCTTCCGGAGTCATGCCTCGTACCCCTTCCGCACCAGCTCGTGACGTAACAACCTGCGGGCCCGGTTGAGCCGCGACTTGACAGTGCCGACGGGTACGCCGCAGATCAGCGCGCAGGCGTCCAGCGGCTGGTCCTCCAGGTAGAACAGCAGAAGCACCTCCCGTTCCCGGGCGGGGAGCGCCGCCAGCGCCCCGGCCAGCGTCTCCCGGTCGACGACCTCCTGCGCCTCGTCGCCGCCGGGCAGGTCGTCGATCGGTTCGGGCTCCGGGCGGGCGTACGCGTCCCGCAGCCGGTTCATCACCGCCCGCCGGGCGATGATGAACAGCCACGGGGTGAACCGGTCCGGCTGCCGCAACGTCGGCAACCCCTTGAAGACCGCCAACCAGATTTCCTGCACCACATCGTCGTCGGACCCACCGAGCATCCGCCCGACGTACCGTTCGACCGCCGGATGCCAACCCTGCACCAGCTCGGCGAACGCCTCCCGTTCACCCAACTGGCAGCGGACCACCAGCAACTCATCGCTCATCGGCCCTCCTTCGCCTGTTCAGTCGGCGTGGAAGCCCGGCAGGTTCACGACCCGCCACAGCGAAACCGGCCTCGGCGGGCGGGAGGGTCGCGACGGTAGCCCCCCGCCCAGAATGCAGGAAAGCCACCCCGGGCATGGTCAACGAAGCCGCCGATTGCGAAACTGCTTCAATCTGCCTCAGCACAACCCGGACGGAGCAGGGAATGTCCAGCACCCCGCTGTCCCTGCCGCAGCCCTCCGCGCGGGCACCCGAGTTCGGCCACGACGCGCTCATCGTCTGCGAGAACCTGGTGCGGATCTACCAGACCGGTTCGATCGAGGTGCAGGCACTGCAGGGACTGGACCTGGCCGTGAAGAGCGGTGAGCTGGTCGCCGTCGTCGGTGCCTCCGGATCGGGCAAGTCGACACTGCTCTCCATCCTGGCCGGCATCGACGCCCCCACCGCCGGGCGGGTCCGGGTCGAGGAGTGGAATCTGCTGGCGATGTCCCGCGCTGACCGGGTGGACTACCGACGGCACACCGTCGGGTTCGTACGGCAGCAGACGGCGAGCAACCTGATCCCCTACCTGACCGCACGGGAGATGGTGGACCTGCCGATGACGGCGGCCCGTACCCCGAAGCAGGAACGCCGGGACCGCGCGGCCGAGCTGCTGGACAACCTCGGTGTCGCCGACTGCGCCGATCGCCGCCCCGGGCAACTCTCCGGAGGGCAGCAGATGCGGGTCGCGATCGCGGTGGCGCTGGCCAACCAACCGCGGGTCCTGCTCGCCGACGAGCCGACCGGCGAGCTGGACGCCGCCACGTCCGCCGAGGTCTTCGGTGTGCTGCGCGATGTCAACCGGCGTTACGGCGTCACCGTCGTCGTGGTCACCCACGATCCGGAGGTCAGCGGCCAGGTCGAACGGACCGTCGCGATCCGGGACGGGCGCACCAGCAGCGAGGTGCTGCGCCGCACCACCACCGACGCGGAGGGCGACACGCACATGATCGCCGAGGAGTACGCCGTGATGGACCGGGCCGGGCGGGTCCAGGTGCCCCGCGAGTTCCGCCAGGCGCTGGCGCTGACCCGACGGGTCCGGCTGGCCCTGGAACCCGACCACATCACGATCCACCCCGACTCGGGAAGCGGCGAATGAGTAGCGAGCCGCTGCTGAGCGTCCGCGGCGTCCACCGGCGCTTTCGTACCGGGCCGACCGTCGTGCACGCCCTGAACGGCGTGTCGCTCGACGTGGCCGCCGGTTCGATGGTGGCGCTGGTCGGCCGGTCCGGCTCGGGCAAGACCACCCTGCTCAACGTCATCGGTGGCCTGGACCGCCCGGACGCCGGCACCGTGCACGTCGACGGCACCGACGTGACAGCGCTCGACGAGGACGGCCTGTCCCGGCTGCGACGCGAGAAGGTGTCGTACGTCTTCCAGAGCTTCGGGTTGATCCCGGTGCTGTCAGCGGCGGAGAACGTCGCGGCCCCGCTGCGGATGGCCCGCGTCGCCCCACCCGAGCGCGAGCGGCGGGTCGAGTTGCTGCTGGAGCTGATCGGCCTGGCCGACCACGCCCGGCAGCGGCCGGCCGAGCTGTCCGGCGGCCAGCAGCAGCGGGTGGCGATCGCCCGCGCGCTGGCCGCCTCACCCAAGCTCCTGCTCGCCGACGAGCCCACCGGGCAACTGGACGCCGAGACCGGCCTGTCGGTGATGGCGCTGCTGCGCGGGATAGTGGAATCCGAGGGCGTCACGGTACTGGTGTCGACCCACGACGCGGTGATGATGGCCCTGGCCGACCGGGTGATCCGCATCCACGACGGGCACCTCGACGAACAGGCGGCCGGGCAGCCGTACGTACCCGTGCCGGACGCCGGGTGACGCGACGATGAGGTTGGTCAGCCGGCGCGCCCGCGCGCAGTGGCCGTTGCTGGCAGCCCTCCTCGGGGTCGTCACGATCGGCGCGACCCTGCTGGGCACCTGCACCCTGCTCGTCACCCGCACCGCCGAGCGGGCGCTGGAGGTCGCCATGGCTCGCGCCGCCCCCGCCGACGTCGACGTGACCGTCTACACCGGCACCGTCGAGGGCCGCGACACGCAGTCCGTCGCCGCCGACACCCGTACCGTGGTGGCCTCCACGCTCGCACCGATCCCGGTGACGACAACCGCGCGGGCGTCGACGGTGCTGCGGGCGCTGCCGCCCACGCTCGCCACGGGCACCACAGTCCCGCCGCAGGCCTACCTGTCGGGGCTGGACGACCTGCCGACCCGAGCCGAGCTGGTCACCGGGCGCTGGCCACAGCACCCGGGCGACGCGGTGCTGCTGGAGTCCACCGCACAACTGCTCGGCCTCACCCCCGGTGACCGGGTACGCCTCGGCGCCGAACTGGCCCACGCGCCCGTCCCGGCCATCGACGTGACAGTCGTCGGTGTGGTGCGCCCCCTCGCGGGACGCGGCTGGGACCGTGACCCGCTGGCCGCGGCCGGCTCCGCCATCGGCTACCGGGACGGCCGCTTCATGCAGCCGGTCAACGCCTACGGCCCGTTCCTCGTCGACCTCGCCGACCTGCTCACCACCGGCGCCACAGTCGACCGGATGGAGGTCACCGCCCATCCGGACCTGTCCCACAACAACCGCAGCAACCTGGAGACCGTGGCCGGGGCCGTCGACAACGCCGACCGCCGGCTGGCCGGCACCCTCGGCGAGCGCGTCCAGCTCGCACGGGTCGCCTCCGACCTGCCGCTGACCCTGCGGGCCGCCGACGACCAACGGCACGTCACCGCCGCCGTCGTGCTCGCCGTCGCCGTCCTCGGCGGTGTCCTGGCCGCGACAGCACTCGTCCTCGCGGGCCGGCTGACCGCGGGCATCCGCGCCGACGAGACCGCCCTGCGGGCCGCCCTGGGCGCCAGCCGTCGCCAGCTCGCCGCCACCGCGACACTCGAGGCCGGGCTCGTCGCCGCCGTCGCCGTCGCGCTCGCGATACCTGCCTCGTCGGCCCTGCACGCCGGTCTGACCCACCTGCCACCGCTGGACGACGCCGGCCTGACCGTCCGGCCAGCCGTCTCCAGCGTCCAGGTCCTCGCGGTCGTCGGTGGCGCGCTGGTGCTCGCCGCCGTACTCACCGTCCTGGCGATCCGACCGGTCCCGGCGGCCGGCGAGCGGCGCACCCGCCGCGAACTGCTGGCCCGATCCGGCGCCGACCTGCTGCTCGCGGTATTCGCCGCCGTCGGGTGGTGGCAGCTGTACGCGCAGCCCACCACCGCCAGCCCACGCGCCGACGCGGTCCGGGTGCTCGCGCCGGCACTGCTGCTCACCGCGGGTGCCGCCCTGGCTCTCCGGGTGGTACTCCCCGCCCTGCGCGGTGCCGACCGGCTGGCGTACCGCGCCCGCGGGCTGGCGCTTCCGCTGGCGGTCTCCGAGGCTGCCCGCCGGCCACAAGCGGTCGCCGCCGGTCTGCTCGTCGGGCTGGCCTGCGCGGCCGGCACCTTCGGCCTCGCCTTCGACAGCACGTGGCACCAGTCGCAACGCGACCAGGCCGCGCTCGCCGTCGGCACCGACCTGGCACTCACCCTCAGCACGGCGCCGGTGGCCGGAGACGGCGCTGTCGTCAGCGCGGCCACCGCGGGGGCGGTGAGCCCGGCCCTCGACCGTGGCACCACGGTCGGTCAGTGGCTCGGCACCGCCGGCGACGCGCCGCGTCTGGTCGCCGTCGACACCACCCGCGCCGACGCGCTGCTACGCGGGCGGCTCGACAACGAGCGCGGATGGGCGGACGTCGGCACCGCGCTGGCACCACGCACCCGGGTCACCGGCCTCCCCGTCCCGGCCGGCGCCCCGCTCGTCCTGAGCGGAACCGCCTCCGGCGGCACCCCGCTCACCGTGACGCCCCAACTGCTGCTGCAGGACGCCACCGGCCTGCGCACGTCCTGCACCAGTCCCCCCGTACCGCTCGACGGTCGGGAGGTTCGGCTGCCCGACTGCGCGTCCGCCGACGGACTGCGGCTCGTCGCGGTCGCCCTGCCGATCGCCGCCGACCCGGTCGGCGGACGCGTCGCCGTCGCCGTCACGCTCACCGTGCCACCCGCCGGGTCGCAGGACAGGTCCACCGACGGGTCGGACTGGACCGCCACGTCCGCGCCGCCGGTCCCCGGCAGGTTGGTCGACCCGACGGTCATGATGTCCGCCACGCCGACGGGAACCGCGCTGCGGATGGCAACGACAGTCGACCTCGCCGGCGCCGACGACGCCGCCCTGACCCTCGTCGCCACCGCCTTCCCGGACCCCGGCCCGGTGCCCGTCGCCGTCTCCGACCACTTCGCCAGCGAGGTCGGCGCCGAACGCGGCAGCGAACTCAGCGTCACGGTCGGCATCACGCCCGTCCCGGTCGTCGTCACCGAGGTCATCCCGACCGTACCGTCCGCCCCCGGCGCCGCCGCCGTGCTGGCCGACCTGGACACGCTGTCCCGCGCACGCGTCGTCACCGGCGACCTGACGTTCCCGGTCGACGCCTGGTGGGTCGGCCGCCCGACCGAGCCCGGTGCCGCCGAGCGGGCCACCGCCCTGCACCTGGGCACCGTCGCGACCCGCGAGGCGGAGACCGCCCGTCTCACCGACGGCCCGCTGAGCGCCGGGCTGCCGGCAGCTCTCCGGCTCATCGTCCCGGCCGCCGCCCTGCTGCTGCTCGCCGGCGTCGTCCTGCACGTCACCTGTGATCTGCAGGTCCGCGCCGTCGAGGTGGCGCGGCTGCGCGGCCTGGGGATGTCCCGGCGCGACATCCGGGCCGTGCTGCTCGGCCAGCACGCCGGCGTACTGCTGCCCCTGCTCGCGGCGGGCACGGCCGTCGGCGCGCTCGCCACCCGCGTCGTCGCTCCCCTGCTGGTGCGCTCCGACACCGGCGCGGCGCCCGTCCCGGTCGCCCAACCACACTGGCCGTGGCCGGCCGAGACCGCACTGCTCGCCGTCCTGCTGGCCGGATGCGTGCTGGCGGTCGCCGTCGTGGTCACCGTCCAGGTCCGCCGGGCCGATGCCGCGCACCTGCGGGTGGCACCGTGAACCGGTGGCTGACCCGCCGGTGGCCGACGCCGCACTGGCCCAGCGTCCGCAGCCGTGGCCGCACCGACGTCGGGCCGCTGCTGCTCACCGCCGCCGTCATCGCGACCGTCACGCTGCTCGCCGGGGCCGTACCGCCGCTGCTGCGCGCCGCCGCCGACAACGCCGTGCAGGGCACGGTCCGCGACGCCGGCACCGACTCGAACGTCCTGGCACACGCCGACTGGGAACGCGACGACGGACCGACCGGTGGTCGGGTCCGGATGCCCAACCTCGCCGAGGCGGTCGACGCCTTCCTCGCCCGAACGACGTCCGCGCTCGGGCCCGACCTGGACGCCGCGCTGCTTCCGCCCGTCGCCGTCGTCAACGGCCCGATCCTCAAGATCACCGACGGCAACGTGCCGCGTACCTTCCAGTTCACCTACCTGGCCAGTGACCTCGGCGGCCCGGACGTCACCTGGATCGCCGGCAGCCCGCCCGGTCCCGCCGTCTCCGACGAGTACGTCGAGGTCCCCTACGACGGACCCCCCTGGCCGGTGCAGATCGGCCTCTCCGAGGCGGACGCCGCCGCACTCGACCTCGACCCCGGCGACCGGATCCCGGTCAAGGACGGCCAGGGTGGCGACAAGGACGTCCGGGTCAGCGGGATCTACCGACCCGCGGACAGCGCCGACCCGGCCTGGCGACTCGCCCCGGCACTGCTGCGCCCCGTACCCGGCGCCGACGGCGTCGGGACCACCCGGTTCAACGGCCTGCTGTCGCGCGACTCGTTACCGGACGCACGGCTCGCCGTCGACGAGGACCAACTGCGACGCACCGTCCACTTCGCACCCGTTCCCGACGCGCTCACCTCGGACTCCACTACGTCGCTCGCCAGCCAGGTGGTCAAGCTCAAGGCGACCTCCGGCTCGTCGAGCGACCGCGACCAGTCCCTGAAGTGGGAATCGCAGCTCGACACCGTCCTGCGCGACGCCCGTACCCGCAACAACGCCGCTGCGGCACAGGCCGCCATCCTGCTCGCCGGCGTACTCACCGCGGCGGTGCTGGTCCTGCTGCTCGCCGCCGACCTGCTGGTCCGCCGCCGCACCCCGGTGCTGAGCATCGCCCGGCAGCGTGGGGCGGCGCTCCCCGACCTCGGCGCGGAACTGGTCATCGAGTCCGCAGTGGTGTCCCTGTCGGCCGCCGCCGTCGGGCTCGCACTCGCACGCGCGGCCGCTCCGGGCGTCGCCTGGACCTGGGCCGTTCCCGTGGTCCTGGCCGGCGCCGTCGCCGGGCCGGCGTTCGGCACCCTCGCCGCCGCCCGCGCCAGCCGTGACCGACGCCAACCCGCCAACCCGGCCGCTCGGCGCTGGATCCGGGCCACCGGCCAGCTGCGCCGCGCCGCCGTGGAGGCCGCTGTCCTGATCGCCGCGATCGCCGCATTCGTCACACTGCACCAGCGTGGGCTCGTGCCCGCCGCCTCCGACGGCGACACCGGTGAACTGACCGGCGACCTGATCCTGCCGATCAGCGCCCTCTCCCTGGGCGCGCTCGTCGGCGCGCTCGTCCTGCTCCGGCTACTGCCCCTCGGGGCGCGGTTCGCGCTCCGACAGGCCCTGCGCTCACGCCGCCCCCTGGCCGTGTTCAGTGCCGCCCAGGCGACCACAACGGCCGGACGCGCGCTGCCCCTGCTGGTGCTGGTCAGCACCACGGCGCTCGCGTCGTTCGCGCTCATCCTCGGCGCCACCGTCACCCGGGGCCAGACCGACGGCGCGTGGAGCACCGTCGGCGCCGACGCCCGCCTCGACGTCGGCGCGGACGCCGAAACCGCCACGCCCGCACTCGCCGAGCGCATCGCCGCCGCACCCGGGGTAGGGCAGGTCGTCGTCGCGCAGGTGACCGACTCGGCACGCGTCTTCGCCGAATCGACGCTGCTCACCCCACGCCTGGTCATCGTGGACGCGGCCGCGTTCCAGCACCTGCTGGCCACCACACCGCTGCCCGACGCGCCGGCGCTGGCACGGCTCACGGCTCCCGGTCCGGGCCCCGGGGAGGTCCCGGCGCTGGTCCGCTCGAAAGCCGGCGATCTGCGTACCGGCTCGCGGCTGCAACTCCCCCGCAAAGGCGCACCGGCGATCCGCCTCGCCGCCGTCGGTACCGCTCCCTCCGTCGGCGGCGTCGACGACGTCGTCATCGTGGACGCCACGGCCCTTGCCGACGCCGGGCTGCCCGCCGTTGCGAACACCGTCTGGGTGACCGGTCCCGGCGCGGGGCGGGCCGTGTCGAACACCGGAGTCGCCTCCGACGTCGTGCTGCGTACTGACGTCCTGCGGGCGCAGCGGGTGGCTCCTTTGACGGCAGGGCTGACACGGCTGGCGTGGACAGCTGCCGCGGTGCTGCTGGCGCTGGGGTTGCTCGGCCTCACGCTCGCCGCCGCCGCCGGTGCGTCGCAGCGGTGGCAGACCCTGACCCGTCTGCGGACCCTCGGCCTGCGGCCACGCGACGTCCGCTGGGTCGCCGCCGGCGAGTTGCTTCCGCCGGTCGTGGTCACCGCGGTGTGCGGTCCGCTACTCGGGGCCGTGCTCGCCCGCCTGGCGCTCGGCCCGCTCGACCTGCGGCTGCTCACCGGCCAGGCCGCCGACCCGGCGGCGGTCCTGCCGTGGTGGCTGCTGGGCCTGGTGAGCGTGGCGCTGCTGGCGGCGGCGGCCACCGTCGTACCCGTCGAGTCGGCGCTGCGGCGACGTGACCGGCTGAGCGAGGTACTCCGCGCCGGCGAATGACCGATGGTCACCCATGGAGAAAGAGGCCCGTCACCGGATATCCGGCAACGGGCCATCTGATCGCTCTGTGTGGATGGTGGGCGATACTGGGTTTGAACCAGTGACCTCTTCCGTGTCAGGGAAGCGCGCTCCCACTGCGCCAATCGCCCGTGGCGGCCCCAGGGGGCACATCGCGAGCGGACGACGGGATTCGAACCCGCGACCCTCACCTTGGCAAGGTGATGCGCTACCAGCTGCGCTACGTCCGCACGTCCCCGGCAAGCGCCGGCGACAGGTGAACTCTACCCGATGCCAAGATCGCTTGGAACGGCACCCTGGCCGGTCGCGGTTGCGCTGGTGCCGGCTGGGGTACTGAACGATCCGACAGCGCACCACACCCCCTAAGGAGGCTGTCGTGGGTATCGGCACCAGCATCTTCCTGATCGCGCTCGGCGCGATCCTCACCTTCGCACTGGACGCGAGCGTCGGCGGCATCAACCTCGACGTGGTCGGCTGGATCCTGATGGGTGCCGGCGTGCTCGGCCTGATCATGACCACGCTGATCTGGGGTCGCCGCCGCCAGGTCGTCACCACCACCGAGCAGCCGGTGGAGTACCGCCAGGTCGAGGAGCGGCGGGACATCGCCCCGCCGCTGTGACCCGGACAGGTCCACCGCTAGCGGAGTCGCCAGACCACCGCTGGCGGAGCCGCCAGACACACAGCGCATACGGGCCGGCCGCCGCACCGACGGCGGCCGGCCCGTCCGCAGACGCGATCGCTGGCGGGGCAGGAGAGACACGAGGCAGACGAGGTGCCGGCCGCCGCCGGCGATGCCGTCCACAGTGCCTGTTTCCGCTGGCCGAGGGGGTTGCCGCCCCCGCGTTACGATCCAGATCATGGAGCCTCTCGACACGGTCCTGGCCGCGCACCGGGCGTACCTGCTCGGTTGGAACATCGGCGTCGCCGGCGGGCCGGACCTCCCGACCTACCGCAGTGAGGTGCCGCACGCACCCCTCAACGGCGTGCTGCGGGTGGTCGGGCGCACACCGCAGGACGCGCTCAGCGAGGCCCGGAAGCGCCTGCACGGCGTACCCCGGATCTGGTGGGTCGGCCCGGACAGCGACGCCGGCACCGCGGACGGCCTGGTCTCCCTCGGCGCGGCGCAGGTCGCCCGGATGCCGATCATGACCGTGGGGATCGGGGCGGTGGCGGAGGTGCCGACTCCGGCCGGTGTGCGGATCGCCGAGACCACCGACCTCGCCACGTTCGTCCCGGCCTATGCCCGGGTGTCCGGAATCCCAGCGGACGGCGTGGCGGCGACGATCGAACGGGAGAAGGCATTCACCGGAGAGGGCACAGTGCTGCGGCTGGCCGGCCGCCTCGATGACGGCCGGATCGTCGCGACGGCCGTCGCCTGGATCAGCCACGGTCTGGTCACCCTCTACTTCGTCGGCACCCAGCCGGAACAGCGCCGCAGAGGCATCGGCGCGGCCATGACCAGGGCCGCCCTCGAACTGGCTGCCGAGCGGGGCGCCCGCACCGCCGCGCTCACCTCGTCGGCCGTCGGTGAGTCGGTCTACCGCTGCCTCGGCTTCCAGCCGGTGGGCGAGTTCCGCCTGTTGACCTTCTGAACCGGCCCGCACCGCCCGCCGCCCGCCGCCCGCCGCCCGCCGCCCGCCGCCCGCCGCCCGCCGCCCGCCGCCCGCCGCCCGCCGCCCGCCGCCCGCCGCC
>NZ_JBEZEX010000035.1:0-63466 GCF_040649115.1 Micromonospora sp. NPDC049049 | reverse complement strand
GGCAACGGCTGGGTCAAGCTGGTCGGCGACTGGATCGACCGTGGCGTCGGTGACCTGGCGCCGGCCTGGGACGCGGACACCCAGGACCCGGCCCTCCGCTTGTCAACCGGTCAGTAGGTGCCGTCGAGCTGGCCGCGCAGCTTGGTCAGCGCCCGGGTCAGCAGCCGCGAGACGTGCATCTGCGAGACACCGATCTGGTCGGCGATCTGCGACTGGGTCAGGTTGCCGTAGAAGCGCAGCGTCAGGATCTTCTGCTCGCGCTCGTCGAGGGTGGCCAGCGCCGGGCCGAGGGCGACCCGCAGCTCAGCCAGCTCGAACTCGGTGTCCTCGCCGCCGAGCATGTCGCCCAGCTCGGTGGCGCGCTCGCCGTCACCGGTCGGGGTGGACAGCGACACCGCGTTGTACGCGCGGGCGCCTTCCAGGCCCTCCAGCACCTCTTCCTCGGTGAGCTTGAGGTGCGCGGCGATGTCGGCGACCGTCGGCGAGCGGCCGAGGGTCTGCAGGAGCGAGCTGTTGGCGTCGGAGATGGCCAGCCGCAGCTCCTGGAGCCGGCGGGGCACCCGGATGTCCCAGGTGCGGTCCCGGAAGTGTCGCTTGAGCTCCCCGATGATGGTGGGGATCGCGTAACCGGCGAAGTCGACACCGCGCTCGGGGTCGAACTTGTCGATGGCCTTGATCAGGCCGATCGCGGCGGTCTGCGCCAGGTCGTCGTTCGGCTCGCCGCGCCCGCTGTAGCGGTGGGCCAGGTGGTTGGCGAGAGGCAGCCAGGCCTCGATCGCCCGGTCCCGCAGCGCGGCGCGCGACGGGTGGTTGGCGGGCAGCGCCGCCATCGCGTTGAGCAGGTCGGCAGCGCTGTCGGTGAGAGCGCGCGGGTCGAGCTTGGTGGTGGTCTTGACGGCGGCGCTCGGCTGCTCGGTGATCGTTGGCGCGGTCATGGGTGGTCCTCCCTGCACCTCGTCCGCGGACAAAAAGGTGTGACGCTTTGGTTTAGCTTCCAATAGGCCGTTCGGGAGTCACCTTAACCTGATCGGCTCCCGGAAATCTAGCCGAAAGGTTGATGTACTTAAGGTGTGTCCAATGACAAAACGGGCAAACGGTGCGGCGGTCAAGGTGCTTGTGAGGATCCTTACCCAGTTTCCGGCGCGGTCCGCTGCCGGTCGTCCGCCTGATACGACCGATCGGCACACGGCCGCGTCGGCTGGTCAACAGGAAACCCGACAAGTCGCCGGGAGTGTCGGCTATCCGTCCTTGTCCCGCTGGTGGGACCGGCCGTAGCGTCGCGTGTACACACCCGGTTCGGAGGCACCGTGCTCGATCCAGCCGCTCCCCAGCTTGTCGTGAACAGTCGCACCCTCTACTTCAGCTGGCTGCCGGCCGATCCTGACGCGGTCGCCGCGCTGGTCCCTCCGGGGCTCTGCCCCCGCCCCGACCGGCAGGTCTTCCTCAACCAGTACGTCGTCGACGACGAGACGCAGACCTCCGGCTTCGGCGCCTACTCGCTGACCTACCTCGGCGTCTCGCTGCTGGGCGTCGACGCGCCCGGCGGTCTCAACGCCGGCGGCTGGTGGACCCACTACGTGGCCTCCAGCCGGCGGGTCCGTGAGTACGCCGTCGCTCGCGGCGCCCCGGTGCTCTCCGGGCGTACCCACATCGACGTGACCGGCGAGGAGCTGCTCTCCGAGACGGAGATCGACGGCACGCCGTTGATCCGGGCCCGGTGCCGGGTGGGGGAGACCGGGCACGCGATCAGCAGCGGGCACCACCGCTACTTCACCCGGCGCGACGGCCAGCTGGTCAGCTCGGCCTACCCGTTCGTCGCCGAGCCGGTCGCCCCGTTCGAGATCGAGTCGGTCGAGTTCCTCCAGCCCGGCCACCCGATGTACGCGCTGCGCCCGGACAACCCACTGACCATCGGCTTCGGCTACTACTCACCACGCTCGTCGTTCGCCTACCCGGGCGGGCTGCACGTGCACGCGGTGGCCGCGCCGGAGCCGGCCCGACCGTTTCACCAGGTGCCGGCCAGCCTCGCCCGCAGGGGCCTGCCGTCCGGGTCGTAGACCAGCCGGTACACCGGCAGCGCCCAGGCCCGCGTGTACCACGGCAGCCGCTCGGGGCGGTGCGGGCGCAGTCGCCCCGGTGGGCGTTCGCCGACCTGGCCGTCGTCGTACCACCGTTGTAGCGCGTCGGCGGCGGCCGTGACGGCCGCGACGGCGTCGGCCGGGTCGAGCAGGTCGGCGTCGTCCGCGCCGCCCGGGTCACGGTCCAGGTGCTCGCGCCACAACCGCAGTCGCAGGTCCCGGGCGAAGGTGCGCGCGCCGTCACCCCGCCCGGCCGCGTCGGTGGGCTCCCGCTGGTCCGGTGTCTCGTCGAGCACCGCGCAGGACAACTCGCTGTCGTGCGTCCAGGACCGCCGGTTGAAGTTGTCGCTGCCCACGCTGGCCCAGACGTCGTCGACCACACAGACCTTGGCGTGCACGTAGACCGGGTCACCGGCGTGGTTCTCCACGTCGAACACGTGCACCCGGTCCGGTGCGGCCCGCTCACACAGGGACAGCGCCTGCTCGCGCCCCACCATGTTCGGCGGCAACACCAGCTTGCCGTCCACGTCCGGGTGGCGGGGGACGACGGCGACCAGGTGCAGGTCCGGGTTGTCCCGCAGCGCGTGCGCGAACAGGTCCGCGACCTCGGCCGACCAGAGGTACTGATCCTCCAGGTAGATCAGCCGGCGGGCCCGGCGTACGGCCTTGGTGTAACCCCGGGCCACGGTCCGCTCCCCGTCCGGTGCGAACGAGTAGCGCGGACGGACGGCGGGGTAGGTGCGCAGCACCTGGATCTGGTGCGGACCACAGGGCGGCGGATCGGCCGGTTGCTCGGGCAGCGGGTCGGGGCGCAGGTCCGAGCCGCGCAGCCGGTCCCGCAGGTAGGCCATCGGGTTCTCCGAGTCCAACGGCATCGGGTCGGTCCAGCGTTCCCGGAACAGGGTGTCCAACGCGCCGACCACCGGACCGCGCACCGCGAGCTGTACGTCGTGCCAGGGCGGATTGGGTCCGTACCGGGGGGACATCTGCACCGGTTGCGGATCACCGTGGTGCGCGGCGTCGTCGCGGCGGCTGTGGCACAGGTCGATCCCGCCGGCGAAGGCGACGTCCCGCTCGGGTGCGTCGAGGTGCCGCAGCACCACGAGCTTCTGGTGGTGCGAGCCGCCGCGCCGGACCCGCTGGTCCAGCAGCACCTCGCCACCGGCGGCCGAGATCGTCTCGCTGAGGTCGCGGTTTTCCGCCTCGCTGTACGCCAGCACGTCGAGGTGCGAGCGCCAGATCAACCCCTTGACCACCACACCGCGCTGTGCGGCCTGCGCGAAGAGCTGGGCCACTGTCGGACCGTCCGGTCGCAGCCGCTGGTCCGGGTCACCCCGCCAGTCGGTGAAGAACAGGTGGTCGCCGGCACCCAGGGCCTCGACCTCGTCGACCAGTCGGTCGAAGTAGGCCGCACCGTGAATCAACGGCTCGGCGAGGTTTCCCGTGGTCCACACGGGTATGCCAGAGACCGGGTTGGCGCGTTCCTCAGCAGTGAGGAACCAGTCCTGCAACGGCACCGTCCAGCCCCCCTGGAGGTCGGCAACGTCCTCACCGTAGGACCCCCGACGCGGGTCCGCACGTCAGGCCCCGGACCGGTGACCTGACCAACGCCATCGACAGCGACGCGACAACAGCCGAGGAGGCCACACCATGCCCCGCGACACGACGAATCCCGTGACCGAGAACCGCGAGCCGGCGGTGGAGAGCGAGCGGGGCGCGCTGGTAGCGGTGTTGGTGATGGTGATTCTGGGCGTTGCCGGGATCTTTGCGGTCTCCTGAGGTGGCGCCGACGCCCCCGGGCTGAACCGGAGGCGTCGGCGCCGACCTCAGCGGTCGACGGTGGTCAGGGTCGGGTGCCCTGGCCGCCGGTGTGCGGGAGCCGCTCGGTGGGGATCACGCCGAGGCGGCCGGCCTTGAAGTCCTCGAACGCCGTGAGCAGTTCGTCCCGGGTGTTCATCACGAACGGGCCGTACTGTGCCACCGGCTCCCGGATCGGCTGACCACCCATGATGTACAGGTCCAGTGCCGGCGTGTTGCTGTCCTGCGAGGTGTCGGCGCTGAACCGCAGCGCGTCACCCGGGCCGTGCACAGCGAGCTGGCCGGTACGCACCGGACGCCGGTCGGTGCCGACCGTGCCGCGACCGCCCAGCACGTACACCAGGGCGTTGAAGTCGGGCCGCCAGGGCAGGTCGACCTGCGCGCCCGGCTGCACGGTGACGTGCGTGATGGTGATCGGGGTGAAGGTCGAACCCGGACCGCGGTGCCCGGCGACCTCGCCGGCGATGACCCGGATCAGCGCGCCGCCGTCGGGCGTGGTGAGCAGCGCCGACTCCCGACCCCGGATGTCCTGGTAGCGGGGCGGGTTCATCTTGGCCGAGCGGGGCAGGTTGACCCACAGCTGGGTGCCGTGGAAGAGCCCGCCGCTCATGACCAGGTGCTCCGGCGGCGCCTCGATGTGCAGCAGGCCGCTGCCCGCCGTCATCCACTGGGTGTCGCCGTCGGTGATGGTGCCGCCACCGCCGTTGGAGTCCTGGTGGTCGAAGACGCCGTCGATGATGTACGTGACGGTCTCGAAGCCGCGGTGCGGGTGCCACGGGGTGCCCTTGGGCTCGCCCGGCGCGTAGTCGACCTCGCCCATCTGGTCGAGGTGGATGAACGGGTCCAGGTCGGTGGTCGACACCCCGGCGAAGGCGCGACGGACCGGGAAGCCCTCACCCTCGAAGCCGCTGGGCGCCGTGGTCACCGTGCGGACCGGGCGGATCGTGGTGGCCTCGTCGAGCTGGGGCAGGCGGGGAAGGACGAGAACGTTGTCGACGGTGATCGCGGGCATGTCGAGGCTCCTAGCGTGAGGCGGGGGTGGTCGAGCTGGCCCGCGATGCCCGCAGGCGCTCGCCGAGCCGGTCGAAGACCCGGGTGAGGCAGGCGACCTCGGCATCGTCGAGGTCGTCCATGAGATGGGTACGCACCGACGCCAGATGGTGGGGTGCGGCTTCTCGCAGGGCGAGCAGCCCGGCGGCGGTGAGGACCGCCTCGCTGCCGCGCCGGTCGTCCGGGCAGGGCTCCTTGCTGACCAGGCCACGACGCTGCATGGAGGAGACCTGGTAGGTGAGGCGGCTGGGCGAGAAGATCAGCCGGCTGGCCAGCTCGCCCATCCGTAGCCGCTGCCCGGGTGCCTCGGAGAGCAGGACCAGCACGTGGTAGTCGGAGAAGCTGAGATCGCTGGCGACCCGCAGATCCTCTTCCAACTGCGTGTAGAGACGCTGGCTGGCCTCGATGTAGGCGCGCCAGGCGGCCTCTCGGGTGCTGTCCAGGCTCTCGGTCATGCCCACGACGGTAGCACTCTTTCAAATTTAAATAACATCGTTTGAGCGTTGCGTCGGTCACTTCCACGGGTGTTGAGCGTCAGTTCGTGCAGCTTTGAAATAAGCCCGTGTGAAACTTGCGGCGCCCAGGCCGTAGGTTGTGCCAGACTCCGGCCTCGTGGAACACGTGGAACTCTGCGCCGCCGACCTGTTGCTGCGCCCGTGGCGGGACGAGGACGCCCCGGCGGTGCGCGACGCCCTCCGTGATCCGGCGATCGCCCAGTGGAACCCGCAGGGCGGCGGCCCGATCGACGACGAGGTCGCGCTGCTCTGGGTGCGTCGCCGGGCCGACTGGTCCACCGGCGGCCACGCCTCGATGGCGGTCACCGCGGCGGCCGGCGGCGAGCTGCTCGGCTCGGTGTCGCTGCACAATATCCGCGACGGCGACGCGTCCATCGGTTACTGGACGATGCCCGCGGCGCGGGGGCGTCGGGTGGCGGCGCGCGCCGTCGTCCGGCTCACCGAGTGGGCGTTCGCGGATCTCGGGCTGCACCGGGTGGAGTTGTGTCACGCGGTGGCCAACCCGGCGTCCTGCCGGGTCGCCGAGCGCGCCGGCTACCCGGCCGAGGGCACCCTGCGCGAGTCGTACCGCTACGGCGACGGCCGCCGCTACGACGAGCACCTGCACGCCCGCCTGGCCACCGACCGCTAACCGCAGGCGGGCCGGGGTCCGAACACGCTTCGGCCCCGGCCGCGCCGTCTGCCGCGACCCGTCACTCGGTGACCTTGCGGAGGAACGTCGCGAGGGCGCTCCTGACGCGGTCGATCCTCTCCGGCAGGGGCAGCGGCTCGGGCGCGGGAGGCCCGGCGTGCTTCTTGCCCCGCAGGTAGAGCGAGCAGGCCAGGTCGGAACACAGGTAGGTGCCCACGGAGTCGCCCTGCCGCCCGCTCGGGCCGGCCTTGGGGGCGGTCATCAGCGAGACGCCTCCGCCCAGGTGCGTGGTCAGGCAGAACGAGCACATGCTGTGCCGCACGCGCCCCGTCTGGTGCGTCGCGGCCCGCAGCACCACCCCGGCCAGCTTGCCGTCGATCTCGGCGACCAGGTAGGCCCGCTGTGGCGCGGACGGGTCGCGCCAGCCGAGGAAGTCGAGGTCGTCCCACGGCCGCATTTCAAGATCGTTAGGTACGGTCAGCCGCTTCGCCTCGCCTCGACTGCAATTGACGAAGGACGCGCGGATGACGGATTCGGTCAGGACCAACATAGGTAGTAGCCTAGCCCTCCTAGGCAAGTGATTATTGGGGACAGGTTGGGAGTGTGCTGCATGGCACGTGCCGGGGTGACCGCCGAACGTCTGACGCTGGCCGCGGCCGAGTTGGCCGACGAGGTGGGCCTGGAGAACGTCACAGTCGCCGCCCTCGCACGCCACTTCGGGGTCAAGGACGCCAGCCTGTACTTCCACCTCAAGAACGCGCGCGAACTACGGGTCAGAATGGCCCTGCTGGCGCTGGCGGAGCTGGCCGACCGGGTCGCCGCCGCGCTCGCCGGCCGGGCCGGCAAGGATGCTCTCGTCGCGTTCGCCAACGCGTACCGCGACTACGCGCGAGAGCACCCGGGCCGATACGCGGCCATGCAGATCGACCTCGACCCGGAGACGGCCGCCGCGAGCGCGGGCGTCCGGCACGCCGAGATGACCCGGGCGATCCTGCGCGGCTACCAGCTCTCCGAGCCGGACCAGACCGACGCGGTACGGATGATGCACAGCACGTTCCACGGGTTCGTCAGTCTGGAGAAGACCGGCGGCTTCCGGCACACCCCGCGCCCCGCCGACGACTCCTGGTCGCGCACCCTGGACGCCCTCGACGCCGTCCTCACCAACTGGCCGTCGCGCTGAGCTGCCGCAGAGCCACGGCATAGGCTCGGTGGCGTGGATGATCTGGAGTTGGCCGACTGGCGGGAGCGGGTGGCCCGGCTGTACCTGTCCGACGTCGACCTGGCCGGCTTCCGCGCCGGCCGCGACGAACTCTTCGCCAACCACCCGCAGAGCCCGATCCCGGTGGCGGAGCGACCCGACTTCGCCGGGGTGCGTTACTTCCCGCCCAATCCCGGGGCCGTTGTCGAAGCGCCCCTGCGCTCGGCCAGCGGTGAGCTGCGCATCGACACCGGGGGCCCGGACGGGGTGGTCGCGTACCGGCGGGTCGCGGTGGCCGAGACGCCGTGGGGGCCGCTGACCCTGTGGTGGATCGAGGCGTACGGGGGCGGGCTGTTCGTTCCGCTGCGCGACGGCACCTGCGGGCGGGACAGCTACGGGGGAGGGCGGTACCTCACCGACACGGTGAAGGGCACCTTCGGCCGGGGCGTCGAGGTGCTGCCCGGTGACCGGGTCCGGCTGGACGCCAATTACCTCTACAACCCGAGCTGCGCGTACGACGACCGCTGGGCCTGCCCACTGGCGCCGCCGGAGAACCGGGTCGACGTGCCGCTGCGGGCCGGCGAGCTGGCGTACCACGACTGAACGACGAAACGGCCGCCCCGGTGTGTGCCGGGACGGCCGATCGAACGTCGCTCAGCGGGCGTTCGTCGCCGAGTTGGGCATCTGCATCCGACCGAGGAGCTGTCGCGCCTGGTCGGCGAGCTGTGCGTCGACGGTCACGGCGTACTGCCCGGCGCGCAGCGAGCTGGCCGAGGTGAAGTCGCGCTGCCCGCCCGTCATGGCGTGCGCCACCGCGCCGAAGACGGCACCCCAGATCGCGCCGATGACCAGCCCGACCAGGATCACCGCCAGCCAGTTGCCGACCGTGAAGATGCCGAACAACAGGCCGATGAAGAGCCCGAACCAGGCGCCGGTACCGGCGCCGAGCAGCCCGGCTCGACCGGTGGTCATTCGCCCGAGCACCGTCTCCACCAGGGTGAGGTTGGTGCCGACGATGGCGCTGTGCTCCACCGGGAAGCGGTTGTCGGCCAGGTAGTCGACGACCCGCTGTGCGGTCGGATAGTCCGGGTACGAGCCGATCGTCACGGTCGGCGGCCCGCCCTCGGGCCCGTTGCCGTTCCCGCTCGGTGTCGACAGCCGGCCGGCCGGTCCGGATGGAAGCAGGTCGCCACCCTGTGTGCCGGGCCGCCAGTTGCCGGTCGGCCCCGAAGCTGACGTCATGAGCATCCTCCCTCGTCAGCTCCCCGGGTTCCCGCCCAGGCCGACCGGTAACGCGGTGTCCGTCGCCGGGCAGGAGGGGAATGGGCGGCGACTGCCCGGGTAGCCAGCCAGGTGGAGAGCGGACAGATCAGCGACTACGGTTTCCTCGCCGATGGCCGCAGCGCGGCGCTGGTGGACGCCTCGGGCTCGGTCAACTGGTGGTGCCCGGGCCGCTTCGACGCCCCGTCGGTGTTCGGGCGGCTGCTCGACGACAACGCCGGGCACTGGTCCATCCAGCCCGAGGGCGACTACCGGGTCGAGCGCTCCTACCTTGAGGACACCTTGGTGTTGCGGACGGTCTTCCACACCGCGCACGGGGAGGTCGCGCTGACCGACGCGCTCGCCTTCGAGCCCGGCTCACGCGGTCACGACGTCGGTCTGCACTCGCCGCAGGTGCTGGTCCGTTCGGTGGAGGGCCTGTCCGGTTCGGTGCAGATGCGGGTGCACTACCGGCCGCGTTTCGAGTACGGCCGCACCATCGCGTACCTGATCGAGCGGAAGGACATGCTGGAGGCGATCGCCGGTGCCGCCCGACTCACCCTGCGCTGCAGCGAGCGGTTGACCGCCCTGGACGGCGAGGCCACCGGGACGTTCACCGTCCGCGCCGGCACGAAACACAACTTCACCCTCGGGTACGCCCCGACCTACGACGCCCCGCTGCCGGAGGTGCCGGACGCCGACCAGACCATCGCCGACACGGTCGCGGGTTGGCGTTCCTGGTCGACCGAACACCCCTACGACGGGCTCTACCCCGAGCAGGTGCGACGCAGCCGGCTGGTGGTGCAGGGCATGACGTACCGGCCCAGCGGAGCGGTGGTGGCCTCGGTGACCACCTCGCTACCGGAGAAACTCGGCGGGGACCGCAACTACGACTACCGCTACGTCTGGGTGCGCGACTTCAGCCTGACCCTGCGGGCGCTGTGGCGGACGGCGTGCCTGGACGAGGTGCAGCGGCAGTTCGCCTGGTTGGGCCGGGCGATGGGCCGCATCGACGACAGGCCGGTGCCCATCATGTACGGGGTGCTGGGGGAGCGGGACCTCACCGAGCACCGCCTGGAACAGCTCGGCGGCTACCGCGACAGCCCACCCGTGGTGATCGGCAACGACGCGTGGCAGCAGCGGCAGACCGACATCTTCGGCGAGGCGATGGATGCCGCCTGGTTGATGCGCGACAAGCTGGAGCCGCTGGACCCGGAGGTGCAGCACGTGCTCCGCGTGCTCGCCGACCAGGCCGAGCGGGACTGGGAGTTGCCCGACGCGGGCATGTGGGAGGAGCGCGGCGTCCAGCACCACCACGTGTCCTCGAAGGTGCAGTGCTGGGTCGCCCTGGATCGGGCGGTCCGCTTTGGTGACAGGCTCGGAGAGCCGCAGGACGTGGCCCGCTGGGCGTCTGCCCGCGACGCGGTGCGCGCGGAGGTGTTCGAGCGGGGCTGGAACGAGCGGCTCCAGTCGTACACCGGAAGTTTCGAATCCGACGGCCTGGACGCCTCGGTGCTGGTGATGCCGCTGGTCGGGTTCCTGCGGGCCGACGACCCGCGAATGCGCTCGACGATCCGCGCGGTGGAGCAGCGGCTCTCCCACGACGGCCTGCTGCGGCGCTGGGACGGTGACCCGGCGGGTTTTGTGATCTGCTCGTTCTGGCTGGTGTGCTGCCTGGCGTTGGCCGGTGAGCGGGACCGGGCGCACGAGTTGTTCCGAGGGTTGGCGGAGCGGGTCAACGACCTCGGCCTGTTCGCCGAGCAGATCGACCCGCTGACCGGGGAGCAGCTGGGCAACTTCCCGCAGGCGTTCTCCCACATCGGCCTGATCAACGCCGCCGGTGTGCTGACCGACGTCGAGCGGGACCCGACGCTGCGTCAGTGCGGGATGCCCCCGGCGTACTTCTCTCCGGTGGACCGCTGAGCCGGACTTTCGCGGAGATCGTGACAACTTTCTATCTGGCAACGCGAAGTTCTATCGCTTTCCAGTGAAAGACGTTAATGTCCGGGACACCCTGCGGTGCTCCTCCAGTCGGCGGGAGCGGCACCGAGATCCCCCGGACAGCTGGAGGTCTCGTGTCCCGCACACCGCGCCGACGTCTCGTCAGCGCCACCACACTGCTCACCGTCCTGGTCACCCTCTGTCTCGTCCCGCAGGCAAGCGTTCTGCCGGCCGCCGCGTCCCCGGCCCAGGCCGCCGCCCTCGCTCCGCCCGCCACCGCCGGTTTCGAGAAGGTCGCACTGGATGGCGGCCTGTCCATGGGCGAACCGATCGAACTGGCCGTGGCGCCCGACGGCAAGGTCTTCTACATCAACCGGGGCACCAGCAGCGCCGGTGGTCAGGTCCGCCTCTACAACCCGGCGACCAGGTCCACCACAGTGGCCCTCACCCTGGCGCTGGACGCCCGCTTCGAGGACGGCCTGATCGGCATCACCCTGCACCCGAGCTTCGCGAGCAACCGCTGGGTCTACCTCTTCTACTCGCCGAAGGTCACCCCACTGGTCAACCGGATCAGTCGGTTCACCTTCAACCCGTCCACGCTGCTGCTCGACCCGGGCAGCGAGGACATGCTGATCGAGTGGCCCACCGAACGCGATCTGTGCTGCCACTCGGCCGGCTCGATGAGCTGGGACACCGTCGGCAACCTGTACTTCGCCGTCGGCGACAACACCAACTCCGGCGGCGACTCCGCCGGGATGGCCCCGATCGACGAGCGGACGAACCGCAACGCCCAGTACGACGCCCAGCGCACCTCCGGCAACACGAACGACCTGCGCGGCAAGATCAACCGGATCCACCCGGAGAACGACGGCAGCTACACCGTCCCCGCCGGCAACCTCTTCGCCGCCGGCACCGCCCTGACGCGCCCGGAGATCTACGTGATGGGTGTGCGCAACCCGTACCGGATCTGGGTGGACCGCAAGGCGAACAACACCCTCTACTGGGGTGAGGTCGGCCCCGACGCCGGCACCGACCTCGCCAACCGCGGCCCGGCGGCCTACGACGAGTTCAACCGGGCCAACGGGCCCGGCAACTACGGCTGGCCGTACTGTGGCGGCCCCAACGTCGCCTACAACGACTGGGACTTCGCCACCGCCACACCGCGTGGTTGGTTCCCCTGCGGCGGCTCGACCGGACCGGTGAACAACTCACCCCGCAACACGGGCGTCCAGCAGCTACCGCCGACCAGACCGGCACTCGTCTGGGAGCAGCACGGCGGCAGTGAGGACTGGCCGGCGCTGGACAACCCGGGTGGGTGCGGATCGCCCAACCACGTCGAGGTCTACCACTACGACCCGAACCTCGTCTCGGACGTGAAGTGGCCGGCCTACTACGACAACAAGTGGCTGATCTCCGAGTACTGCCGCAACTGGATCAAGGAGGTCCAGTTCGACAACGGCAACCCGTCCACCGGGGCACCGACAGTCATCGAGCCGGTGCTCGCCGGCATGCAACTCGTCCACCCCATCGACTGGCAGTTCGGCCCGGACGGCTCGCTCTACCTGCTGGAATACGGCAGCGGCTACTTCTCCGGCGCGGTCGACGCGGGTCTCTACAAAATCAACTACGTCCAGGGTGGCCGGTCGCCGGTGGCCAAGGCCACCGTCAACCGGGACAACGGCCTGGCACCCCTCGCGGTGACCTTCTCCAGCGCCGGCAGCTCGGACCCGGACGGCGACCCGCTGACGTACGCGTGGGACTTCACGAACAACGGCAGCACCGACTCGACAGCGGCGAACCCGTCCTTCACGTACTCCGCGAACGGCAGCTACAGCGCCCGGCTCACCGTCAACGACGGCACCGGCCGCAGCGCCACCACAGTGGTGTCGGTGGTGGTCGGCAACAACCGACCTACTGTCACGTTGACCGGACTGCCCGCCGGCGGACTCTTCGACTGGGAGCAGGACCTGACGGTGGGCGCCACGGCCAGTGACCCGCAGGACGGCACGCCGGCCTGCTCGGCGGTGGTCGTCCGGGCGGCGCTGGGCCACCAGGAGCACGCCCACGAGGAGGGGGAGGGGACCGGATGCGGCGCGACCTTCAACACCGGACCGGTGCACGCCGGCCCCGACTCGGTGCTGTTCTTCGTCCTGCGGGGCAGCTACACCGATCGTGGGGCGACCGGTTCGGTCGCACTCACGGGTGAGCAGGAGATCAGCCTCTACCCGAAACAGTGGCAGGCCGAGCACTTCGTCCAGCTCAACGGCCCCAAGGTGATCGACCAGGCGGCGGCCGAGGGTGGCAAGCGGCTGGGTGACGTCCAGAGCGGCGAGAGCGTCCGACACCACGCGGTGAGCCTCAAGGGGATCACCGGCGTCCGGGCCCGGGTCTCCTCCGGCGGCCCCGGCGGCACCCTCTCCTTCCGGTACGACTCACCGACCGGCACCGAGGTCGCCCGGATCGCGGTGCCGAACACCGGCGGCTGGGACAACTACACAGAGCTGAGCGCCACGGTGACCAAGCCGGACGACGGCACCCACGACCTGTACCTGGTCGTCACCGGCGGGAGCGGGGCGTTGCTGGACGTGGACAGCTACACCTTCACCGGCCCGGGCGTCGGCACCGGCGGCGCGCGCACCGGTGAGGTCAAGGCCCTCGGCAAGTGCGCGGACATCGCCTCCAGCCAGACCGCGAACGGCACCAAAGTGCAGACCTGGACCTGCAACGGCACCGCCGCCCAGCGCTGGACCCTGCCCGGCGACGGCACGGTGCGAGGGCTCGCCAAGTGCCTGGACGTGAAGGCAAGCGGCACCACCGACGGCACCCTCGTGCAGCTCTACGACTGCAACGGCACCGGGGCCCAGCAGTGGGCCGCCCAGTCGGACGGCAGTCTGCGCAACCCCCAGTCCGGGCGTTGCCTGGACATCCCCAACTCGGATCTCACCGACGGACGGCAACTGCGGATCTGGACCTGCAACGGCACCGGGGCGCAACGCTGGACCCTGCCCTGACCGCCCCCTGAACGGCTCGGTACCCGTACCCGAGCGTCGATGACGCACGGGGCCGGGCGGCGGAGGCGGAGCCCGGCCGTCCACCCACGTCCCCCGGGTGGGCGGCCAGGACTCGGGGGAGAATGCCGGGTATGCGGCTGGTGCTCACGGCGGACACCCACCTACCCAAGCGGGCCCGGGACCTACCCGGGCCCCTCTGGGCGGCCATCGACGCGGCCGACGTGGTGGTGCACGCCGGCGACTGGGTGGACGAGGCCCTGCTCGACGCCATGACGGTGCGATCGCGCCGACTGATCGGGGTGTACGGCAACAACGACGGGCCGGCGCTGCGCGCCCGGCTGCCGGAGGTGGCCCGGGTCGAACTCGACGGCCTGCGGATCGCTGTGGTGCACGAGACGGGCCCCCGGACCGGCCGGGAGAAGCGGTGCGCGGCTCGCTTTCCCGACGTCGACCTGCTGGTGTTCGGGCATTCGCACATTCCCTGGGACACCGAGGCGCCCGGTGGGCTACGCCTGATCAACCCCGGGTCACCCACCGACCGCCGCTCCCAACCCCACGCCACCTACCTCACCGCCGAGGTGCACGAGGGCAGCCTGACCGAGGTGAAGCTGCACCCCCTGCCCCGCCCCTGATTGCCCTCCCCAGGCCCTGCGCCCCGTCGTCCTCCCTCTCGCCCTCTCGCCCCTCGCCCCTGCCCTCTCGCCCCTGCTCCCTGCGCATGACCTGGAGGGCCTCACTCTGATGAGCGTGATGTCTGTGAGTCATCACGATGACCCGGAGACATCAGGCTCATCAGCGGATGTGGCTCCAGCGCTCATCCCTGGCCAGCCGTTGGGCCTGACGGCCAACGGCGGCAGGGCAGTCCGCGGGCGGGGTGGCAGGGGCGAGGCGGGGCCCCTCCTCGCCCCTGCTCCCTGCTTCCTACTCCCGCGATCTTGCACTTGCTGTCGTTGTTCTGCGCCTTGCGTGCCTTTTGTCGCGACAGCAAGTGCAAGATCGCGTGGAGAGGGTGCGAGCGGCGCCTCGCCGATCATGGAGTTGTGGGGTTACTGGCCTCGGCCGGTTTTGGCTTGGAGTTCGTCGATGCGCTTGGACGCCTCGGCCTTGGTCAGGTCGTCCGGGAGATCGGCGTGGGCCTCCCGGGCCAGCGTGCTCAGGTAGGACTCCTGAGCGGCGGTCGGCGGCTCGTCCCCGGTGACCCACTCGTCCGGGTCCTTGATCGCGGCGTTCTGGTCGGCGTTCTGGTCGACCTGCTCGGTGCGGCGGTCCGTCATCATCATCACCCTTTCTTTCGAACAGGTGTGCCAGTACCCCGATCATTGGTGGTTCATGCCCGAACCCCGCCACCTACGATCATCGGATGACGAAGGACCGGTCGAGCGTGGTGGTGGTCGGGGCGGGCATAGCCGGGGTGGCCTGTGCGGTCGAGTTGACCCGGGCCGGGGTGCCGGTGCAGGTCCGGGAGCGGGGGCACGTCTGCGGTGGCCGGATGGCCAGCAAACGCTTCCAGGGCCGGCCCGCGGACATCGGCGCCGCCTACTTCACCGCCACCGACCCGGACTTCGCCGCACTGGTCGAGCAGTGGCGCGCCGCCGGGCTCGTCCACGAATGGACCGACACCTTCCTGGCGTACGACCGGAGTGGAAACCACGAGGTGGCCGGGCCGATGCGTTACGCCGCTCCCCGTGGGCTTCGCTCGTTGGTCGAGCACCTGGCCGGCGCGGTACCGGTGACCGTCGACCGGCTGGTGCTCACAGTGGAACCCGGCCCGGTCGTCGACGGGCAGCCGTGTGCGGCGGTCGCCCTGGCCATGCCGGGTCCGCAGGCCGCCCTGCTGCTCGACCCGGCCCTGACCGAGGCCACCCGGGTCGTACAGGAGCAACGCTGGTCGCCGTCGCTGGCCGCGGTGCTGCGCTTCCCCACGCGGCGCTGGCCGGACTTCCGGGGCGCGTTCGTCAACGAGCACCCGGTGCTCAACCTCGTCTGCGACGACGGCGACCGGCGCGGTGACGGCGCGCCGGTGCTGGTCGCGCACACCGTGCCGGCGTTCGCGGCCGGGCACCTGGCTCAACCCACCGGGGCCGGCCCGGCGATCGAACAGGCCGTCCGGGACCTGCTCGGGCTGCCCGAGCCGGCCGTCGACGTGCACGTGCACCGTTGGACGTACGCGAAGCCGACCAGCGACGCCGGCGGCGCCACCTACCACCTCGACGCCGACGGGATCGGCCTGGCCGGCGACGCGTTCGGCAAGCCCCGGGTGCAGAGCGCCTGGCGCTCCGGCCGGGACCTGGGCCGTGCGCTGGCCGCCCGCCTGGCCTGAGTCACCCCGTCAGGCGTGCCCGGCTGCCGCGACGGGGCGAGGGTCGGCGTCCCGCTCGGCCGGGTCGGAGGTTCGCTCTCCCTCCCGGTCCAGCAGTTGCATGACCGGGGTCGCCGTGATGCCGTGCACCACGACGGAGACGAGCACCACCAGCCCGACGGTCGCCCAGAGCAGTTCGGCCTGCGGGAAGTCGGCCTTGGTGGTGGCGTACGCGAGGTAGTAGAACGAGCCGACGCCGCGGATGCCGAACAACGAGATGACCCAGTGTTCGGCCGGGCGTCCGGGAGCGCCGCGCAACGACAGCCAGGCGATCAGAGGCCGCACCAGGAACACCAGCGCCAGCCCGACGGCGGCTGCCGGCCAGGTCAGCGGGCCCAGCAGACCACCCACTATCGCGCCGCCGAGCAGCAGCAACAGCACCAGGGTGAGCAGCCGTTCGACCTGCTCGGCGAAGTCGTGCAGCACCGAGTGGAACTCGTGGGTCCGTTCGGCGGCCCGAATGGCCCGGGCGGCCACGAACACCGCCAGGAAGCCGTACCCGCCGACCACCTCCACCAGCCCGTACGCCAGGAACGTGGCGGCCAGCGCCAGGAAGCCCTCGGCGTGCCGGGCCAGCCGCAGCTCGCTGGGTGCGCGGAAGAACAGCTTGCCGAGCAACCAGCCGATGAGCAGGCCACCGCCGACGCCGATGCTGATCTTCCACAGCACGTCCACTGTGAACCACTCGGCCAACCAGTCGCTCGGGGCGAGGCTGGTCGAGGCGATGGCGATGGCCGCGTAGACGAACGGGAACGCCAGCCCGTCGTTCAGGCCGGCTTCGGAGGTCAACGCGAAGCGGACCTCGTCCTCGGAATCCTCCACGTCGGTCGGCTCGCCGACCTGCACGTCGGCGGCGAGCACCGGGTCGGTGGGCGCCAGCGCGGCACCCAACAGCAGCGCGGCGGCCGGCACCAGCCCCGCCCACCACCAGCCGAGCACTGCCACCGCCGCGATGCACAGGGGCATCGCGATCGCCAGGAGCCGCCAGGTGGACGACCACCGCCGCCAACTCAACGGCCGGTCGATCTTCAGCCCCGCGCCCATCAGCGCAACGATCACCCCGATCTCGGTGAGGTGGGTGGCCAGCTCCGGGTGGGCCAGGGGGTCCGGCGACGGCAGCCCGACCGGCAGCAGGAACACCAGCATGCCGAGGGCGAGGAAGGCGATCGGCATGGACAGCGGGCGGCGCTCCAGCACCCGCGGCAGGATGCCCGCGAGCAGCGCGCCCAGACCCACCAGTGCGAACGCCACATCTACCGGCTCCACCGGCACCACCTTTCCGCCCGCACCCGCGAGGTGCGGGCAGGTGGTGACAGTCCTTGCCCCGCAAGGGCTCCGGCTATGCGCGTCGGTGCCGGTGGACCCGAGTGATCCTCACCGGGGTCGGGTGAGCGGCGAGTCCGCCAACTCGTGCAACAGCGCGGCCGGGTCGTCGTACACCGCCACGGCACCCGCGCCGGCGAGCTCGCCGCGGCTGGTGCCACCGCAGGTCAGGCCCACACACGGGATGTTCAACTTGCCGGCCGCCACGACGTCCCACACCGAGTCGCCGACGAAGACCACCCGCTCGGCGGTCAAGCCGGACTGCTCCAACGCGGCGACCAGGATGTCCGGTGCCGGCTTGCTCTGCTCGGCGTCCGCGGAGGAGGTGATCGTGTCGATCACGTCTTCGGCGCCCAGCGCCCGACGAAGCGCGCCCACCTCGGGTTCCGAGGCGGAGGTGGCCAGCACGACACGCAAACCCCGCTCGGCGCAGGCGCGCAACAAGTCGGCCGCCCGGGGTAGCGGCGTGAGTCGTTCCCAGTACTCGGCGTAGAGGGTGTCGTGCGCGTCGCGCAGCTTGGAGTCGGCGTCGCGGTCCCGCTCCGGGCCGAGGAGATGATCCAGGAGCTTGTCCGACCCCATCCCGATCGAACGGTGCACCACCGCCATCGGCACCGGCTGATCGGTCTGGCGTAACGCCTCCCACCAGCTCACCGTGTGCAGGTAGGTGGTGTCGACCAGGGTGCCGTCGACATCGAAGAGGACCCCGGCGGGCCGGTTGGTGGCCATTAGGCGTCCTCCTGCCATCGGGCGGCTCAGGGCTGCGCGGCCGGCGGCGTGAGGATCTCGAACCAGACCGTGGAGCCCCGGACCGACGGGTCGGTGCCCCAGGCGTCGCTGAGCTCCTCGATCAGGCCGAGGCCGCGCCCGCGACTGCTCAACGTGTCGGTACGGGCCCGGGTCACGGTCCCCCGAGTGCCGGAATCGGCTACCGAGACGAGCAGCCGCTCGGCGCTGAGGTCGATCTCCACCCGGGCGGCAGTGCCGGCGTGCAGCAACGCGTTGGTGGTCAGCTCGCTGGTGCAGAGCACCGCCGCTCCGATCACCGACTCGGGCACCTGCCACTCGGTGAGCTGGCCGGTCAGCCAGTGCCGGACCCGGCTGGGCGCGGTCGGCTCGGCGGGCACCTCCATGCTCGCCGAACGACTCGGTCTGAGCGCGTGCTCGACCGCCAGCACGGCCACGTCGTCCTCCGTGCCGCCCGGGACCGCCGCGGTGGCCACCGCGCAGAGCGCGCGGGGGTCGCCGCTGCCGGCCTTGGCAATGGCGTCGCTCAGGGTGGCCAGCCCGGCGCTCAGGCTCTGCCGGCGACGCTCCACCACCCCGTCGCTGAACAGCAGCAGGGTGTCACCGGGGCGGAACGGGACGGTCGTGGTGCCCGGCCGGCCGCCCAACCCCAGCGGCGGCCCGGCCGGGACGTCGACATACTCGGCGTGGAACCGACCATCCGCGTCACCGCGGCGGATCAACGGCGCGGGGTGACCGGCGCTGGCCAGGGTCAGTTCCCGCCGCTCCGCGTCGATCACCCCGAACGCCACGGTCACGAACAGCTCGTGGGTGCTGGCCTCCGCGCCGAGGCTGGTCACCAGCCGATCCAGGCCGGCCAGGACCGCGTCGGGCGTCGGGTCGGCCAGGGCCAGAGCGCGCAGCGCGGCCCGGACCTGCCCCATCCGCGCGGCGGCCTGCACGTCGTGCCCGGCGACGTCGCCCAGCACCACGCCGAGCGAGCCGTTGGGCAGCAGGAACGCGTCGTAGAAGTCACCGCCGGCCGCGTTGCCGTCCACACCCGGGTCGTAGCGGGCCGCGATCCGCAACCGGGGAAGATCCGGAAGGTGCTCCGGCAACATGCTGCGCTGCAACAGTTGGGCAGTGCCGTGCTGGGTCTCGAAACGGCGGGCCCGCTCGGCGGCCTGGCCGATCAGCTCGGCGGAGGCGGCCAGCAGCGCCCGTTCGGCGGGGGACCAGGTGTGCGGAACCTGGTACCCGACCGCCAGCCCGCCGCGGACCACTGAGGTGCCTAGCGGCAGGGCCGCCATCGCGCGGATCTTCTGGTCGTGGCGGTCCACGGCGGTGTCCCGCAGCGGCTGCCCGTCGCGGGTGAACGACGGGGCGCCGGAGCGGGCCGCCTGGACCACCGGGGCCGACCAGTCCGCCGGCGCGCGCCTCCAGAGCGGGGGGAGCCGCTCGTCGGCCTCGTCCAACAACTCACCACGGACCCGACGCACCATGCGCCAGCCGCCGCCGCCCTCGTCGACGGCGAACGACGCCTGGTCGGGGTCGAACGTGGTGATCGCGTACCGCAGCGCCACCCGGGCCACGTCGTCGAGGGTGAGGGTGCCGGCGAGCGCCGCGGCCACCTCGCTGAGGCTCTGCAACTGCTCGGTGACGTGGGTGGTCTCGGCCGCGACAGTCAACACGCCGACGATCTGCCCGGCGCTGTCGCGCACCGGTGAGTAGCCCCGGGTGAAGACCGCCTGCTCCACCGTGGCGGAGTGCCCACGGACCAGCGGGAGGGTGGACTCCTTCTCCAGGAAGGGTTCGCCCTGCCGGTAGCAGCGCTCGATCACCGCACCGACGCCGGGCAGCGCCCAGATCTCCGCGAACACCTCGGCGGCCGGACGACCGAGGGCGCTGGGGTGTTTGGTGCCCAGCAGTTCGGCGTAGCCCGCGTTGTAGAGCAGGACGAGGTCGTCGCCGTACGCCAGGGCCATCGGCATCGGTGAAGCGAGGACCAGCTCCACCACCGCCTGGAGGGCAACGTCCCAGTTGTCGGCCGGGCCGAGCGGGGTGTTGGCCCAGTCGTGGGCGAGCACGCCGACGGCCGGGCCGGACCCGGTGGGTGCGCCCGGGCCCGGAGTTGCTGGCGTGGGGACCCGCCCGACCGTTCCTGGCATGTTCGCAGCCTAGTCGGCCGACCGGAAAAGGCATCCGACCACGGCGGCCGGCCGTCGCCGAGTCCGCCGCGTTGGCCGTTTGGGCAGTTCAGGGCCCCTGTCCGGAGGTCTGTCGGGAAAAACGCCGCGCGCTGCGCGGAGTGCCGGACCGGTTGCCGGGTATGCGCCCGGCGCAGTCCATGCGACAGGAGGGACATCATGCTGAAAACCCTCGCGGTCCGGCAGGCCGACATCGGCGATGCCATCGCCGACACCTGGAGGTCGGTGCTGCTCTTCATCCCGAAGGCAGTGGCCTTCATCGTCATCCTCGTGGTCGGCTGGCTCATCGCCAGAGCCGTCCTCAAGATCGTGGATACGGTGCTGGAACGGGTGCGCTTCGACCAGGCGGTCGAACGCGGTGGCATCAAACGGGCCCTGGAGAGAACGAAGTACGACGCCAGCGACATCCTGGCCAGACTGGCGTACTACGCCGTACTGCTGTTCACGCTGCAGTTCGCCTTCGGAGTCTGGGGGCCCAACGCGATCAGTGACCTGATCAGCGGCGTGGTGGCCTGGCTGCCGCGCGCGTTCATCGCGATCGTCATCGTGGTGGTGGCGGCCGCGATCGCCAACGCTGTCCGGGATCTGGTCACCGGGGCGTTGGGAGGGCTCTCGTACGGCAAGGTGCTGGCCGACCTGACGGCGATCTTCATCATCGCGCTCGGCGTGATCGCCGCCCTGAACCAGGTGGGTATCGCCACCACGGTGACCACTCCGGTGCTGATCGCGGTGCTCGCCACGGTGGCCGGCATCCTGATCGTCGGTGTCGGTGGCGGCCTGGTGAAACCGATGCAGAAGCGCTGGGACGGCTGGCTGGACCGGGCGGCCCAGGAGGCCCGGGCGGTGCAGCAGCAACGTCAGGCCGCGTCGGCCGGGCGTAGCGACGTGGAGCGGCAGATGGCCGACCGCGGGGGTGACCGCACCCAGGCCATGCCTCGGGTGGACGAAGCCCAGCAGTACCGCTCGTAGCGGGCGGAACGGCACGACGGGTGGGAGGGTGTTCCGCGTACGCCGCGGGGTGCCCTCCCCTCGCGTGTCAGTGCTGGTCGAGTGCGCGAGCCAGCGCGCAGACCGCGACCAGCCGGGTGAGCAGCCACTCCGGCTCGCTCCAGTCCACCGCCCCGCTCGGCGGCGTCCACCCGTGCTCCAGCGCGGCGGCGCGCACCCCCTCGGCGTAGCCGGCGAGCGCCGCGGAGGTCAGCGGCGTGCGGTCGCCGTCGAGGCTGTCCCGGACGGCCGCCGCATGCTGGTCGACGAGGGCCAGCAGCCCCGGGCGCGCGGCGGCGGCGGCGAGCCCGACAGTGCCCACGGAGACGATGAGGGCGGCCAGGGTGGACCGCGCCGAGTCGACGGCGGTACGGGAGGCGACCCGGTTGAACGGCACACGCATGGTGACCGAGGCTAACCGACCAGTGTTCGCGTCGACCTCGTCCGCTCGGCGGATGTCGGCTGCACCACTGGGGCGCTCGCCGCTGACCTGGGGGATTGATCCGGCACAGACGGGGCAGCAGGAGAACACCCAGCAACGACCGCACGCGGCACGGAGGCACGGATGGGACAGCAGGCGGACGGACCCGACGAGCGGCACCGGCGGCCGGACGGTGTCAGCGACGCGACGATCGCCGCGCTCGGGAAGCTCAGCGAGGCGCTGGAGTGTGTGGAGCGGGCCCGGGGGCATCTCTACTCGATGCACCAGTTGATCGGTCATGCCGACCTGATGCTCGACGAGGCGGTGGAACAGTTCCAGGCCGCCGGGCATCCGCGCCTCGCCGACCGGATCGCCACCGAGCTGCGCGGCCGCAACGTCATCGCCGGACGGTGGACGTTTCAGATCGTCGAGGACTTCGACGACGGCTACCACGCGCTGTTCCGGGAGTTGGACAAGCAGGCCCGCGACGAGTTGGTGGGTGGGCGGCGCCACCTCTACGAGGCGGAGATGAAGGAACACCGCCGTAGCCGGGGCCGGCCGGGCCACGAGGCCCGGCCGGACGGCGGAGGCTAGTCGCTTGTCGCGTTGGCCGGGCGACGCCGCGCCGCGTCGTCGGCGATGATCACGGTGGCCACCATCAGCGCGACGCACAGGCTGAACAGCCACGACTCGTCGGCGACGAGCCAGGCGGAAACGGGTGCCTGAAGCGCGGCAAGCAGGAAGCCGAGCCAGGCGAGTTTGCGCTGACGCGTGGAGAGGATTCCGGAGCCTTGATGCATCCCGAAATTCTTACGCGAACCGGCCGGCTTGCCGTCCTCCGATCGGCCGATTCTGGATGAGCTGTCCGTTTTCTCGACCGTACGGACACGACTTCTTTGCGGCGCGAGCGATCGGGTGCCGGCGGCGCTAAGGTGCCCTGCGGCAGGATGGTTTCTCGTGTCCACCACGCCCGCGCGTCCCCGCGCCGCACTGCTCCTGCTGTCCTACCTCGCGTTCGTCAGTCTCGGCCTGCCCGACGGCCTGCTCGGCGTCGCCTGGCCCTCGATCCGAGGCGACTTCGACGTGCCGACCGAGGCCGTCGGGTGGGTGCTCACCGCCGGTACCGTCGGCTATCTCACCTCCAGCGTGCTGGCCGGCTTCACGCTGGCCCGGGTCGGCGTGGGCGCCCTGCTCGCCGGTAGCACCCTGCTGGCCAGCCTGGCGTTGACCGGCTACTCGGTGAGCCCCGTGCTGGCGGCGCTGGTGGGCTGTGCGCTGCTGCTGGGGCTCGGCTCCGGCGCTGTCGACTCCGGGCTCAACGCGTACGCCGCCGGGGCCTTCGGGCCCCGCCACATGAACTGGTTACACGCCTTCTTCGGTCTCGGCGTGGCCATCGGTCCACTGATCATGACCGCGGTGCTGAGCGCCGGGCTCGCCTGGCGCTGGGGGTACGGCATCGTGGCCGCCGCCCAGCTCGTCCTCGCCGCCGCCTTCGCGCTCACCGTGCGGGCCTGGCGGCGTGACGCGCCGGCCGGCACCGAGGCGGGTGCCCCGACGGGTACGGCTGCCCAGAGCGTGCCCGCCGCCGCGGAATCCGGGCCGGCGTCCACCGTCCAGGTCCCGGTGAGGGACACGCTGAGGCTGCCGGCGGTCTGGTCGGGGACGCTCGCCTTCGTGCTGTACGTGGCGATCGAGGTGTCCGCGGGGCTGTGGGCGTTCCTGCTGCTGACCGAGGGGCGTGGGCTCAGCGCGGCGGTGGCCGGCGGATGCGTCTCCGCGTACTGGGGCAGTCTCTTCATGGGCCGGGTCGTGCAGGGACTGGTGGCCGAGCGCCTGGGGGCGGGGTTGGTGTTGCGCGCCAGCCTGGCCGGGATGGCCGTCGGCACGGCGCTGATCGCCGTTCCCGGGCCGGCGGTCCTTGCGGTGCTCGGCCTGGTCGTCGTCGGTTTCGCCGCCGCACCGGTGTTTCCGCTGCTCACCCTCACCACCGCCGAACGGGTCGGCGCGGCGCACGCGGACCGCGCCATCGGCCTCCAGATCGGCGCCGCTGGCATTGGTGCGGCGCTCGTCCCGGCCGGGCTGGGCGTGCTGATCGGCAGAACCTCGGTGGAGGTGCTGGGATCAGCCCTGCTGGTGCTCGCGTTGGCGCTGATCGCGCTCTACGAGTGGGGCGCGCGCCGACCGGCTGCGGGACGTCCCGTGCCGGTGTTGCCCGCCCAGCCCGGAAGCGATCCTCAGACGTCCGGCCCGGTACGGCCGGTCGTGGACGGGCGGTAGGCGCGCTGCGGATCGGTGGCCTCGCGGCTGTTGCCCTGGGCCTGTCCGTCGCGGTCCGTCGCGGCCGGCCCGTGCCCGAACGCGGCCTCCTCGCCGGCGTCGTTTCCCGTCACGTCGTCGGCCTGCCCGTCGAGGCTGGAGCCCGACACCGCGCGCTCCAACTCCTCCAACGGAAGCCGCTCCTCGTCCCGCCACACCCTGATGTTGTCGTCGGTCATGCCTTCAGCCGTACCCGGGCACGATGATCGCAAACGGTGCCCGCCGAGCAGGCTCGGACACGGCGATGGCCGCCGGGATACCGGCGGCCACCTCAGGTCACTGCTGCCCGGGGTCACGGCTGCGGACGGTCCACCTGCCCGCGCCACGCGCCGGTCTCCTGACCACGCCGCTCGATGTAGGTCTTGAACCGCTCCAGGTCGCCCTTGGCCCGTCGGTCGACGATGCCGAGCTTGTCGCCGGCCTGCTCGACCACGCCGTGCGGCTCGAACTCGAGCTGCAGGGTGACCCTGGTCTTGTCCTGGTCCAGTCGGTGGAAGGTCACCACGCCGGCCTGCTGCGTGCCGTCGGTCGAGCGCCAGGCGACCCGCTCGTCGGGGAGCTGTTCGGTGATCTCCGCGTCGAACTCGCGCTTCACCCCGGCGATGTCCACGGTCCAGTGGGTCATCGTGTCGGAGAGCTGCCGGACCTCCTGCACACCCTCCATGAACTGGGGGAACTCCTCGAACTGCGTCCACTGGTCGTACGCGGTGCGTACGGGTACGGACACGTCCACATGTTCGGTAACGCCACTCATCGGGGAACCTCCTTCAGTCGCCGGTGGATTGCCGGATCGGGGGCGATCCTGGTCACCAGCGAGTTGTCTCGTTCTTGTTGCCCAGCGCCGCCCACACCTCGGAGACCGTCTGGTAGGTGGTGCCCTCGGGCAGCCGTTCCAGCGCCGCCACGATGTCGTCCGGCGCCTCGTTCTCGCGGGCGCTGGCAATGAGCACCAGACGGTCGCCCGGCAGCGCGCTCATCGAGATGAACCGGCCGAGCCGGCTGCGCTGCTCGACGTCCGTAGAGCTCATGCCCTGCGGGGTGCCGGTGCGCAGGTCGCCAGCCGGGGCGGTGGTCGTCTCCGGCTGGTCCTCGCCAGCCGGTTCCGGCACCCGCGACTCGTCGACTCGAGAGCCACCGGTCCCCGGACCCTGTACGAGGCCGCTGACCTCCTGACTCATCTGTTCGTCGATCCTCGGTCCGTGCTTGCTGTTGCCACGCTCCATGCCTTCTGCGCTACCCGGCACCCCACCCGATAAACCGGCACCGGGCCACGAACCGGCCCTCGGCCCGACGGCGAAACGGACACCGGGCCGGACGGGGGCTCACTCGTCGGCGGGTTTGCGGGGCGGCAGCACCGGCTCGTCCGGGTTCGGGTCGCCGGCCTGCAACTGCCGCCCGCGCTGCACCTCGGAGTTGATCTGCACGCCCAGCATCAGTGCCGAGTTGGACAGGTAGAGCCAGACCAGGAACGCGATGGCCGCCCCGAGGCTGCCGTAGGTGGTGTTGTACGAGCCGAAGTTGGCCACGTAGAGGCCGAAGCCGAAGGAGGCCACCGCCCAGGAGATCAGGGCCACCGCGCCGCCCGGGGTGAGCCAGCGGAACCGGGGCTGGCGCACGTTCGGCGCGATCCAGAACAGCAGGGACAGCAGCGCCATCATGATCATGGCGAGGACCGGCCACTTCGCCACGCTCCACGTCGTGCGAGCCAGGCCGCCGGCGTTGACCAGGTCGCCGACCGCATCGGTGACCGGCCCACTGACGATCAGGGCGAGGGCGACCACCGCGAGCAGCACCAACGTGATCGCCGCCAGGCCGATCTGCAGCGGCCGGAGCTTCCAGACCGGGCGGCCCTCGGTCACCCCGTAGACGGCGTTGGAGGCGCGGGTGAACGCGCCGATGAAGCCGGACGCGGACCAGAGCGCGCCGAGCAGACCGAAGCTGAGCAGAAGCTTCGGGTTGCTCTGCTCCAGCACCACGGAACGGATCACCTTCAGCACGCCGCCCTCATCGTCGCTGAGCACCGCCCCGGCACCGACCTGGTTGGCCAGGTCGACCACGGTGTCCAGGGTCCGCTCGCCGTCGGAGACCAGGCCGACCAGCGCCACCACCACGATGGCGGACGGGAAGAGCGCCAGGACCCCGTAGTAGGTCAGCGCGGCGGCCCAGTCGGAGCAGTTGTCGTTGACGAAGTTCTGCACGCTGCGGACCAGCACTCCCCGCCAGGTCCGCCAGCTCAGCTGCCGCATCCGTCGGGGCACCCGGGAGTGCGGTGTGCCGTCGAGCGTCGTACCCGGCTCCGTGGTCGTCATGCCCGCTCCCTGCGCCCCGGCCGCCGGATGACCGGTCGTCCGGTCTGGCCTGGCCCGCCGGTACCCGGTTGGTGAAATCGACAAACCCGACCGGTGTCCGACCGCCGCCGCTATGGTTTGCCGCCCGGTCACCGGGGAACGGTCACAGTGACCCTGTCGACACGGAGGAGGACGAGATGCCCGGGCGCGAAGACCTGCCCAGCACGCTGCGACGCTCCCCGGAGAAGGCGCAGCGCACCTGGGAGAAGACGCACGACTCGGCGGTGGAGACCTACGGCGAGGGGGAGCGGTCGCACCGCACCGCCTTCGCCGCGGTGAAGCATCAGTTCGAGAAGGTGGGCGACCACTGGGAGCCGAAGGGCCGCAAGGGCCCCAGCGACCAGCAGGCCGCCGGTGGCGGGCCGGAACGACGGGCACCCACCGCCGGTGGCGTCGATGCCAACGCCACCAAGGACCACCTGATGTCGGTGGCCCGCAAACTCGACGTGCCCGGGCGGTCCAGCATGACCAAACCGGAGCTGGTCACGGCCATCGAGAAGGCCAACGACCGCGCCACCCGCAAGGCCCGCGGCGACTGATCGCCGCCGCACCCGAGCACAACCGACGCGGTACGGGCGGACGCTCCACCCCTGCGTCCGCCCGTGCTGTTCTCACCAGTGCCCGCCCCCCGGCGCCTCGATGTGCACCGCCTTCGTCGCGGTGAACTCGTCCAGCAGCTCCGGGCCGTACCCGAAGCCCTGCCCGCTGGCGCGGCGCGGATGCGCGGCACCTCCCGGCGCACCCCCGAACACCGCGTTGACCTTGACCGTGCCCACCGGCAGCTCCCGCCACGCCCGCTGCGCGTGACTCATCGACGGGGTCAACACCGTGGCGGCCAGCCCGTACGGGGAGTCCGCGGCGCAGCGCAGCGCCTCGTCGAACGAGTCGACCACCACCACCGGTGCGACCGGCCCGAAGGTCTCCTCCCGGACCAGCAGCATGTCATGGCGACAGTCGGTGACGACGGTGGCCGGGTAGAACGCCCCCGGTCCGTCCGGCACCTCACCGCCCACCCGCACCCGTGCGCCGTCCGCCAGCGCGGCAGCCACCTGACCGTGCACGTGGTCCCGGTGCCGCCGGTCGACCAGCGGCCCCAGCTCGGTGCCCGGGTCCCGGCCCGGCCCGACCCGCAGCGCTGCGGCGCGTCGTACCAGCGCGGCCACGAAGTCGTCGGCCACCTCCCGGTGCACGTAGAGGCGCTCCACCGCCACGCAGATCTGCCCGGCGTTGGCGAACGCGCCGAGCGCGGCCTGCTCCGCCGCCCACTCCGGGTCGACGCCCGCGTCCACGATCAGCGGGTCGCTGCCGCCGTTCTCCAGGAGCACCTTCGCCCCGGTACGGGCCGCCGCGGCGGCGATCGCCCGCCCGGTCGCTGTGGAACCCACGTGGGCGACCACGTCGACGTCCTGCGCCGCCAGCGCCGCACCCACCTCCGGACCGCCGGTGAGCAGCGACAACACGCCGGCCGGCAGTGCCTCATCCAGTGCTCGGGCCAGCAACCAACCCGTCGCCGGTGTGCGTTCGCTCGGCTTGTAGAGCACCACGTTCCCGGTCACCAGGGCCGCTCCGAGCAGTCCACAGGAGACCGCCACCGGGTCGTTCCAGGGGGTGATCGCCGCGACCACCCCGCGTGGCTGCGGGGTCAGGAAGTCCAGCGCGGCCGTCTCGCCGTTCAGCGTGCGCCCGCCGCGCAGCGGCGCCAGTTCCGCATACTGTCGCAGGGTGCCGATCCCCGCCTCGACGCCTCCGCGGGCGTCCGCCAACGGCTTGCCCATCTCCGCGGTGACCGCCGCCGCCAACTCATCGATGACCGCCTCCACCGCGCCCGCGGCCCGGTGCAGCGCCGCCGCCCGTTCCGCCGGGGCGGTCGCCGCCCACTGGGCCGCCGCGTTGCGGGCCGCCTGGGTCGCCTTGCCCACCTCGTCGGCGGTGGCCACCGGCACCGTGCTCACCGGCGTGTCGTCCGCCGGATCACGCACCACCAGTTCGCCGCCGTCGCCGCCCGCACCCCACACCCCGCCCACCAGCTGCGCAACCGTGTACATGCGGCGCTGGATGCCCCGGCCTCGACGAGGCAAACGCGTTTCGCCCGGTTGCGCGCCGGGTAGGCGGATCCGATGACAACCACCACCGCGCCGAGCGCGGACGCCGTCATCGTCGGGGCCGGGCACAACGGCCTGGTGGCGGCCAACCTGCTGGCCGACGCCGGCTGGGACGTGGTGGTGCTGGAGGCGACCGCGGTGCCCGGCGGCGCGGTCCGCTCCGCCGAGGTCACCGCGCCCGGCTACCTCAGCGACCTCTACAGCTCGTTCTACCCCCTCGGGTACGCCTCGCCGGTGCTGGGCGGCCTGGACCTGGGTCGACACGGGCTGTCCTGGCGACACTCGCCGGACGTGCTGGCGCACCTGCTGCCCGACGGTCGAGCCGCGGTGATCAATCGGGATCCGGATGTCACCGCCGCGTCGCTGGAGCAGTTCGCCCCCGGGGACGGTAAGCGCTGGCTCAACGCGTACACCGACTGGCTCGACGTGGCCGAGCCGATGCTGGAGGCGATCACCTCGCCGTTCCCGCCGGTACGCGGCGGGCTGGGCCTCCTGCGTCGGCTGCGCGTCGCCGGCGCGCTGCGACTCGCGCGCCGGCTCGTCGTACCGGTCCGCAAACTTGGCGACGAACTCTTCGACGGTCCCGGCGGGCCGGCCCTGCTGGCCGGCTGTGCCCTGCACACCGACCTGTCCCCGGAGGAGGCCGGCTCCGGGGTGTACGGCTGGCTGCTGGCCATGCTCGGCCAGCAGATTGGCTGGCCGGTGCCCGACGGCGGCGCGCAGCAGATCACCAACGCGCTGGTGGATCGGCTACAGGCGCGTGGCGGGGCGATCCTCTACGGCGCTCCGGTCGACCGGGTGCTCACCGCCCGAGGCCGGGCGATGGGGGTCCGCACCGTCGGCGGCGCGCTGTGGCGGGCCCGGCGGGCCGTGCTCGCAGACGTGCCGGCGCCGGCGCTCTACCTCGACCTGGTCGGCGCCGCGGCGCTGCCGTCCCGGCTGGTGGAGGACCTGGCGCACTTCCGGTGGGACGGCTCCACGCTGAAGGTGGACTGGGCGCTCTCCGCGCCGGTGCCCTGGACGAACCGGCAGGTGGCCGGCTCCGGCACCGTTCACCTCGGCGCGGACCTGAACGGGCTCACCCACTACGCCAGCGAGTTGGCCCGTGGCGAGCTGCCCCGCGACCCGTTCCTGCTGGTCGGGCAGATGTCGGTGGCAGACCCCAGCCACTCCCCGCCGGGCACCGAGTCGCTGTGGTCGTACACCCACCTGCCGTTCCGGCGGAACTGGCGGGCCGAGGAGGTCGCCGGGCACGTGCAGCGGATGGAGGACGTGCTGGAGGCGGCGGCCCCGGGTTTCCGCAGCCTGATCGTGGGCCGACACGTGGCCGGGCCGGCCGATCTGGAGAAGGACAACCCGAGCCTGGTCGGTGGCACGCTCGGCGGCGGTACCGCCGCCGCGTACCAGCAGCTCTTCCTGCGCCCGATCCCCGGCCTGGGCCGGGCGGACACCCCGGTGGACCGGCTCTTCCTGGCCAGCGCGTCGGCGCACCCCGGCGGCGGTGTGCACGGCGCGCCCGGCGCGAACGCCGCCCGGGCGGCCCTGGCCCGCGACCGAGCGCTCACCGGCCGCGCGTACGCCGCAGCCATCACCACCGCCCACCGCGCCATCTACCCCACCTAAACGCCACCCGTCACCCCGGGTACCAGACCCCGGAACCGCCCGCCGCCGTCGATCATGGAGTTGTGGTGGGTGACAAAGCACCTGCCCGGGTTCTAAGCGGGCACCACAACTCCATGATCGACCGGGCTGGGGCTGGGTTTTTAGCGGGTGATGTTGCGGTGTTTGCTGCGGAGGCGGAAGGGCATCAGGGCGCTCTCCACCTTGGTCGCGGTGGTCATCTTGGAGACGCCGTCGCGCCGCTCCTCGAAGCGGATCGGCACCTCCAGGATGGTGTGCCCCAGCTTGGTGGCGAGGTAGTGCATCTCCACCTGGAAGCTGTAGCCGTTGGACTGCACCCGCTCCAGGTCGATGTCGCGCAGGGCTTCGGCCCGCCAGATCTTGAACCCGGCCGTGAGGTCCCGGATGCGTACCCGCAGCAGGGTGTGCACGTAGAGGTTGGCCCAGCCGCTGAGCGCCCTGCGGTAGAGCGGCCAGTTCTCGTCCAGCTCGCCGCCGGGCACGTAGCGGGAACCGATCACCACGCTGGCCTGGGTGGAGAGCAGCGCGCCAAGCATCCCCGGCAGCGCCTCAGGCGGGTGGGAGAGGTCCGCGTCCATCTGCGCCACGTACTCGGCGCCGCCCTCGATCGCGCGGGTCATCCCGTCCACGTACGCCCGGCCGAGGCCCTCCTTGCCGGCACGGTGCACGACCTCGATCCGGTCGGGGTTCTCGATGGCCAACTTGTCGGCCACCTCCCCGGTGCCGTCGGGGGAGTTGTCGTCGGCGACGAGGATGCGCAGCCCTGGCAGCGGCAGCGCGAGCAGTCGCTCGACCAGCGTCGGAAGGTTGCCCGCCTCGTTGTAGGTGGGCACGACGACGGTCAGGCGTGCGTCCCGCCACGGCGACGGCAACTGCACCGGCTTGATCATGTCGGTCATCCTCGGTTTGCGGACAAGGGTCATGGAAAGGGTATCTAGTTCCCGCATTCGGTCGGAGGGAGGCACCCCTTCCGGGTGTTGCGGGCCTCCGCCGCCCACCGTGCGTGGGCGTCTAACCCCTGGTCAGAGGCTTGTGGTGGTCAGCTCCGACGGCGAGCGACAACGGTGAGTGCGAGCGCCGCGACGGCGAGCGCCACACCGGAGAGCGCCGGTTTGTGCGTGCCGACCCAGAGTGCCGCGGAGCGGTCTCGCGCCTGTTCACGGAACACGCCCGCCGTGCCCCGGTCCGTGTCCGCATCGCCCGGGTGATCCAGATTGTCCCGCCAGGTCGCCGGATCGATCTTCTCGCCGGTCTGCTGGCTGTCGTAGCCGTCGCGGGCCAGCTTCCGGTCCAGCAGGCCGGGGAACAGGGCGTCGGCCACCCGCACCTGCCAGGTCGGGCCACCCACGTTCAGCTCCCTGGTGCCGCGGTCGGCGGCCCAGACGATGGCGCGGGCGGCCAACTCCGGAGTGAAGATCGGCGGCACCGGCTGCGGATGCCGGGGCAGCCGGGTGCGGACCCAGGAGAACTGCGGCGTGTTGACCGCGGGTAGCTGCACCATCGACAACTTCACCCCCGGGCAGTCGTGCAGCAGCTCGGCGCGCAGCGAGTCGTTGAACCCCTGGACGGCGTGCTTGCTGGCGCAGTACGCCGCCTGGAGCGGGATCCCCCGGTAGGCCAACGCCGATCCCACCTGGACGATCGTGCCCCGCCCGTGCGCCCGCATGTGCCGCAGCGCGGCGAGGGTGCCGTGCACGGTGCCCAGGTAGGTGACCTCGGTGACCCGACGGAACTCGCGCGCCGGAATCTCCCAGGCCGGCGCGAACACCGACGCCATCGCGTTGTTGACCCACACGTCGATGCCGCCCCAGTGGTGCACCACGTCGTCGGCGGCCTGCTGCACCGCGCCCGCGTCGGCCACGTCGACCCGGTACACGCGCACGTCCGTCGCGCCGCGCAGTCGGCACTCCCGCTCGGCGGCGACCAGACCCGCCTCGCCCCGAGCCAGCAGCGCCAGCCGGGCGCCGCGGGCCGCGTACGCGTGGGCCACGGCCCGGCCGACGCCGGCGCTCGCGCCGGTCACCACCACGGTCCGTGTCACTGTCACCCCTTCTGTCGGGTGGCGATGTCGGAGAGTCGGGCCAGGGTCTCCCGGTTACGCCGGTGCAGGACGAGATCGTTGATCTTGTTGTGGACCCAGCGGAGCGGTCCGGCCGCGAAATCCTCCCCGAGACGCACCCGGGTGGCGCCGTCGCCGACCGGTTCCAGGGTGAAGGCCACGATCGCCTCGCCCGCCGGCCAGAGACCGGCCTTGAGCACGAGCCGGTGCGGCGGTTCACAGACCAGCACCGTCGACGCGTCCTGCAACGAGACCGGCCATGGCCCGGCCCGGTGATGCAGTTGGCTGCCCACCCGGGGCCAGGCGTCGTCCACGTCCCGCATGTGTGCGGTGCCCACCACCCAGTCGCTGTACGTCCACCCGTCGGCGAGCACGTCGAACACCTGCTGCGGGGGAGCGTCGATCACTTTCTCCACAATCGCCACTGGGCTTTCATACCCACGCCACGTACGGGCTAACGACCGGCGGGGTTAGCTTCTCCGGGGCGGCGGGTAAGGCCTTCCCGGGGCATCGCCGGCGGCGCTGGCCCACCCCCTCGACGGCGACGTTTACTCCTCGGGGCGCAGGGAACCCGCCGGCTGTGCGACAGGACCAGGGGGATCCGTATCAGCGCAGGTCAGCACAGGTGTATGCCGCCGCTGACCGCGCCGGTTCCGGATCTGTCGCAAGCCCCCGAGCGGTGCTCTACGACGCGGTGCTGCTGGACCGCGACGGCACCCTGATCGAGGACGTGCCGTACAACGGCGACCCGGAGAAGGTACGGCCGGTGCCGGGCGCGCGGGCGGCCCTGGACCGGCTGCGCGCGTCCGGGCTGCGGCTGGCGGTCGTCACGAACCAGTCGGGCCTGGCCCGGAGCTACTTCACCGCCGAGCAGATGCGGGCGGTGCACGCCCGCGTCGAGGAGCTGCTGGGCCGGTTCGACGCGTGGTTGGTCTGCCCACACGACGACGCCGACGGCTGTGACTGCCGAAAGCCGGCGCCGGGCCTGGTGTACGCCGCCGCCCGCGAGCTGGGCACGACGCCGTCCCGCTGCGTACTCGTGGGCGACATCGGCCGGGACATCGGCGCCGCCATGGCCGCCGGGGCCGCGGGGGTGCTGGTGCCTACCCCGGTCACCCGGCCGGAGGAGGTCGCAGCCGCCGGGTGGGTGGCCAACGACCTGCCTGCTGCGGTGGCGGAGATCCTGCGCCGCCAACAGGCCGTGCAGCCCGCGACTCCGCCCACCGAACCGGTACGGACGGCGCTGGTGGTCCGCTCGGACTCGGCCGGTGACGTGCTGGTCACCGGCCCGGCGATCCGCGCCGTCGCGGCCGGAGCGCAGCGGGTGGTGCTGCTGTGCGGTCCGCGCGGTCGGGCCGCCGCCAACCTTCTGCCCGGCGTCGACGAGATCATCGAACATCCGCTGCCGTGGATCGACCCCACGCCGGGGCATGTCGACCCGGAGGCCATGCGGAGCCTGACCGCGCGGTTGGGCGCGGTCGGCGCGGACCAGGCGGTGGTGTTCACCTCGTTCCACCAGTCCGCCCTGCCGCTGGCGCTGCTGTTGCGAATGGCGGGGATCAACCGGATCGCGGCGATCAGCGACGACTATCCGGGCTCGCTGCTGGACATCCGGCACCGGGTGCCGGTGGGCGTCCCCGAACCCGAACGTGCCCTTTCCCTGGCGGCCGCCGCCGGCCATCGGCTGCCCGACGACGACGAACCGGTCCTGCGGCTGCGCCGGGACGCCGTTCCACCACGCCCGGCCGACCTGGGCTATCCGGGGTACGTGGTGCTGCACCCCGGATCGGCCGCGTCGAGCCGGGCCTGCCCGCCCGACGTGGCCACCCGGATCGCCGGGGCGCTGGTCGACGCCGGGCACCGGGTGCTGGTCACCGGCGGCCCGGACGAGCGGGCGGTCACCGCCCAGGTCGCCGCGGCCGGCGGGACCGACCTGGGCGGCCGCACCGACCTGGCCGGGTTGGCCGCGATCGTCGCGGACGCCAGCGCGGTCGTGGTCGGAAACACCGGACCCGCGCACCTGGCGGCGGCCGCCGGTGTGCCGGTGGTGAGTCTCTTCGCGCCGACCGTCCCGTTCGGTCAGTGGGGGCCCTACCGGGTGCCCACCGTCCGGCTCGGCGACGCCGCCGCGCCCTGCCGGGACACGCGGGCGGCCAGTTGCCCGGTCCCCGGGCACCCCTGCCTCAGCGGCGTCGACCCGGGCGACGTGGTCGACGCGCTCCGGACCCTCACCGCCAGCGGTGGTGGCGGCCGATGAACATCCTGCTCTGGCACGTGCACGGCTCCTGGACCACGTCGTTCGTGCACGGCAGCCACCGCTACCTGATTCCCACCACACCCGACCGCGGCCCGTACGGCCTCGGCCGGGCCCGCACCTACCCGTGGCCGGACAGCGCGGTCGAGGTCAGACCGGAGGAGCTGCCGAGCGCTGACGTCGACCTGGTCATCCTGCAACGCCCCGAGGAGATCGACCGGGCCGAGCAGTGGCTCCGTCGCCGCCCCGGCCGCGACCTTCCAGCGATCTACGTCGAGCACAACACCCCCAAGGGCGACGTGCCGAACACCCGTCACCCGATGGCCGACCGCGACGACCTGCTCATCGCCCACGTCACCGGGTTCAACCAGATCTTCTGGGACACCGGCGACACCCGCACCACAGTGGTCGACCACGGCATCGTCGCCCCCTCCGCGTCCTACACCGGGGAGCTGGACCGGCTCGCCGTGGTGATCAACGAGCCGGTGCGGCGAGGCCGGGTCACCGGCACCGACCTGCTGCCCCAGTTCGCCGAGATCGCGCCGCTGGATGTGTTCGGCATGGGCGTCGCCGGCCTGGCCGACCACCTCGGGCTGCCCGCGGACCGGCTGACCAGCCACGACGACGTGCCCCAGGAGCGGATGCACACCGAACTGGCCCGGCGGCGGGCGTACCTGCACCTGTGCCGGTGGACTTCCCTCGGGCTCAGCCTCATCGAGGCGATGTCGATCGGCATGCCGGTCGTCGCGCTCGCCACCACCGAGGCGGTGATGGCGGTGCCCCCGGAGGCGGGGGCGCTCGCCACCCGGACCGACACCCTGCTCGACGCCGCCCGCCGGTTCATCGCCGAACCGGACACCGCGCGGCAGGCCGGAGCGGCGGCGCGAACCGCCGCGCGCGACAGATACGGCCTCGACCGTTTCCTCGCTGACTGGGACCGGCTGCTGGAGGAGGAAGTATGCGGATCGCGATGATCTCGGAGCACGCCAGCCCGCTCGCCGTCCTCGGAGGGGAGGATGCCGGCGGCCAGAACACGCACGTCGCGGAGCTGTCCGCCGCGCTCGCCGCCGCCGGGCACGAGGTGCGGGTCTACACCCGCCGCGACGCACCTGACCTGCCGGTGACCGTCCGCAGCCCGGACGGGTACGACGTGGTGCACGTGCCGGCCGGCCCGGCCGAGCCGGTGGCCAAGGACGCGCTGCTGCCGCACATGCGGGAGTTCAGCCGCTGGCTGATCGAGCGGTGGCGCGGCGGCGACTGGGTGCCCGAGGTGATCCACGCGCACTTCTGGATGAGTGGCCTGGCGGCGCTGACCGCCGGCCGGCAGACCGGGGTGCCGGTGGTGCAGACGTACCACGCGTTGGGCACCGTGAAGCGCCGCTACCAGGGAGTGCAGGACACCAGCCCGGCCCGCCGGATCTCCTACGAGCGGGAGCTGGGCCGCTCGGTGGACCGGATCGTCGCGCAGTGCCGCGACGAGGTGGGTGAGCTGGTCCGGATGGGTGTGCCCCGGTCCCGGATGACGGTGGTGCCCTCCGGGGTCAACCTCGCCACCTTCGCGCCACTCGGGCCGGCCGCCGACCGCGAACCGGGACGGGCCCGCATCCTCACCGTGGGTCGGCTGGTCGAGCGCAAGGGCTTCCAGACCGTGATCCGCGCGATGGAGCTGGTGCCGGACGCCGAGTGCGTGGTCGTCGGCGGCCCACCCGAGGGGCTGTTGGAGACCGACCCGTACGCCCGCCGGCTGCGGGCACTCGCGGAGTCGTGCGGGGTGGCCGACCGGGTGCACCTGGTCGGCGCGGTGCCCCGGGAGGAGATGGGCCGCTGGTACCGCTCGGCGGACCTGCTGGTCGCCGCGCCCTGGTACGAGCCGTTCGGGTTGACTCCGCTGGAGGCGATGGCCTGTGGGGTGCCGGTCGTCGGCACGGCCGTGGGCGGCATCCGGGACACCGTTGTCGACGGGACGACGGGTGACCTCGTGCCGGCCCGGGACCCGCACGCGCTGGCCGCCGCGATACAGGGGTTGCTCGACGACCGGATCAGGCGCTTCGCGTACGCGACGGCGGCGCGTGAGCGGGCCCGGGAACGGTACTCGTGGGCGGCCACCGCCGAGCGGCTGGTCGAGGTCTACAGCGAGGTGGCCGCCGTGCGCCGGCCGACCCGGGTGGTGGCCTGATGCCGACGGGCACACTGCTCGACACGCATCTGACGAACCTCGCCGCGGCACTGGTGCCGTACCGACGGTGTGAGCGACAGCTGGCGCGCTGGGGCGCGGACCTGGCCCACCGGTTGGTCGCCGGGGGTCGTCTGCTGGTGGCCGGCAACGGCGGCAGTGCCGCCGAAGCCCAACACCTCACCGCCGAGTTGGTCGGCAAGCTGCACGACGACCGTCAGCCGCTGTCCGCGATCGCGCTGCACGCCGAGACGAGTGCGCTCACCGCCATCGCCAACGACTACGGCTACACCGAGGTGTACGCCCGCCAGGTGCGCGCCCACGGGCGCCCGGGCGACATCCTGCTGTTGCTGAGCACCAGCGGGACCAGCCCCAACCTGGTCGCCGCCGCGCGGGCGGCCCGCGAGGTCGGGGTGACCACCTGGGCGCTCACCGGCGTCGCCCCCAATCCGCTCGCCGAGGCCTGCGACGACGTGCTGGCCGTCGCGTCCCCGGACACCCAGGTCGTCCAGGAGCTGCACCTGGTGACCAGTCATCTGCTCTGCGAGTACCTCGAACAGGAGTTGCCCGCCGCGCTGGCGGCAGCCGCCGATCCGGCGGTCGTCCACCCCGTGCCCGGGGAGCCCGCACCGGCCGGTCGGCTGGCTGCCGCGCCGGTACGCACCGGGGTCGAGGTGGTGCTCGACGGCGGGCCCGGACGGCAGGTCGACGCGTGAGCCGGACAGCGGGTCGGCGAGTGAGGATGAGGAGGCAAGCGTGAGGGGACCGGTGGTGGTGCTCGGGGACACCCTGCTCGACCGGGACGTGGAAGGTGTGGTCAACCGGCTCTGCCCGGACTCCCCGGTGCCGGTGCTCGACGAGACGGTGGCCACCGACCGACCGGGGGGCGCCGGGTTGGCGGCGGTGTTCGCCGCCGCGCAGGGCGCCGAGGTGGTGCTGGTGACGGCGCTCGCCGACGACGCAGGCGGGGCCCGACTGAGCGCGCTGCTCGCCGCCGCCGGCGTGCAGGTGTACCCACTGGCCCTTTCCGGCGCGACGCCGGAGAAGATCCGGCTGCGGGCTCGGGGGCGGGTGCTGCTGCGCCACGACCGGGGCGGCGTGTCCGGGGAGCCGGGTCAGCCCTCCGACGAGGTGCTCCGGGTGATCGCCGAGGCGTCTGCGGTGCTGGTCAGCGACTACGGTCGGGGGGTGGCGCGGGAGCCCGCGCTGCGTGCCGCGTTGGCCGCCACCCGCGCGCCGGTGGTGTGGGACCCGCATCCGCGCGGCCCGGCGGCCGTGCCCGGCGTACACCTGGCCACGCCGAACGAGTCCGAGGTGCGTGAGCTGGTCCCCGCGCTGCCCGGCGCGTCCCGACTGGCCACCGCGTCGCGGGGTGCCCAGGGACTACGGCGGCGCTGGCGGGCCGGCGCGGTAGCGGTGACGCTGGGCGGCGACGGCGCGCTGCTCTGCCACGCCGGTTCGACGCCGCTGGTGGTGCCGACGCCGGGTAGCGCGGAGGGGGACACCTGCGGTGCCGGCGACCGGTTCGCGGCGGCGGCCAGCGTCGCACTGGCCCAGGGTGCGCTGGTCTCCGAGGCGGTGCAGGTGGCGGTCGCCGAGGCGTCCGCGTACGTGGCCGGTGGGGGAGTGGCCACGGCGCTGCCTCCGTCGACGCCCGCGGTGCGGGGCCGGAGTGCGCCGGAGCCGCGGGCACTCCAGCCGGGACCACGGGGTGGTGCGATGGCCGACCGGGTGGGAGTGGCCGCTGTCGCCGCGCTCCTGGGTGAGGTACGCGCCGCGGGTGGCACGGTGGTGGCGACCGGCGGTTGCTTCGACCTGCTGCACGCCGGGCACGTGGCCACCCTGGAGGCGGCCCGGCAGCTCGGCGACTGTCTCATCGTCTGCCTGAACTCCGACGCCAGCGTGGCCGGGTTGAAGGGGCCGGACCGGCCGGTGCAGTCCGAAGACGACCGCAGCCGACTGCTGGCCGCGTTGAGCTGCGTCGACGCGGTCCTCGTCTTCGATGAGCCGACCCCGCAGGCGGCGCTGTCCTGGGTACGCCCCGACGTCTGGGTCAAGGGCGGCGACTACGCCACCGGCGGTGGGGACGCCAGCGCCGCACTGCCGGAGGCGGAGGTCCTGCGCCGCTGGGGTGGGAACACAGTCGTGGTGCCCTATCTGGACGGTCGTTCCACCACCGACCTGATCGTCCGCACGCTCGCGGAGCGGACCCGATGACCGCCACGCGGCCCGGTGCCGGGCCCACCGTCCTGATCACCGGGGGCGCCAGCGGCCTCGGCGCCGCTGTGGTCGCCGCGGTGGCCGCCTCCGGTGGCCGTCCGGTCGTGCTGGACCGGCAGCCGCCGGCCGACGGGGTGTCCTGGACCGAATGCGACCTGGCCGACACGCGAGCCGCCGAGGTGGCCACCCGGCACCTCGCCGAGCAGGCCGGTGGCCTGGACGCCGTGGTGACCGCCGCCGGCACCGACGTGCCGGGCCGACTCGCCGACCTGCCGGGGGAGACCTGGGACCGGATCGTCGCCGTCGATCTGCTGGCCACCGCGGCGGTGATCCGGGCCGCGCTGCCGTTCCTGGTCACCTCCCGGGGCCGCATCGTCACCGTCGCCTCGACCCTGGGCGTCAAGGCGGTCAGCGACGCCACCGCGTACTGCGCGGCGAAGTTCGGCGTGGTGGGGTTCACCCGAGCCCTCGCCGCCGAGCTGGCCGGTCAGGTCGGCGTCACCCTGCTCATCCCGGGTGGGATGCGCACCGCGTTCTTCGACGAACGTGACCCGCAGTACAAGCCGGGGCCGGACGCGAACCTCAACGAGCCCGCCGACACCGCCGCCGCGATCATGTTCGCGCTCAATCAGCCGCCCGGGTGCGCGGTGCGCGAGATGGTGGTCTGCGCCGAGCAGGAGACGTCGTACCCGTGATCCTCGTGCTGCGCGCCCTCGGCGTCGGCGACCTGGTGACCGCGGTGCCCGCGCTGCGGGCGCTGCGGGCCGCGTACCCGTCGCGGGAGCTGGCGCTCGCCGCGCCCGGCTGGCTGGCCCCGCTGGTCGACCTGGTCGGTGGCGTCGACCGGCTGGTGGACACGGCGGGGCTGGATCGCCCTCTCCGGGCGGGGCCGGCCCCGTGGATCGCTGTCAACCTGCACGGGCGCGGCCCGCAGTCGCACCGGCTGCTCGCGGCCACGCGGCCCGGTCGGCTTCTCGCCTTCGCCAGCCCGGACGCCGGCTTCGCCGACGGCCCGCGCTGGGCCGCCGACGAGCACGAGGTGGACCGGTGGTGCCGGCTGCTGTCCTGGTACGACATCCCGGCCGACCGCGCCGACCTGAGCCTGCGTCGGCCCGCTGCGGCAGGGCTGCCCAGCGGTGTCACGGTGCTGCACCCGGGCAGCAAGATCCCGGCCAAGCGGTGGCCCGCCGAGCGGTTCGCCGGTCTGGCCCGGGCACTGACCGACCAGGGGCACCGGGTGCTGCTCACCGGCTCGGCCGACGAACGGGCGCTGGCGGCCCGGGTGGCCGAGGCGGCGGGCCTGAGCTCGGACGCCGTGCTGGCCGGCCGGACCGACCTCGGCGTGCTCGCCGCGCTGGTGGCCGACGCCCGGCTGGTGGTCAGCGGGGACACCGGCGTCGCCCACCTGGCCACCGGGTACGGCACCCCGTCGGTCGTCCTCTTCGGGCCGGTGCCACCGGCGCACTGGGGGCCGCCACCGGACCGGCCACGGCACCGGGTGCTCTGGGCCGGCGAAGGAGACTGGCCCAGGTGGGATGGGGTAGGAAGCCACCCGACGATGGCGGCTCTGCGTCTCGACGAGGTGCTGGCCGCCGTGGCCGAGGTGGAGAAGGTGGTGCGGGTCTCCGGTGCGGTTGCGGCGTAGCGACCCGGGTCGACCGGGGTACGGACGGCGTCGGCGCGGTCGGGGCTGGCTCTTCGTCGACCCGTCCGGTGCGCCGGTGCGGGATCCGGACGTCCTGGCCCGGCTGCGGGAGTTGGTCATCCCGCCGGCCTGGCAGGACGTGTGGATCGCGCCGCACCCGAACGGGCACATCCAGGCGATCGGGATCGACGCGGCCGGACGCAAGCAGTACGTCTACCACCCGCGGTGGCGGGAGAAGCAGGACGAGGCGAAGTTCGACCGCGTGCTGGAGGTGGCCCGGCGGCTACCGGCGCTGCGTGAGCGGGTGGGGCGCGACCTGGACGGGCCCGGACTGGGCCGGGACCGGGTGCTGGCCACTGTGGCCCGACTGCTGGACATGGGGATGTTCCGGGTCGGCAGCGACCAGTACGCCGCCGGCGACGACCCGACCTACGGGGTCGCCACCCTGCGCCCCGAGCATGCCCGGTCCCGCGGCGGCTGCGTGGTGCTCGTGTTTCCCGCGAAGGGGGGCATCGAGCAGGTACGCCGGATCGAGGACCCGGAGCTGTGCCAGGTGCTGTCCAATCTGCGCCGTCGTCGGCGGCGGGCGGAGCGGCTGTTCGGCTACTGGGACGGCAGGGAGTGGCGCGACGTGCGCAGCGACGAGGTCAACGGCTACCTGCGCGACGCCAGCGGTGGGGAGATGACCGCGAAGGACTTCCGCACCTGGCACGCCACTGTGCTCGCGGCCACCGAGTTGGCCACCGCCGGTCCGGCCCGCTCGGTGACCGCCCGGCGCAAGGCGGTGGTCGCTGTGATGCGTGCGGTGGCGGAGCTGCTGGGCAACACGCCGACGGTGGCGCGTGCGTCCTACGTGGATCCTCGGGTGGTCGACCTCTACCACGACGGAGTGGTGGCGTCGGTGGATCCGCAGGCGCCTCGCGAGGAGGCGGAGCAGGTGGTCCTGAAGCTGCTGGAGGGGGCCTGACCGGCCCCGTCGGCGATTCTGGGGGGAAGCGCGACGGAGCCGGAGCCTCGGGCCTCAGCGGGGTGCCACCGGGCGGCCGCCCGCCGCGCGAGCGGCGGGCGCCTCGCCACGGCCCCCGTTGGCGGCCCACCAGGTGATGGCCGGCCGCGTTGGTGTCAGTCTGCCGGCAGCGAGTTGACCGTGGACGCCCGGCGGTTGACGATCCGCGCCAGATCCGAGTGGCTGTCGCGGTGTTCCTGCGGCGTGGTGCCGTACGCGGCCCGGAAAGCCCGGCTGAAGTGGGCCTTGTCGGAGAAGCCCCACCGCGCCGCGACGGTCTGCACCGGCTGGTTGCGCAGCGCCGGGTCGGCCAGGTCGCGCCGGCACCGGGCCAGCCGCAGCTCCCGGATGTACGACGCCACTGTGGTGTCCTCGGCCTCGAACAACCGGTGCAGGGACCGCACCGAGATGTGGTGGGCGTCGGCGACCACCTGCGGGCCGAGGGCCGCGTCGCCGAGGTGGCGGTGGATGTACGACTGCACCTGGGTTAGCAGCGCCCGGCGGCGGACCTCGGTCGGCACGGCGTCCTCGGCGACGAGGTGCCGGCCGAGCATGGTGGTGGCCAGGTCGAGCCCCACCGCGCCGAGCCGGCTGACGTCGGCGGCATGGTACTGCTCGGGGTGCCCGGTCACCTGGATCAGGAACTGCGCGAGCAGCGCCCCGATCCCCTCAGTGCCGGACATCCGGCCGCCGCAGAGCGCTGCCATCCGCTGCGGCGGCAGGGGTAGCGCGGCGTGCGGGATCATCGTGGTGATCGAGGTGGCCCGCTCCCGCTCCGGCTCCGTCGCGTGGTGGCCGAGGTCGTGCGGCAGGGACGCGTTGTAGAAGGTGAACTCGCCGGCCAGGATCTCGCTGCGGCGACCGTCCTGGCTGGAGGTGCCGACGCCGCCGGTGGTGAGGGCGAGGATGTACAGCTCCGGGTCCGACTGACGGACCATCTTCCGGGTCCGGGCGGCGTGCAGGGACGGGTACTCGTACTGCGCCAGCTGGATCGGGCCGAGGTCGATGAAGCTGGCGTGGGCGGCGAAGTCGTCGCTGTGGGCGGACCGGACCTGCATCGGCGTCGAGGTGCGTGCGACGAGTTCCAGCCACATCCCGAATCGATCACCGGGTGGCAGGACGGTCGTGTCGAGGGTTTCTCTCGGCAGCATCCGGGCCCCTCAGCCCGCTCGGCGCTGGATCAGGGCCTCGACGCCGTCGAGGATCCGGTCCAGGCCGAAGACGAACTCGTCGTCGGGGTCGTCGTCCTGGTAGAGCACACCGGCGCTGAGCACCCGGTGCAGCGCGGGGAAACGGGCCGGGTCGATGAGTCGGGCCACCAGTCGACCGTACGCCGGCATCATCTCGCTGGGCTCGACGCCGGCCGCCCGGCTGCCCTCGGCGATCTGCGAGGCGAGGGTGGCCTCGTTGCGGACGTACCCGGTGATCAGCAGGAGCACCGACATCTTCTCGCTCTCGCCGAGCGTGGTGCCGTCGAGGCAGCGCAGCCCGTCCTCCAGCCAGCCGAGCTGAAGCGGGGTGACCGGTGGGCCGCTGATCGGCACGTGCAGCAGCCAGGACCGTTGCCGCAGCACCTCGTGCTCGGCCCAGGCCCAGCGGGTGAGGCCGGCGCGCCAGCCGTCCTCCGGCGCGGGTGGGCCGGGGGACGGGCCGTACCCGGTGTCCACCATGAGCATGAGCAGCTCGTCCTTCGAGCCGACGTACCGGTAGAGCGCCATTGTCGCTGCGCCCAACTCCTTGGCCACCCGGCTCATCGAGACGGCCGGCAGGCCGTCGGCGTCGGCGACGCGTACGGCGGCGTCCACGATGGTGGGCACGCTCATTCCCGGCCGGGGGCCCTTGGGTGGCCGCTCCCGTAGCCCCCACGCGCTCTCGATGGCCGGCGGTAGTACGGGCCCGCCGTCGTCTGTCTTCGCCGCCACATGTCCTCCTTGCCCTGCCATCCTAGTTCTGCGTATGGTCTACGCATAAGAGCGTACGTCATACGCAGAAGGAGAACTGATCATGGCGATCACCACCACACCGGCACCGCGGGCGGGCCGACGGGAGTGGATCGGGCTCACCGTGCTGATGCTGCCGCTGCTCCTGGTCTCGATGGACGTGTCGGTGCTCTACTTCGCCGTCCCGTTCATCAGCGCGGAGTTGCGCCCCACCGCCACCGAGCAGCTCTGGATCTTCGACATCTACGGTTTCGTGCTGGCCGGGCTGCTCATCACCATGGGCGCTCTGGGGGACCGGATCGGCCGACGCCGGCTCCTGCTGATCGGCGCCTCCGCGTTCGGCGCGGCGTCGCTGCTGGCCGCCTACGCCGACAGCACCGCGACGCTCATCGCCGCGCGTGCCGTGCTCGGCGTCGGTGGGGCCACCCTGATGCCCTCGACGCTCGCGCTGGTGCGCAACATGTTCCACGACGCCAAGCAGCGCGGCACGGCCATCGCCGTCTGGACCGCCACTCTCACCGGCGGCATCGCGATCGGGCCGGTGCTCAGCGGCATCCTGCTGGAGCACTTCTGGTGGGGCTCGATCTTTCTGATCAACATTCCGGCGATGCTGATGTTGCTACTGCTCGTGCCGCTCCTGGTGCCCGAGTTTCGCAACCCGGCGACCGGGCGGTTCGACCTGGTCAGCGCGGCACTGTCGCTCGGGGCGCTGCTGCCGGTGATCTACGGCATCAAGGAGATGGCCCGGGACGGCTTCAGCCCGGCGCGCGTCCTCGCCATCGTCGGCGGTCTGCTGGTGGGGGCGCTCTTCCTGCACCGGCAGCGGACCCAGGCGTACCCGATGGTCGACCTCGCCCTGTTCCGCCGCCGCGGCTTCGCCGGATCGCTCGCTGTCAACCTGCTGGCGATGTTCGCCATCGTCGGCTTCGCCATCTTCACCACCCAGCACCTCCAACTGGTGCTCGGCCTGAGCCCGCTGCGGGCCGCACTGTGGAGCCTCGTGCCGTCCCTCGCCGTGGGCGGAGTCGCGCCGGCCGCCGCCGCCCTCGCCCAGCGCGTTGAACGGGCGTACCTGATCGGTACGGGGTTCGGAATCGCCGTGGTCGGTTTCGTGGTGTTGACCCGGGTCACCCCGGAGACGCCGCTGTGGCTGCTGCTCGTCGGTGCCAGTGTCTACGCCGCCGGCCTGGTGATGGTGATGTCTCTCGTCACCGAGCTGGTCATCGGCGCGGCGCCGCCCGAGCAGGCAGGTGTCGCCTCGGCGCTGACCGAGTCCAGCAGCGAGCTGGGCGGTGCGCTGGGGATGGCGATCCTGGGCAGCGTGGGCGCGGCGGTCTACCGCCGCGAGATCGTCGACGGCCTTCCGGCCGGGCTGCCCGCCGACGCTGGAGCGGCGGCCCAGGAGACCCTGGGCGGTGCGCTCGCGGTCGCCCAGGGGTTGCCGGCGGAGCTGGCCGACGCGGTGCGTCACGCCGCCGGAGTGGCGTTCACCGACGGGCTGCACCTGGCCGCGTACGCCGCCATGGCGGTGATGCTGCTGGGCGCGCTCACCGCGCTCGTCGCGCTGCGTGGCGTCCGGCCGGCCGACCCCGCGGCGCTGGCCGCGGAGCCGACCGGTCCGGCCGACACGTCGTTGTCGTCGGTCAGTCGATGAGCACGTGCGCGAGCCGGTCGCGGAAACGCCGCTCGGAGTCGCTGACCGACTCGCCGCCGATGCCCAGCAGCCCACCGCTGGACGCGGCGCCCACCACCTGCTCGGCGATCTTCACGAGCCAGTGCTTGTACGCGCCGGCCTCACCCTCGTCGACCCGCGCGGCCAGCAACGTGCCGGCCTCGCCGGCCCGCAGCAGCACGTCGTCGATGTACGCCCCCGGGTCGGCGGGCGCGATGACCGGCAGCTCCTCGCCGGCCTCCGGGTCACCGACCCGGGTGACGATCTCGCCGGCCACGGCGACCACCAGCGGGCTGGCGGACTCCCGGCCGGCGGCGATGGTCTCCAGCCCGGCCGCGTTCTCCGCCATGGTCCGGCGGGTGCCGTCGGACTCGGCGGCGCTCGCCGCGGTCAACACCGACTGTGGCAGGCCGACCAGCAGCCCCCACTCCTCGTCGGAGAAACCGAACCCGGTGTACGCCGGCTGCTCGATCACGACAACGCCCCTTCCGCCCTGCTCTTCTTGGTCAATCGGTGCTCTGCTTTGTCGATCCACCGGGGCCGCAACCGGCGCCCGGGTCAGGCTAGTCCAGGGTCAGCAGGCCCTGTTCGGACACCACGCGCACCGACAACGTCTTGTACCCGACCTCCTCGAAGAGGACGGTCATCTTGTCCTCCTCGTACGAGAGCACCATGCCCGGCCCCCACTCCGGGTGACGCACCTGACTGTGCACCGGGAACGGCCCGACCGCACCCTGGTCGGCCACGCTGGTGCCGCTGCTGCAGTTGTCGCAGTGTCCGCAGACGTCGCTCATCTGCTCGCCGAAGTAGGCCAGCAGGGTCTGCCCCCGGCAGGCCCTGGTCTCGGCGAAGGCCCGCATCATGTCGGTCCGGGACCGGGTCACCGTCTGCTGGCGTTCCGCCTCGGCGAGGGCCGCCGCGGCGGCGTCCACCGCGGCGGGGGAGTAGCGCGGGGCGCCGATGCGCTGCCGGGCGCGCGGCTCGGCCGCGCCGACCTGCTCCAGCAGGGACAGGTACTGGCCCAGCTTGCGTGGCCCCAGGCCGGTGGTCTCGCGCAGTTCGGTCTTGGTGGCTGCCTTCTTGCGCAGCAGGGCGGCCAGGTCGCGCAGCTCGTTCTCGTCGGGCAGACCGCCGCTGAAGAACCGTTGCAGGCCCACGTCCTCAGCCCGCCACAGCAGCAGGACCCGGGCCGGTTGCCCGTCGCGCCCGGCCCGGCCGATCTCCTGGAAGTAGCTGTCCGGCGAGTCGGGCAGCGCCATGTGTACCACCCAGGCGATGTTCGGCTTGTCGATGCCCATGCCGAACGCCGAGGTCGCCACCATGATCGGGACCTGGTCGGCGAGGAACGCCTCGTGCAGCTCCGCGCGGGCACCCATCGGCATCCCACCGTGGTAGAACTGCGCCGGGAAGTCGGCGTCGGTCAACCGGGTGGCCAGCTCCTCGGCGGCGCGGCGGGTCGGCACGTAGATGATCCCCGGCCGGCCCTCGTCGCGCAGCAGCGTCATCAGCCGTCGCCAGCGGTAGTCCTCGTCCGGGCAGTGGGCCACCTCGAGGAAGAGGTTGGGCCGGTCCAGCCCGGAGACCACCACGTCCGGATCGCGCAGCCGCAGCCGGGCGATGATGTCGTCGCGTACCGGCGGGGAGGCAGTGGCGGTGAGCGCCACCACCGGCGGCCTTCCGATGCCCTCGATGAGGTGTCCGAGCGCCAGGTAGTCAGGGCGGAAGTCGTGCCCCCAGGCCGAGATGCAGTGCGCCTCGTCGATCGCCACCAGCGCCGGCTTCAGCGCGGCGACCTCGGCCATCCGGTCCGGGTTGCTGAGCTGCTCCGGGGTGATGAAGAGGAACTCCGCCCGGCCCTCGCGGACGTCGGCGAGCGCCTCGGCCTGCTGGCTGGCGGACTCGTTCGAGCTGATCCGCACCGCCCGCAGCTCCGGGCGTTGCCGCTCGTTGAGGGAGGCGATCTGGTCCTGCTGGAGGGCGAGGAGCGGAGAGATCACCACGGTGGGACCGGGGATCAGACTGGCCGGGATCTGGTAGATCGCCGACTTGCCGGCACCGGTGGGCAGCACCACCAGGGCGTCGCGTCGCTTCATGACCGCGCGCATGGCGGCCAACTGGTTGGGCCGCAGCGCGTTCCAGCCGAACAGGCTGCGGGCGGCGCGGCGCAACGTCATCGAATGCGTGGACAGTTTCATCGAGGGCCGGAGGTACCCGAGCCCGGGACAACCGAAACGCATTCGGAAGATCATGGGCTCGGGTGCCAGGGGCTCAGCGCAGGCCGGGCAGGACCTCGCGCTGGTACAGGTCGAACAGACCCTGGTAGTGCGGGCCGGTGTTGGCCACGTAGACCTCGTCGAAGCCGGCCTTGGCGTACTTGTCGATCATCTCCAGGTGCGCGTCGGCGCTGTTGCCGCAGACGAACGCCTTCTTGAGCATCTCCGGCTCGACCAGCTCGGAGGCCTGCTCGAAGTGCCGTGGCGAGGGGAGCACCTGGGACAGCTCACCCGGCACCCCCGCGTTGGGCCAGCGCTCGTACGCGATCCGCAACCCCTCGTCCTCGCTGTCCGCGTACGCCGCCTTGAATCCGGCCTGGCACGGCTTGTCGCCGCCGCCGTTCTCGCGGAAGCGGCGGACCATCTCGCCGTCGGGCATGGTGCTCACGTAGCCGTCGCCGATCCGGGCGGCCAGGTCGATGGCCTTGGGTCCGAAGCCGGAGACGTAGATTGGCGGGGGCGTGTCGGGCAGCGTGTAGATCCGGGCGTGCTCCACCGTGTAGTGCTTTCCGTGGTGGTTGACGAAACCGCCCTTCCACAGCTCGCGCAGCACCTCGACGGCCTCCTCCAGCATCTCCAGCCGGACGTCCGCCTGCGGCCACGCGTCGCCGAAGATGTGCTCGTTGAGGGCCTCGCCGGTGCCGACGCCGAGCACGAACCGCCCACCGTGCAGCACCGCGCTGGTCGCCGCCGCCTGCGCGATCACCGCCGGGTGGATCCGCACTGTCGGGCAGGTCACCGCCGTGGTCACCGGCAGCGAGCAGACCTGGCTGAGCGCGCCGATCATCGACCAGACGAACGGGCTCTGGCCCTGGGCGTCCACCCACGGGTGGTAGTGGTCGGAGATCCACAGAGCCTCGAAGCCGGCCTCTTCGGCACCGCGCGCCTGCGCCAGCAACTCGGCGGGCGTGTACTCCTCACTGGACAGAAAATATCCGATCTTCATGGCTTACCCCTTCGGCACGCGGACCTGCTGATGGGGAGAGCCCTACCCCGGCGGCGCACTGTCACACCGGTTCTCGCCGCTGGCGGGTCAGCGTCGCCCGAACATCGCCCGGATCGCGGCGAGGAGCAGCAGGGCGCCGACCACCAGGCCGAGCAGGCGTACGCCGGGGATGTCGGCCGGGCTCGTCGCGTCGGCCAGCAGGACGGGATCCATCCCCGCACTCTCCCCGGGGAGCGGGCCGCCAGGCAACTGTAAGGTTTATTGACTATTGAATCGCTCAGTGTGACCATGGCAGAACCGCCTGCCGGTGGCGGTGCGCCGAGGGCGCGCGAGAGATGGGGTACGGGGGCCGCATGAGCGAGCGCAACCAGCGGATCGACGGGGGCGCACCGTCGCCGGTGATCGATCTCGATCACTGCGAGGGAGTGGCGTGACCACTTCCAACGGGCACCTCTCGGCGCTCGCCGCCGCCGTCCTGCAACCCGGCTTCGTCGGCACCACCCCACCGCCCTGGGTGTGCCGCTGGCTCGGCGAGGGTCTCGGCTCGGTGGTGCTCTTCGCCCGCAACGTCGTCGACACCGAGCAGGTGACTGCCCTCACCGCGACGCTGCGCGCGGAACGGCCGGACGTCATCGTGGCGATCGACGAGGAGGCCGGCGACGTCACCCGGCTGGAGTCGGTGCACGGCAGCTCCCGGCCCGGCAACTTCGCCCTCGGCGCGGTCGACGACCCGGGGCTGACCGAGGCCGTCGCCCGGGACCTCGGCGCCGAGCTGGCCGCGGCGGGGATCACCCTCAACTACGCCCCGGACGCCGACGTCAACTCCAACCCGGCGAACCCGGTGATCGGCGTCCGCTCCTTCGGCGCCGACCCGGTGCTCGTCGCGCGGCACACCGCCGCCTGGGTCCGCGGGCTCCAGGCCGGCGGCGTCGCGGCCTGCGCCAAACACTTCCCCGGCCACGGCGACACCCGGGTCGACTCACACCACGACCTGCCCCGGATCACCGCCGACCGGACCCGGCTGGACGCCTGCGAACTGGCCCCGTTCCGCGCCGCCGTGGCCGCCGGGGTGCAGGCGGTGATGACCGGTCACCTGCTGGTGCCCGCGCTCGACCCGCACCTGCCGGCGACGTTGAGTCAGCGCATCCTGGGTGGGTTGCTCCGCGACGAACTGGGCTTCTCCGGTGTGGTGGTCACCGACGCGATGGAGATGCGCGCGGTCGCCGACCGGTACGGCTTCGCCGGGGCCACGGTCCGCGCCCTCGCCGCCGGGGCCGACGCCATCTGCATCGGCGGTGAACGGGCTGACGAGCAGGCCGCCCGCGAGTTGCGCGACGCCATCGTGGCCGCCGTCGTCTCCGGCGAGCTGCCCGAGGAACGTCTCGCCGAGGCCGCCAAGCGCGTCGGTCAACTCGCCGCCTGGACGGTGGCCGCCCGCAACTCCGGCTCGGCCGGAGCGCGCGCCGCCGCCGACGTCGGGCTGGTCGCCGCCCGCCGGGCCGTCCGGGTCACCACCGCCCCGGGTACGACGGTCGCGCTGCCCCTGACCCGCGCGGCACACGTCGTCGAGTTCGAGCCGCCGCGCAACATCGCCATCGGCGCCGAGACCCCGTGGGGCATCGGCGGACCACTGACCGAGCTGCTGCCCGGCACCAGCACGGTCCGTTACGCCGAACCCGACGTGCCGGCGGACCCGGGCGCCGGGGCAGGCAGCCGCCCCCTGGTCCTGGTCGTCCGTGACCAGCACCGGCACGACTGGATGCGGGCCGCCGTGCACCGCGCGTTGGCCGCCCGGCCGGACGCCGTCGTGGTCGAGTTGGGCGTGCCCGAGCTGGTCACCGGGGCGGTGCACCTGGCCACCCACGGCGCCACCCGGGCCAGTGGACGGGCCGCCGCCGAGGTGCTCACCGGCGCCCGCTGACCGCCCGCGTTACGGGAGGTCGGCGACCAGGTCGGCGTACTCGGGGTGCTTGTCGATGAACGCGGCCATGAAGGGGCACTGCGGCACCACTGTCGTGCCGCGTGCCCGGAGCTGGTCCAGGGTGCCGCGGATCAGCGCGCCGCCCACCCCCTTGCCCTGAAAGCCCCGGTCCACCTCGGTGTGGGTGAAGACCAGCACCTCACCGCGCGGCAGGTACGCGGTGAAGCCGGCCAGCGCGTCGTCGACAAGGATCTCGAAGCGGTGCTTCGCCGGGTTGTCCTCGACCAGGGTGCTCATCCGGCCATTCTCCCCGCCGGCTCGGCCAGCGCGTCGAGTTCGCCGAGCAAACGGTCCACCTCCTCGGCGGTGTTGTAGTGGTAGATGCTGGCCCGTACCGCGCCGCCGCTGTCGCGCAGACCCATCAGCTGGAAGTACTCGTAGGCGTAGTAGTCGCCGACGGAGAGGCAGAACCCGGCGGCACCCAACGCCTCCTGGGTGGCCGCCGGGGACATCCCGGCGACCCGGAACGAGACCGTCGGGCAGCGCCGCGCCGGAGAGCCGTAGACGGTGATCGCCGGCCGCTGCGCCAGCCCGGCGAGCAGCCGGTCCAGGAGCGCCTCCTCGTGCGCCTGAGCGGCGGCCAGCCCGGCCCGCAGCCGGTCCCGCCGGTCCCCGACCGCGTCCGGGTCCAGCCCCGCCAGGTGATCCACCGCCGCGGCCACGCCGGCCAGCAGCGGGAAGCTCGGCGTGCCGTACTCGAACCGGTCCGGCACCGCGTCGGAGGACGGCACCAGCTTCGCCGGGCGCAACGCCTCCCACCGGGCCGGGTCCGCCACCATCGCCGCCAGGTGCGGGCCGGACCACTTGTACGCGCTGGTGACCAGCACGTCGGCGCCGAGCGAGGCCAGGTCGGTCGGCCCGTGCGGCACCGAGTGCACCCCGTCGACGTGGACCAGCGCGCCGACCGCGTGCGCGGTCTTGGCGATCGCCGACACGTCCGGCATGGTGCCGATGGCGTTGCTGCCGGCGGTCACCGCGACCAACCGGGTCCGCTCACCCACCAGGTCCGCGTACTGGGCCGCGGGCAGCTCACCGGTGTGCCGGTCGACCTCGGCCCAGCGCACCGTCGCGCCGGCCGCCTCGGCGGCCTGCACCCACGGCCGCACGTTCGCGTCGTGGTCGAGCCGGGACACCACCACCTCGTCGCCCGGGCGCCAGGTCGCGCCGAGCGTGCGGGCCAGGGTGTACGTCAGCGCGGTCGCGCTCGGGCCGAGCACCACCCCGGCCGGGTCGGCGCCGAGCAGATCGGCCACCGCCGAGCGGGCCTCGGCCACCAGCTCCAACGACCGGCGGCCCGCGACGTTGGCGGCGCTGCGATTGCCGACCGCCGACCGCATGGCATCGGTGACCGCGTCGATCACGCCGGCCGCGGTCTGGGTGCCACCGGCACCGTCGAAGTGGACGAAGCCCTCGGTCAGGGCGGGGTACGCGGCCCGGGTGCGGGCGATGTCGAACGGCATGTCCCGGACCCTAGCCGGTGCTCCCCGCACCTTCCCCGGCCGCCAGGTGATCACCGTTCGGCGTTGATCTCGCGGTTGTCTCGTACTCTTGGCGAGGTGACGAACAGACCCGCCACCTTGCCCATTCCCCCCGTCCGCCGCGCCGCCGGTCTCTTCGCCGGTCTGGCGCTCGGCCTCGCCGTGCTCGCCGGGTGCAGCTCCCAGGGCGCCTCCACCGACTGCGCGCTGGACGCCTGCACCGTCACCTTCGAGCGGGGTGTCGACGCGAGGACAACCATCCTCGGCGTCGAGGCCAAGTTGGTCGGCGCCGAGGGTGACCAGGTGACCGTCGAGGTCGCCGGTGAGCAGCTCACCCTCACCACCGGCCAGCAGGCCGCAGAGGCCGGCGGCTTCGCGGTCACCCTGGACAGCGTGACCGACCAGCAGGTCAAGATTCGCGTATCGCGCAACCCGGGCAGCTGACCTGAGCGGGTGGCGGTGGCCGACGTTTGGGAATCTTCAGATTCGGAGATTGTGACGACATGTCACTCACCCGTAGCGCCGAAGCCACCGCCTCCCGTACGGCGGACAGCCGGTGGCTGGAACTCCTCGCCCGGGCCGGCTTCATCGGCTACGGCGTCGTCCACCTCCTCTTCGCCTGGTTGGCGTTGCAGATCGCGTTCGGTACGTCGTCCGACGACGGCGACCAGTCCGGCGCGCTGCGTACCCTCTCCGCACAGCCCCTCGGCAAGTTCCTGGTCATCGCCGTCGCGGTCGGCCTGCTCGCGATGGCGATCTGGCAGGCGCTGGAGGCGGCGGTCGGGCACCGCGCCGAGCGCGGCAAGGAGCGGGTCATGGAACGGGTCGCCTCGGCGGGCCGGACCATCGTCTACCTCTACTTCGCCTGGACCGCCTTCAAGGTCTTCAAGGACGCGGGGTCCAACAGCGCCGACCAGCAGGAGGCGTTGACCGGCAAGCTGATGACCTCCAGCGGTGGCCGCTGGCTGGTCGGCCTCGCCGGGTTGGTCGTCGCCGCGATCGGCATCGGCCTGGCGATCTACGGTGCCCGGAAGAAGTTCGAGAAGCACCTGAAGACCGGCGAGATGAGCCCGAAGACCCGCCAGCTCGCCCGCCGGCTGGGCATGGCCGGATACATCGCCAAGGGCGTCGCCTACGGCATCGCCGGTCTGCTGGTCATCGTGGCGGCGGTGAACTACGACCCGGAGAAGGCCCGTGGTCTGGACGCCGCGCTGCACACCCTGCAAGAGCAGTCGTACGGCACGTTCCTGCTGACCCTGGTCGCCCTCGGCATCGCCGCCTTCGGCGTCTACTGCTTCCTCCAGTCCCGGTACCGCAAGGTCTGAGCTGGTCGATTCTGAGGATGACGGGCACTCTTGGGCTTTTGCCCGGAGTGCCCGTCGTTTGATCGAAGGGAAGCACCGAAGCCGTGCAGAACTATCTCGAAACGGCCGTCGCCGCGCTCGTCGCGGCGGCGGTCGCCCTGTTCCTGGTCGAGGTCGTCCACCGGTTGACCCGGCGGTTCGGCCGCCGGTCACTGCTGTTGACCGAGTTGACCGACCACGCCCACCGCCCGTTCCAGGTCGCCGCGACGGTCCTGGCCGTGCAGTTCGCCGTCCGCTTCAGCACCGGGTACGCGGTCGGCGAGGGCTGGCGGCGGCTCCTGCTGCACCTGCTCATCCTCGGCGTCATCGCCGCACTGGCCTGGCTGGTCGCCTGCCTGCTGGTCGTCGTGGAGGACACCGCGCTGGCCCGGTTCCGGGTCGACGTACCGGACAACCGGCACGCCCGACGGGTACGGACCCAGGTGGTCATGCTGCGCCGACTGACCATCGCGGTGATCGTCATCCTGGCCGTTGGCGTGATGCTGATGACGTTCCCCAGCGTGCGGGGCATCGGCGCCGGTGTGCTGACCTCGGCCGGTGTGGTCGGTGTGGTGGCCGCGCTCGCCGCACAGAGCCTGCTCGGCAACGTCTTCGCCGGCGTCCAGCTCGCCTTCAGCGATGCCGTCCGGCTCGACGACGTCGTCGTTGTCGAGGGGGAGTGGGGCCGCATCGAGGAGCTGACCCTCAGCTACGTCGTCGTGCAGATCTGGGACGACCGTCGGTTGATCCTGCCCACCTCGTACTTCACCAGCAAGCCGTTCCAGAACTGGACCCGGACGGAGGCGGCGGTGCTCGGCACCGCCGAGTTCGACGTCGACTGGGCGGTGCCCGTGCAGACCATGCGCGAGGAGCTGCGCCGCCTCGTCGAGGGCACCGAACTGTGGGACGGACGGGTCTGCGTCCTGCAGGTCACCGACGCCACCGGCGGGACGGTCCGGTTGCGCGCGCTGGTCAGCGCCGCCGACGCCGGCAGCCTGTGGGACCTGCGCTGTCTCGTCCGGGAGCACCTGGTCGCCTGGATCCGCGACAACCGCCCGACGGCGATGCCGCGGCTCCGCACCGAGCTGGGCGACGCCAACAGCAACCTGTCCTGGCAGTGGGTGCAGCCGAGGCGGCCGGCCCGCCGCCTGTCCGACACCGAGGCGCCCGACGACGCCCGTGTCTTCGGTGGCAGCGACGACGGGGACGCCCGAAGCGAAGCCTTCGTAGGCCCCGAAGAAACCCGCCCCTGACACCCCGCCCCTGACACCCCGCCCTGACACCCCGCCCTCGCACCCCGCCCCGCCTAGCGCCCTGCCCCACCTCGCGCCCCGCCCCTGCCCGGCCCCGCCCCTGCCCTGCCCTGCCCCGCAAGATCGTGCAACTTCCTGGTTGTAGTGGCCTCCATCCCCGTCGAGGCCACTACAACCAGGATCGAGCGCGATCTTGCGCGACAGACCTCGACGATCATGGCGTTGACGGGTGGGTATGCCTGGTTTGCCCCCGACAACCTCATGATCACCGCTGCGAGAGGGGCGGGAGGGGCGGGGTGGGGTGGGAGCGGGAGTGGGTGGTTGGTTTCGGAGGTTTGGTTGGGCTTGGGTGGGGGATGTGCTGCCTGACGTCTCTGGCGTGATCGTGGCGACTGGCGGCGGATCAGCGGCGCGGCGTCCGGACAAGCGGGACGGTGAGCTGGCTGGCGCGCTTTAGGATTGACGAGCGACGACTTCGGGCATACAGCGCGGTGATGAGGAAAGGAGGACAGCATGGCTGACGTGGCGAAAGCCCGCACATCCCAGAATGGGAGCGAGCCCTCCACCGCCGAGTTGGTGCAGCGGGCCACCGAGCAGATCTCCCGCCTCGTACGGGACGAACTGACGCTGGCCCGAGCGGAGTTGACCCAGAAGGGTAAGCACGCGGGCATCGGGATCGGCCTGTTCGGCGGCGGTGGCGCGCTCGCCTTCTTCGGTCTGGGTGCGCTCATCGCCACGGCGATCCTGTTGCTCGACCTGGTGTTGCCCGCCTGGGCGGCGGCGCTGATCGTGGCGGTGGCGTGTTTCCTGGTGGCCGGCATCCTGGCCCTGGTGGGCAAGAAGCAGGTCAGCCGTGCTGTCCCGCCGGTGCCTGCGGCCACGGTCCGTAGCCTCCGGGCAGACATGGACACCGTCACTGCCGCGGTGAAGGACAGGGGGCGGCAATGACGGGTAACGGGACCGGCGACACGGAGGCACTCCGCGAGGAGATCCGTCGCACCCGGGTCGAGTTGGGCGAGACGATGGAGGCGTTGGCCGCCAAGGCCGACGTCAAGGCGCGTCTCAAGGAGTCCGCCGAGCAGGCCAAGGAGCGGATGCGGGAGCAGGCGGCGCAGACCGTCGCCCGGGTCCGCGGGCAGGCCGCGCGTGGCGCCGGAATGGCGCGGGCGCAGGCATACGAAAAGGGCGAGTTGGTACGCGCACAGGCGTACGACAAGAGCGAGTTGGTGCGCCGCAACCCGGTGCCGTGGGCGGCCATCGCGGCCGGCGCGGTGGCCACCGTGGTGGTGCTGATGATCGTGCGGGGGAGGCGTCGGTGAGCAAGAAAATCGGCAGGGTCGCGTACCGGCCGGTCGGCGTGTTGTTGGGTATCGCCGCGGGCACGGTGGCCGGGGCGATCTTCCGGCAGGTCTGGAAGGTCACCGCGGGCGACGGTGAGGCGCCCAACGCGACCGACGAGGATCGCGGCTGGGGCGAGATCCTGGCCGCCGCGGCGTTGCAGGGCGCCATTTTCGCTGTCGTCCGGGCCGCCGTGGACCGGGGTGGCGCGGTCGGCGTACGCCGGATGACCGGCAGTTGGCCGGACTGACCAGCAGCGACTTCAGCCCCCTTCCCGCATCGATGGGAAGGGGGCTTTCGCATGGCATCGCACGCCGCCCAGCGCGCCTGAGGCATCCGTCAGGTCACATGTCGGAGAAATTCGTCGGAGAGGTCGTGACAGACTTTTTACCTCCGTGATTTGCTGGTCCCCGCTGTTGCGAGATGGCGTGGGTTGAGAGAAGTCTCCTTCGTGGGGCCGCCTCAGGCACCGCTGCTCAAAAACGGCCAATCGGCCGGACGGCGTGCACGGCCGCCAGTTTTTCGAGGGAGATACACATGGCTCAGGGAACCGTGAAGTGGTTCAACGCTGACAAGGGCTTCGGCTTCATCACCGTCGATGGTGGGGGTGCTGACGTGTTCGTCCACTTCTCGGCCATCCAGACCAGCGGCTACCGCTCGCTGGAGGAGAACCAGCGGGTGGAGTTCGAGATTGCTCAGGGTCAGAAGGGCCCGCAGGCTGAGCAGGTCCGTCCCATCTGAGTAGGACGGCCGGCCCCCGCCGGCCAGTGGGACGACCCGGCTCACGGGTCACGGTAAAGCCCCGCATCCCGGTTGGGATGCGGGGCTTTCGCCTGCTCAGGCTCGCCGCTGCGGCGAGCGGTCAGCGTCGACGCGAGCGCAGGCCGAGCCAGAGCACGACCAGCCCAGCCAGCGTCACGATCGGGCCGATCACCGCCCAGATCTTCTCGTCGGTCATCACGCTGCCGCTGACGTAGCCGAGGCCCTGGACCGTCCACACCGCACCGATCACCACGGCCAGCAGGCCGAGGGTGAGCGGAAGCCAACCTCTCATCGCGTCCCCTCTCCGCCGCCCGGGGCGGCGCGCCGCCGTCCAGCATCGCCGGCCGGATGGCGTGACGCGAGCACCCCGGGCGCGCGGGTCACCACCGGTCGTGCACCTGCGGGCGGATCAGCTCGTCGTAGGTGTCGCGGACGGCTGCCAACTGCTCGTCGGTGAGCGGGGACAGGTCCGCCGCGGCGGCGTTGCGTCGGGCCTGGTCGGCGTCGCGGGCGCCGGGGATGACCACTGTGACGCCCGCCTGGTCCAGCACCCAGCGCAGGGCGAACTGCGCCATCGTGCGGTCCGCGTCGACGAGCGGGGCCAGCCGGCGTACGGCGGCCAGACCTCGATCGAAGTCGACCCCGGAGAACGTCTCGCCGACGTCGAAGGCGGCGCCGTGCCGGTTGTAGTTGCGGTGGTCGTCGGCGGGGAACTCGGTGTGCTCGTCGTAGCGGCCGGAGAGCAGGCCACTGGCGAGCGGTACGCGGGCGATGATGCCGACGCCGGCTGCCGCCGCGGCCGGCAGCACCTGCTCCAGGGGCTTGTGGCGGACCGCGTTGAGGATGATCTGAACGCTCGCCACCCCCGGTCGGGCGATCGCGGTGAGGGCCTGGTCGCAGGTCTCGACGCTGACTCCGTACCCGGCGATGGCCTTCTCGGCGACGAGGGTGTCCAGACCGTCGAAGACCTCGTCGGAGGCGAAGACCTCGGTGGGCGGGCAGTGCAACTGGACCAGGTCCAGGGTGTCCATGCCCAGGTTGGCCCGGGAGCGGTCGGTCCACTGCCGGAAGTTGGCCAGGGTGTACGCCTCCGGCCGCTGCTCGACCCGGCGGCCCATCTTGGTGGCGACGGTCAGCCCGGCGTCGGGTCGGGTGCGCAGGAAGCGGCCGATCAGCTGCTCGCTGCGGCCGTCGCCGTACACGTCGGCGGTGTCGAGGAAGGTGACCCCGGCGTCGACGGCGGCGGCGAGCACCGCCATCGCGTCGTCCTCGCTGACGGTGCCCCAGTCGGCGCCGAGTTGCCACGCGCCCAGGCCGACCGCGCCAACGGTCCGGCCGAGCCGGTTGAAGCTGCGCTGTTCCATGCCCCGAGCCTAGTGATCGGGTTGCCACCCTGCCACGCGAGCCGTACCGTCAGCAGTACGGACGTACGGTTTGGGGGGCGACCATGTGGGATCCGACGACCTACCTGCGCTTCGGCGACGAGCGATCCCGGCCGTTTCACGACCTTCTCGCCCGGATTCCGGCCGAGCGCCCCCGGGCGGTGGTCGACCTCGGCTGTGGCCCCGGCCAGCTCACCGCCATCCTCGCGGAACGCTGGCCGACCAGCCGGGTGCGCGGCCTCGACTCCTCAGCCGAGATGATCGAGCGGGCCGAGACCCTCGCCGCGCCTGTCGACTTCGCGGTCGCCGATCTGCGCGACTGGCGTCCGACCGGCGACGACGACGTGGTGGTCAGCAACGCGGCCCTGCAGTGGGTTCCGGGCCACCAGGAGCTGCTGCGCCGCTGGGCCATCGATCTGCCCGCCGGCGCCTGGCTCGCCATGCAGGTCCCCGGCAACTTCGCCGCCGACTCGCACCGCGCCCTGCGCGAGGTCGCCGACCGGCCGACCTGGCGCGCCGAGGTCGCCCCGCTGCTGCGCGCGGACCCGGTCGACGACCCGGCCGACTACGCGGCGTTGCTGACCGCCGTCGGCTGCGCGGTGGACGCCTGGGAGACTACCTACGTGCACCTGCTGCCGGCTCGACCCGCCGCCGAGCACCCGGTGCTGACCTGGATGGAGGGCACCGCGCTGCGCCCGGTCCGGGCCGCACTGGACGCAGCCGGCTGGTCCGCCTTCCGGGCCGAGCTGGGAGTACGGCTCAGCGCGGCGTACCCGGTGCGGCAGGGTCAGGTGTACTTCCCGTTCCGCCGCGTCTTCGTCGTCGCCCGCACCGGCGACCATGCTCAGGAGAATCCGTGACCGACCTGTCCACCTTCATCGCCGGCCTACCCAAGGTGGAGCTGCACGTGCACCACGTCGGCTCCGCCCTGCCCCGGACCGTCGCCGAGTTGGCGGCGCGCCACGAGGGGCGCACCCCCGTGCCGGCCGACCCGGACGCGCTCGCCAGCTACTTCGAGTTCCGCGACTTCGCGCACTTCGTCGAGGTCTACCTGAGCGTCGTGGATCTCATCCGCGACCCGGAGGACGTCTGGATCCTCACCCACGAGGTGGCCCGGGAACTGGCCCGCCAACAGGTCCGGTACGCGGAGCTGACCATCACCCCGTACTCGCACGTCCGACGGGGCATTCCCGCGCCGGCGTTCTGCGAGGCCATCGAGGACGCCCGCAGGCGCGCCCTGACCGACTTCGGCATCGAGCTGCGCTGGTGCTTCGACATCCCCGGGGAGGCCGGCCTGCCGGCAGCCGAGGAGACGCTGCGCATCGCGCTGGACGAGCGCCCGGACGGGCTGGTCAGTTTCGGTCTGGGCGGCCCGGAGATCGGCGTACCCCGACCGCAGTTCCGGCCCTACTTCGACCAGGCCCGCGCCGCCGGGCTGCGCTCGGTGCCGCACGCCGGGGAGACCACCGGGCCGCAGACCGTCTGGGACGCGCTGAACGAGTTGGGTGCCGAGCGGATCGGGCACGGCATCTCCGCCGCGCAGGACCCGCAGCTGCTCGCGTACCTGGCCGAGCGGCAGATCGGGATGGAGGTCTGCCCGACGTCCAACGTGCGGACCCGGGCGGTCGCCACCCTCGATGAGCACCCGCTGCGTCAGCTCGTCGACGCCGGGCTGCTGGTCACCATCAACTCCGACGACCCGCCGATGTTCGGCACCACCCTCAACGACGAGTACGCGGTGGCCGCCCGCCTGCTCGGTGTCGGCGCCGACGGATTGGCCGGGCTTGCCCGCAACGCGGTGACCGCGTCCTTCCTGGACGCCGCCGGCCAGCAGCGGATCCTCGCCGAGATCGACGCGTACCTCGCCACCGCGGGCTGAGCTGGACTGCCGCTCGGATGCCGGTCGGGCCGGCTGGTTGAGCAGGGCGCGCGGCGGGAGCGTGGGTGTGGGGGGACCTGTGACTCCCGCCGCGCGCGCGGCTCCACCGGCCGTGGGTGCGTGGTGCGCTCGGCCGGTGGAACTGGTGGGTTCGTGCCCTGAATCCTGTCAGCCCACGGCCGATCCAACGCGGTCGTTAACCGCGATCTAAGGAAGACTTGCGCCGGCGCACAGCCCCGGGCCCGGCGGGGTCAGTCGTCGGTGGGGCGCTGGCGGGGCCAGCGACGTGCGGTGGCCTTCGTGTCGCGGGCGTCGCGGGCCATCCGACCGACCAGACCGAAGCGGCTGACCTGCCGGGGCGTCGCCTCCGGGTCGGCGAGCAGCATCACCACACTGGCCCCGCCCAGCCGGGCGCGGTCGATGCTCACCGAGCCGTTGGCCTGCAACGCGACCCGCTTGGCGATGTCCAGCCCGAGCCCGGTCGAGCCCTGGTCACTGGCGCCGCGGCGCAGCGCGCGGTCCGGGTTGGCGATGCCGGGGCCGGCGTCGTCGATCCGGATCGCCACGTAACCGTCACGCCGGGACACCGCCACCTCGAACGCGGTGCCCTGCGGGGTGTAGCGGAAGACGTTGCCGATGACCGCGTCCAGCGCGGCGGCCAGTTCGGCCCGCGGCACCGGCGCCGGGATCCGCAGCTGGGCACCGTTGACCCGGTGCGGCCGGTTCTGGTCGCCGGCCAACGCCGCCCAGAACACCATCCGGTCCCGGACCACCTCGCTGACGTCGCACATCGCCGGCCCGGCCTCCAGCGCCACCGTCTTGCGGGTGGTCTTGATCAGGACGTCGATCTCACCCTCCAGGGTGACGATCGCCTGCCGGATCCGCCGGATCCCCCGCAGCCGGTCCAACTCCGCCGGGCTGAACGAACCCACGCTGGTGTCGTCGGACTCCAACGCCTCCGCGTCCAACCGCAGCACCGTCAACGGGGTACGCAGACGATGCGACAGGTCGGCCACCAACTCCCGCTCGTCGGTGCGGGCGGCGTCCAGGCGGTCCGCCATCCGGTTGAAGGCGTACCCGGCCTCGGCCAGCTCGCGCGGACCGGTCGGCTCGACGCGTACGCCGAGGTCGCCGTCGCCGATGGAGAGCGCGGCCTTGACCAGACCGCGGGTGGAGTCCACCGCGCGGGCAGCGACCCGGTCGACCACCAGCACCGCCGCGCCGGCCATCGCCGCGCCGACAGCGAACAGCAGCAACCAGGTGCCGCCGGCGCCCTCGCCCAGCGTCGACTCCGGAAGGAACACCTCGACCACTGCCGTCCGGTCGCCGAGCACCACCGGGTCGAGCCGGGCCACACCCCCGTCGACGTCGACGACGAGCGACTGGCGTTCGGAGCGGGCCCGGTCCAGGTCGCTGCCGCTGGCCCGACCAGCGGATTCGTCCAACCCCAACCCGTGCACCACGGGCCGGGTGGGTGCGCCCTCGGCGCTGGCCACCATGGCACGCTCGACGACCGCCGGGTCGGTGCTGACCGCCAGCGCGCCGGTCACCAGCGCGCTGCGCCGGGCCGCGTCGGCGATCGCCTCGTCCCGGCTCTGCTCGCGCAGGCTGAGCCCGAGCGGGATCAGGAACGCGAGCGCGACGAGACTGCACATGCCGGCCGTGAGCAGGGCCAGCGCCGTCCTCAGTCCGGTGCCACCAGCCGGAATCCGACCCCCCGCACGGTGCGCAGGTAGCGCGGCTTCGCCGCGGACTCGCCCATCTTTCTGCGGAGCCAGTACAGGTGAACGTCGATTGTCTGATCCTCGCCGACCGATGGCTGCCGCCATACCTCCTCCAAGAGTTCCCGGCGGGACACTACCCGCCCAGGTCGTGCGGCGAGATACGCCAACAGGTCGAATTCCTTGCGGGTCAGCGCCAGCGGCTCCCCGTCGAGCTGGGCGCTGCGCTCGCCCACGTCCACCCGCAGCCCGCCGACGCTGTGCACGGCGGGCTGCACGGACCGACTGGCCCGGCCGGCCCGGCGCAGCACTGTGGTGATCCGGGCATCCAGGTGTGCGCCGGTGAACGGCTTGACCATGTAGTCGTCGGCGCCGGCCCGCAGCAGCTTGACCACCGACTGCTCGTCGTCGCGGGCGGTGGCGATGATGATCGGAACGTCGGTGATGCCGCGCAACATCCGCAGCGCGTCCGAGCCGTCCAGGTCGGGTAGGCCGAGGTCGAGCACCACCAGGTCGGGTGTCTCCGCGGCCACCCGACGCAGGGCGTCCAACGCCGTACCCACGGCGTGCACGGCATGCCCCCGGTCGGTGAGGGACCGCAACATCGCGCCGCGTACGACGTGATCGTCTTCGACCAGGAGCACGGAGGCCACGACAAGACCGTACTTGGCCTGGCAAGTTGATCGCGTTGCGGCGTGCCTGGCAACCGGGCAAGCTGGTACGACGATGTCGTTCACCCTGTTCGCCGATGCCCGCCTGGCGCTCGCCCGGGACAGCCTCGCCGGTCTCTCCACCGGTGACGCGCTCGGCGCGCAGTACTTCCTGCCGGTGCCGGCGCCAGTGGATCTCACCGCCGACGCGCTGCCGCCGCCGCCGCCCTGGGAATGGACCGACGACACCGAGATGGCCTGCTCGGTCTTCGCCCAGTTGGCCGACTTCGCCGGCATCGACCGGGACCGGCTTGCCCTCTCCTTCGCGCAGCGATGCACCGAGCGACGAGGCTACGGCGCGGGCGCGATGCTCATCCTGGGGCTGATCCGCGCCGGCACCCCGTGGCCGCTGGCCGCCGCCTCAGCTTTCGACGGGCAGGGCTCCTGCGGCAACGGCGCGGCGATGCGGGTCGGCCCGCTGGGCGCGTACTTCGCCGACTCGACAGCGCGCGCCGCGGCACAGGCGCGCGCGTCCGCCGAGGTGACGCACGCGCACCCGGAGGGGATCGCCGGGGCGGTCGCCGTCGCCGTCGCCGCCGCGCTGGCCGCCCGGGCCCGCCTCGACGGACACCGGCCCGCCCCGGAGCGGCTGCTCGCCGGGATCGCCGCCGCGCTCGACCCGGGCACCGAGGTGCATCGGGGCGTACACCGGGCGGCCGGGCTGCTCGGCCGGCCGTTGCCCCGGGTGGTGGCGGAGCTCGGCAACGGCTCCCGGGTGACCGCCCAGGACACCGTCGGGTTCACCCTCTGGGTGGCCGCCACCCACCTCGACGACTATCCGGCGGCCATCGAGACGTGCGTACGGGCCGGTGGTGACGTGGACACCACGGCGGCCATCGCCGGAGCGGTGGTAGCGGCGCACACCGGCGTCGGCACCCCCGGCGGGGTGCCCGCGCAGTGGCTGGCCGCCCGCGAACCGTTACCTACCTGGCTGCCCTGAGCACCCGGGGCTGCCCTGGCCGGCCGGGGGTTGCCCCTGTGCGGGCTGCCCTGCGCTGGCGCCGCCCTGGGTTTGGGCGGCCCGCGATCAACTCGGCTTCCTGCAAATCGGGCCGTCCGGGCGGCGGGGATGCCGCGGTTTCCTGGAAGCCGAGTCGATCACCGCGATGCCGCGGAGACAGCGGGCTGTGGGTCGGTCTTTGCGGTCCTGTCCGCGCGGCCGGTTATCTCGGCCAGGGTCGCGGCCGCATCGGGCGTCGCGGCCTCGTCCGGGTCGCCGGTCACCTCGGCGAGCGCGGTGGCCTCTCCCGGGTCGCGTCGGCGCCACCGGCTGAGCAACCAGCCGATCGCCGCGCCGCCGCCCAGGCCGGCGAGCAGGCCGGCGGCCAGCAACCCGTCGGCACTGCCCTCGTCGGCACCGCCCGATCGGGCCGGCGGTGCCGCGTCTGCCCCGTTGTCCGGAGCATCAGGCACACCGGCAGCATCGGGCACGCCGCCGGACGTGCTCCAGGCAGGCGCCGAGCGCGTTGGAGTTGAGCCGGCTGCGGATCTGCGCCGCC
>NZ_JBEZEX010000034.1:0-64998 GCF_040649115.1 Micromonospora sp. NPDC049049 | reverse complement strand
CATCTCACCCGTGGTCCACGATGCCGGGATGTCATCGACTCGCCTTGTCGCCCTGCTTGGTGCTGCCGCGCGGCAGCAACGACAGCTGCGCGACCGGAGCCAACGTCAGTTGGCCGCGTTGGCCGCGTTGGCCGAGGTCGACCAGGCCGCGGTGGCCCGGTCCGAACGCGCCCGATCACTCCGCCCGCGACCCCGCGACCCCGCGACGTGAAAGAGAGCCCGAGTAGAGCTTTGCCTCCGGGTCGCCCGACGCGCCGTCGGGCGCGCGGGGCGACCGGGCAGGGCGGGCACACCAAGACGTTGAATGTTATCGATAACACTGGGTGGTGGCCCGGCTTCGCGTCGGGTGGGTCGCCCTCCGGCGGCGCTCAGCCAAGAGCCAGCATGGTCGTCGATGGCTGCCAAGCGGGTTCGAGCACGCGACAGTGACGCCTCGGGAATGTTATCGCTGCCATCATCTCCGGGGGAGAAGTGGCCGCTATCGGACGGCGATGTCGCAATGTGCGGCGGACCAGACCTGTCACGTCGCCCTGTTGGCGGCTCTCCGGGCGGCGTTCGTACCCGGCGCGGGCCCCAATCGTCGGATGGTTGCCGCAGTTGAGGGCGAAATGGTGATTCTGGGCCGGTTTGCTATCTACCTCCCGAGTCGGCCCGCCTTTCGCGTTCCGTTACGGAGCTGTTGCGGGTAGATGTCTTGACGAGGCTGGATGTGAGCGTTAACACTATCCCCGTTAACGGTGGAGGTGAACATGAACCGTGTGGACGGAGCTGACGACCGCTACGTCGTCGGTGTCGACTATGGCACCCTGTCCGGGCGAGCTCTGGTGGTCCGTGTCGGCGATGGTGCCGAGTTGGGGACCGCGGTGCACGAGTACGGCGATGGCGTGATCAGTACGGCTCTCCCGGGAGGCCGAACGCTGCCCCCGGACTGGGCCCTGCAGAACCCGCAGGACTACCGCGACGTGCTGAGGTACGCCGTCCCGGCGGCACTGTCCGCCGCGGGGGTGGACCCGGCGGCGGTGGTCGGCATCGGCATCGACTTCACCGCCTGCACCGTGCTGCCGACGCTCGCCGACGGCACCCCGCTGTGCGAGACGCCCGAGCTGCGCGACCGCCCGCACGCCTGGGTGAAGCTGTGGAAGCACCACGCCGCGCAGCCGCACGCCGACCGGATCAACGCGCTCGCCCACGAGCGGGCCGAGCCGTGGATCGGCCGGTACGGCGGCAAGATCTCCGCCGAGTGGCAGTACGCCAAGGGCCTGCAGCTCCTGGAGGAGGACCCGGAGGTCTACGACCGGGCCGAGCGCTTCATCGAGGCCGCCGACTGGATCGTCTGGCAGCTCTGCGGCACCGAGACCCGCAACGTCTGCACGGCCGGCTACAAGGGCATCCTGCAGGACGGTCACTACCCCTCCGAGGGCTTCCTGACCGCTCTCAACCCCAACTTCGGCGACTTCGTGGCCAAGCTCGACGGCCCGTTGCTGCCCCTCGGGGCCCGGGCCGGCGCGCTCACCGCCCAGGCCGCCGCCTGGACCGGCCTGCCGGAGGGGATCGCGGTGGCCGTCGGCAACGTCGACGCGCACGTCACCGCGGCGTCCGCGCAGGCGGTGCAGCCCGGTCGGCTGGTCGCCATCATGGGCACCTCGACCTGTCACGTCGTCAACGGCGCGGAGGTCGCCGAGGTGGCCGGCATGTGCGGTGTGGTTGATGGGGGCATCAGCCCCGGCGCGTGGGGTTACGAGGCCGGGCAGAGCGGTGTCGGCGACATCTTCGGCTGGTTCGTCGAGCACGCCGCCCCGGCCGGCGTCGACTCGCACGAACGCCTCACCGAGCTGGCCGCGAGTCAGCCCGTCGGCGCGCACGGCCTGATCGCGTTGGACTGGTGGAACGGCAACCGTTCCCTGCTGGTCAACCACGACCTCAGCGGGATGATCGTCGGCATGACCCTGGCCACCCGGCCGGCGGACATCTACCGGGCCCTGCTGGAGTCCACCGCGTACGGCACCCGGATGATCATCGAGGCGTTCGTCGACGCCGGAGTTCCGGTGAACGACCTGGTGATCGCCGGTGGTCTGACCAACAACGCGCTGCTGATGCAGATCTACGCCGACGTGACCAGGCGACCGCTTAACATCATCGCCTCGGCGCAGGGGCCGGCGCTGGGCTCGGCGATCCACGCCGCCGTCGCCGCCGGTGAGTTCCCCTCGATCCACGAGGCGTCGCAGGCCATGGGTCGGGTGCACGAGGCCGTCTACCGTCCGGACCCCGAGCGGGCCCGCGCCTACGACGCCCTCTACGCCGAGTACCGGACGCTGCACGACCACTTCGGTCGTGGCGGCAACGACGTCATGCTCCGCCTGCGGGCGATCCGCAACGCGGCGGTCGAGACCGCCGCGACCACCCACGATGCCCCGTTGGAGGTGGTGGCGTGAACGCCGAGGTGACCCGACAGATCGCCGAGCTGCGCGAGACCGTGGCCCGCCTGCACGCCGAGCTGACCCGGTACAACCTGGTCGCCTGGACGTCCGGCAACGTCTCCGCGCGGGTCCCCGGCCAGGACCTGATGGTGATCAAGCCGAGTGGGGTGAGCTACGACGACCTCACCGCGGCCACGATGGTGGTGTGCGACCTCGACGGCGTTCTCGTCGAGGGCGACTTCGCCCCGTCCAGCGACACCGCCGCCCACGCCTACGTCTACCGGGCCATGCCCGAGGTCGGCGGGGTCGTGCACACGCACAGCTCGTACGCGACCGCCTGGGCCGCGTGTGGGGAGTCGATCCCCTGCCACCTCACCGCCCAGGCCGACGAGTTCGGTGGGGAGATCCCGATCGGCCCGTTCGCGCTGATCGGCGGTGACGACATCGGCAAGGGCATCGTCGCCACGCTCGCCGGGCACCGCTCGCCGGCGGTGCTGATGCGCAACCACGGCGTGTTCACCATCGGCCGTGACGCCCGCGCGGCGGTCAAGGCAGCGGTCATGTGCGAGGACGTGGCGCGTACCGCGCACCTGGCCCACACCCTCGGGCAGCCGGTCCCGATGGCGCAGGCCGACATCGACTCGCTCTACGACCGCTACCAGAACGTCTACGGCCAACAACCAGTCGCACCGGCGGGTTCCTGACCCTGCACCGAAGACCCGGGACCCGTCGGTCTGCACCACGACGCACCAGCACGCACCACCCGCGTACGCCGCTTCTCGCACCTCTGCGGTCGGCGCGGTTACCCACCACATCCAGCCAAGGAGATTCGATGGGAAAGATGCGAACGCAGTCCGTTCGGTGGCGCGCTGCCGCGGTCCTCGCCAGCGTGCTGCTGGTCGGCGGCGTGGCGGCCTGTGGCAACAGTGACACCGGCGGTGGCGGCGGCACCAAGGACGACGGCAAGATCACCATGGGCTTCTCCCAGGTCGGTGCGGAGAGCGGATGGCGTACCGCCAACACCATCTCGATCAAGGAGGCCGCCACGGCGGCCGGCATCGAGCTGAAGTTCGACGACGCGCAGCAGAAGCAGGAAAACCAGATCAAGGCGATCCGCAACTACATCCAGCAGAAGGTCGACGTGATCGCCTTCTCGCCGGTGGTGGAGTCCGGGTGGGACACCGTGCTCAAGGAGGCGAAGGACGCCGGCATCCCGGTCATCCTGACCGACCGCTCGGTGGACTCGGCCGACAAGTCGCTGTACAAGACCTTCCTCGGCTCGGACTTCGTCAAGGAGGGCAAGCTCGCGGGTGAGTGGCTGGTCGAGCAGAAGAAGACCGCCTCGGGTCCGGTGAACATCGTCGAGCTGCAGGGCAGCACCGGCGCGGCACCGGCCAACGACCGCAAGAAGGGCTTCGCCGAGGCGATCGCCGCCAACCCGAACCTGAAGGTCATCGCCTCTCAGACGGGTGACTTCACCCGGGCCGGCGGCAAGCAGGTCATGGAGCAGTTCCTCAAGGCCAACAAGCAGATCGACGTGTTGTTCGCGCACAACGACGACATGGGCCTGGGCGCGCTCGAGGCGATCACCGCCGCTGGCAAGGTGCCGGGCAAGGACATCACCATCATCACGATCGACGCTGTCAAGGACGGCATGCAGGCTCTCGCCGACGGGAAGTTCAACTTCATCGCGGAGTGCAGCCCGCTGCTCGGCCCGCAGCTGATGGACCTGGCCAAGAAGGTCAAGGCCGGCGAGACGGTGCCTGCTCGGATCGAGACCGAGGAGACCACCTTCACGACCGAGCAGGCCAAGGAAGCTCTGCCCAACCGCAAGTACTGATCGACGACGGGGTCGCCGCGTTCGCGTGGCGGCCCCGCCGCGTCGCTTCCCTACCCGAAACGGACCGGGCTTGGCCCGCGACGACCCCCGTACCACGCCCGCCCGAGCGTCCCCCACGGACGACCGGGCGGGCGTGGCGGGAGCGTAGCGGCCCTTCCGTGTCGAGAACCCAGAAGAGGTCTGATGGGATGACGGATAGCCGTCCGGTCCTGACGATGACCGGGATCAGCAAATCCTTCCCCGGGGTGCGCGCACTCCATGACGTCAACTTCCGGCTCTTCCCCGGCGAGGTGCACGCCCTGATGGGCGAGAACGGCGCCGGCAAGTCCACGCTCATCAAGGTGCTCACCGGCGTCTACGACACCGATGGGGGCGCGATCACCCTCGACGGCGAGGCCGTGTCGTTCACCGGTCCGATGCAGGCGACCGCGGCCGGTGTGAGCACCGTTTTCCAGGAAGTCAACCTCTGCACCAACCTCTCGGTGGCGGAGAACATCTTCATCGGCCGGGAGCCCCGGGTCTTCGGCGCCGTCCGCTGGGGCGAGGTTCGCCGCCGGGCCCGAGACCTGCTCTCCCGCCTCGACCTCGACCTCGACGTCAGCGCGCCACTCGGCTCGTACTCGCTCGCGATCCAGCAGATGGTCGCCATCGCTCGCGCCATCGACATCAAGGCCCGGGTGCTGATCCTGGACGAACCGACGTCCAGCCTCGACGCCAGCGAGGTGGCGCAGCTGTTCCGCATCATGCGGCAACTACGCGACGAGGGCATCGCCATCCTGTTCGTGACCCACTTCCTCGACCAGGTCTACGAGATCGCCGACCGGATCACCGTGCTGCGCAACGGCGGGCTCGTCGGCGAGTACCTCACCACCGAGCTGCCCCAGCTCTCCCTGGTCGAGAAGATGATCGGCAAGGAGCTCGACGTCCTGGAGGGCATCGAGGAACACTCCCGGCGGGACCTGGCCGCGCTGGAGGAGGGCACCCCCCTGGTGGCGGTGTCGAACTTCGGTCGGGCGGGGGCGGTCGAGCCGTTCAGCCTCACCATCCACGCCGGCGAGGTGGTGGGCCTGGCCGGCCTGCTGGGCTCGGGGCGTACCGAGGTCGCGCGGTTGTTGTTCGGCGCCGACCGGAGCGACGGCGGCCAGGTGGCGATCGACGGCACGGCGAGCGGCCTGCGCACCCCCGCGCAGGCCATCGACCACGGCGTGGGCTTCTGTTCGGAGAACCGCCGGGCCGAGGGGATCGTCGCGGACCTCTCGGTCCGCGAGAACATGATCCTCGCGATGCAGGCGGCCCGCGGCTGGCTGCGGCCCATTCCGCGTCGCCGCCAGGACGAGCTGGTCGACAAGTACGTCAAGGCCCTCAACATCCGACCCGCCGACCCGGAGGTGCCGGTCCGCAACCTCTCCGGCGGCAATCAGCAGAAGGTGCTGCTGGCCCGGTGGTTGATCACCGAGCCGCGACTGCTGATCCTCGACGAGCCGACCCGGGGCATCGACATCGGGGCTAAGACCGAAATCCAGAAGCTCGTGACGCAGCTGTCCGACGGGGGCATGGCGGTGCTGTTCATCTCCGCCGAGCTGGAGGAGGTGCTGCGCCTCAGCCACAAGGTGGCCGTCATGCGGGACCGGCAGATGGTCGCGCAGCTCGCCAACGACGAGAGCCTGGACGCCGACCGCGTCATGCAGACCATCGCCAGCGGATCCCACCGGGAGGAGGCAGACCGATGAACGACACCATGAGCCGCTATCGGACGATGATGGGTCACCGGCTGTTCTGGCCCGCCGCCGTGCTGTTCGTCATGCTCGCCGCGAACACGATCTACCGGCCCGGGTTCCTGTCCGTCGAGCTCAAGGACGGGCACCTGTACGGCACGCCGGTCGACATCCTTCGGCTGAGCGCACCGCTGATCCTCGTCGCGCTGGGCATGACCCTGGTCATCTCCACCGGCGGCATCGACCTGTCGGTGGGCTCGCTCTGCGCGATCAGCGGCGCGATCGCCTGCATGTACATCAGCAAGCAGCCCGACCAGAACAGCCTTGGCGTGGTGGTGACCGCCCTCGCGATGGCGATGGGCGTCGCGCTCGTGCTCGGTGCCTGGAACGGGGTGCTGGTGGCCGTGATCGGGATCCAACCGATCATCGCCACCCTGATCCTGATGGTCGCCGGTCGAGGTCTCGCCCAGCTGATCACTGAGGGCCAGATCATCACCATCAACTCCGAGCCGTACCGGGCGATCGGCCTGGGCCACGCGTTGACGCTGCCGCTGGCCATCTTCATCGCGCTCGCCGCGGCCCTGCTCGTCGCCGCGTTCACCCGTCGCACCGCACTCGGCATGATCATCGAGTCGGTGGGCGGCAACGCCATGGCCAGCCGGCTGGCCGGCATCCGGTCCGGCCGGGTCATCTTTCTGGCGTACGTGATCAGCGCCGCGTGTGCCGCGGTCGCCGGTTTCATGATGACGGCGAACGTCTCCAGCGCCGACGGCAACGCCGCCGGCCTCTGGGTCGAGCTGGACGCGATCCTCGCTGTCGTCATCGGCGGTACGTCCCTCGCGGGCGGCCGGTTCTTCCTGAGTGGCACGATCATCGGCGCGCTGATCATCCAGACCCTGACCACCACGGTGTACGCCATGGACATCTCGCCGCAGACCTCGCTGCTGTTCAAGGCGGTCGTCGTCATCGCCGTCTGCCTCATCCAGGCGCCGGCCTTCCGGGCCCGGTTCAGCCGACGTAGGCGCAACGTCCCGCCGCCCGCCACCATCGCCGACAAGCCGAAGGAGCAGGTGCCGGCATGACCACTGGAACGCTTACCGCCGGTCGTACCCGGTTTCGGCTGCCGAGGAAGCAGATACCGGTCCTGGCGACGCTCGCCCTGCTGTTGGTGATGTACGGCATCGGCGTCTCGCAGTACACGGCGTTCTCCAACGTCCAGGTCATCTTCAACGTCTTCATCGACAACGGCTTCCTGCTCGTCGTCGCGGTGGGCATGACCTTCGTGATCCTCACCGGGGGCATCGACCTGTCGGTCGGTTCGGTGGTCGCGATGACGGCGATGGTGTCGGCCGCGCTGCTGCAGGACGGCATGCCGGCGGCGCTGGTGCTGGTCATCGCCCTGCTCATCGGTCCGACGCTCGGCCTGTTGATGGGCTGCGTCATCCACTTCTTCGAGATCCAGCCGTTCATCGTGACGCTCGCCGGGATGTTCTTCGCCCGGGGCATGTGCACCTTCATCTCCGGCGCGTCGATCCCGATCACCGACGGGTTCTGGACCTCGATGTCGCAGGAGCGGATCGGGGACCCGCGGGGCAACTTCGTGTCGATCAGCGTGCTGATCGCCTTCGTGGTGGTCGTCATCGCCGCGTACGTGCTGGCCTACACCCGGCTGGGACGCAACGTGTACGCCATCGGCGGCAACCCGCAGTCGGCGCTGCTGATGGGCCTGCCGGTGGGGCGGACCCGGATCGCCGTCTACACGATCAGTGGTCTGTGCTCGGCCATCGGCGGGATCCTGCTGTCCTTCTACACCCTCTCCGGCGCGCCGCTGATCGCCGTGGGGATGGAGCTGGACGTCATTGCCGCCGTCGTCATCGGTGGCACTGTGCTCACCGGCGGCGCGGGTTACGTCTTCGGCACGGTGCTCGGCGTGCTGGTCCTCGGCGTGATCCAGACTCTCATCACCTTCGACGGGAGCCTCAACTCCTGGTGGACCAAGATCGTGATTGGCGGTCTGCTCTTCGCGTTCATCCTGCTTCAGCGCCTCATCGGAATCCGTTACAAGTGACCGCCCCTCTCGCGGAAGGCAACTCCATGGCACCACACACCGAACCCGAGATCTGGTTCCTCACCGGCAGCCAAGGCATGTACGGCGAGGAGACGCTCCGCCAGGTGGCAGAGCAGTCTCGCCAGATAGCGGCCGCGCTCGACGACTCGCCGCAGATTCCCGCCCGCGTGGTCTGGAAGCCCGTCCTGACCAACAGCGGTGAGATTCTGCAGGTCTGCCGGGACGCCGCCGCTCAGGGTGCCGTCGGGGTCATCGCCTGGATGCACACGTTCTCGCCGGCCAAGATGTGGATCTCCGGTCTGGACGCGTTGCAGACACCGCTGCTGCACCTGCACACCCAGGCCAACGTTCTGCTGCCGTGGAACGACATCGACATGGACTTCATGAACCTGAACCAGGCCGCCCACGGCGACCGCGAGTTCGGGTACATCCAGACGCGTCTCGGCGTGGCCCGCAAGACGGTGGCCGGGCACGTCAGTGACCCGCGGGTGACCAACCGGGTCGGGGCGTGGGCCCGCGCCGCGCTGGGCTGGTCGGCGATGCGGTCGCTGCGCCTGGCCCGCTTCGGTGACAACATGCGCGACGTCGCGGTGACCGAGGGCGACAAGGTCGAGGCCGAGCTGCGGTTCGGGGTCTCGGTCAACACCTACGGGGTCAACGACCTGGTCGAGGTGGTCGGCGAGGTCACCGACGCGCAGGTGGACGACCTGGTCAAGGAGTACGAGGACACCTACCGCATCGTCGGCGCGCTGCTGCCCGGCGGCGAGCAGCACGACTCGCTGCGGTACGCCGCGCGCCTGGAGCTGGGCATGCGCGCCTTCCTGGACGCTGGCGGTTTCCGGGCCTTCACGACGAACTTCGAGGACCTCGGTGGGCTGCGTCAGCTTCCGGGCATCGCCGTGCAGCGGCTGATGGCGGACGGCTACGGCTTCGGCGGTGAGGGCGACTGGAAGACCTCGGTCCTGGTCCGCACCCTCAAGGCGATGTCGGTGGGCGTGAGCGGCGGCACGTCGTTCATGGAGGATTACACCTACGACCTCACCCCCGGCAACGAGTTGGTGCTGGGCGCCCACATGCTGGAGGTCTGCCCGACCATCGCCTCCGACGTACCCAACGTGGAGATCCATCCGCTGAGCATCGGTGGCCGGGAGGACCCGGTCCGGTTGGTGTTCGACGCCGCTGCCGGTCCGGCCGTGGTGCTCGGGCTGGCCGACATGGGGGAGCGCTTCCGGCTCGTGGCCAACGAGATCGACGTGGTGGCCCCGCCGCAACCACTGCGCCGGCTGCCGGTTGCCCGTGCCGTCTGGCGTCCGCGCCCCGACCTGCCGGTCTCGGCCGAGTCGTGGATCACCGCGGGCGCCCCGCACCACACCGTCCTGTCGCAGGCGGTGGGCGTGGAGGAGCTGCACGACCTGGCGGAGATGAGCCGCACCGAGCTGGTCGTCATCGACGCCGCCACGGAGCCTCGCCGCTTCGCCGACGAGCTGCGCTGGAACCAGGCCTACCACCGGCTGGCTCGCGGCTTCTGATCAGCGCGGCCTGACGGCCCCCCTCGATACGGGTGGTCCATCCCTGCCTGCGGGCTGGGTGGACCACCCGTTCGCGTGTGGTCCTGGCAGCGACGCGAGGCGGCTGTGTTACGGCTTGACTAACAGCATGTTATCGCTCACAGTCTATAGCCAAGATGGTCGATGTCTTTGGCTGTCCGGCCACGCGCTCCCCACCTCTCCCGGTTTCGGCATCTCGTCGCCGTCACTGTCGGGCTGGCGGTGTTAGCGATCACATGGTCGGGCTCGGTCAGATTGGCGCCCCGCCCGGTGCCGCAGACGCCGACCCAGATCGCTCGGTTCGCGTCAGCAGAGGAGGATCATGCTTTCCATCGGTCGGGTTCCCCGGGGTGCGCCACGTCGGCGCGGGTGGCTGTCGAGACTTGCTGTCGCCGCGATGGCACTGGTGGTCGGTGGCGCGGCCTCAGCCGTCGCCTCGTCGCCCGCGTCAGCGGCGACTGTCGACACCAATGCGTGGTACGTGTTGGTGAACCGCAACAGCGGCAAGGCGCTGGACGTCTACAACCTGGCGACGAACGACGGCGCGCGGATCACCCAGTGGACCCGCAACAGCGGCAATCAGCAGCAGTGGCAGTTCGTCGACTCCGGTGGTGGCTACTACCGGGTGAAGTCGCGGCTCTCCGGCAAGGTGCTGGACGTCTCGGGCTTCTCGACCGCCAACGGCGGCAGCATCGTGCAGTGGAGCGACACCAATGGCACCAACCAGCAGTTCCGGCTTGCCGACTCCGACGGTGGCTACGTTCGGTTGATCAACCGCAACAGCAACAAGGTGATGGAGGTGCAGGGCGCCTCGACCGCCGACGGCGGCAACATCGTGCAGTACGACGACTGGAACGGCACCAACCAGCAGTGGCAGTTCGTCCGCGTCGACGGCGGGACCGACCCCACGACGCCGCCCCCCACCACGCCGCCCCCGTCGAACGGTACGTTCTCGAACCCGGCCATCTGGCAGGACTTCGCCGACGTCGACATCATCCGGGTCGACAACGTCTACTACCTGACGTCGTCCACCATGCACTACTCGCCCGGCGCGCCGGTCCTGCGCTCGTACGACCTGGTGAACTGGGAGTTCGCGGGTCACGCCGTACCCCGACTCGACTTCGGGTCGAAGTACGACATGAGCGGCGGTAACGCGTACGTCGACGGGATCTGGGCGTCGACGTTGAACTACCGGCCGAGCAACAGGCAGTACTACTGGGCCGGGTGCATCGACTTCGCGCAGACCCACATCTACACCGCGTCCGCCGTCGACAGCACGTGGAGCAAGCACGCCACCATCCCCAACTGCTACTACGACGCCGGCCTGCTGTTCGACGACAACGACACCCCGTACGTCGCGTACGGCAACGGCACCATCAGCGTCGCGCAGCTCTCCGCGGACGGGAAGTCCCAGGTTCGTGCCCAGCAGGTGTACCAGACGCCGTCGAGCATCGGGACGCTGGAAGGCGCCCGCTTCTACAAGCGCAACGGCGCGTACTACATCTGGCTCACCCGCCCGGCCAACGGCCAGTACGTGCTGAAGTCGACGAACGGCCCGTTCGGCCCGTACGAGCAGCGTCAGGTGCTGCTCAACCTGCCCGGCCCGATCTCCGGTGGCGGTGTGCCGCACCAGGGTGGGCTGGTGCAGACCCAGAACGGGGACTGGTACTACATGTCCTTCGTCGACGCGTACCCCGGTGGTCGGATGCCGGCCCTGGCCCCGATCACCTGGACCGGCGACGGGTGGCCCGTGCTGCAGACGGTCAACGGCGCGTGGGGCAGTTCGTACCCGAAGCCGAATCTGCCCGCCCCGCCCCGGGCGGTCAAGCCGCTCACCGGCACCGACACGTTCGCCGGCACCACGCTCGGCCCGCAGTGGGAGTGGAACCACAACCCGGACAACAGCAAGTGGTCGGTCAACAACGGGCTGAACCTGCAGACCGCCACCGTCACCGGTGACCTGTACAAGGCGCGCAACACGCTGACCCACCGCATCCAGGGTCCCACCTCGACCGCGACCATCGAGTTGGACTACTCCACCATGCGCGACGGTGACCGCACCGGCCTGGCGGTGCTGCGCAACTCGTCGGCCTGGATCGGAATCAGACGCGACAACGGCTCCACCCGGCTGGTGATGCAGAACGGTCTGACGATGGACGGCAGCTGGAACACCACGAGTACCGGCAGCGAGGTGGCGAGCACCGCCGTCTCCGGTGGCCGGATCTGGTTGCGCGCCAACGCCGACATCAGACCAGGTTCCGGCCGACAGGCACGCTTCTCGTACAGCACGGACGGGGTGAACTTCACCTCGTTCGGCAACGCCCTGACACTGGCGAACAACTGGCAGTTCTTCATGGGCTACCGGTTCGCCGTGTTCAACCACGCGACGCAGGCGCTCGGTGGCGCGGTCACCGTGCGGCGTTTCGACCTGACCACCCCGTGACACCGATCACACGACGATCGCTCTGACCGGTGGCGCTGCGACGCAGGCCTGGCGGCATGTGTTGCCCGCGCCACCGCGTCAGGTCCTCGCCGGCCTGTTCCGCGCTCTGTCCAGGAGTGAGGAACAGGCCGGCGCACCACACAAGGACCATGTCCCGTACCGGTTGGTGCGGGATTCCGGACGGCACCGCGTTGTACGGCTTCGGCGCGTCGGGCGGTCCCCGCACAGGCATGCCGTGTCCGGGGTCGTTGCTGGCGTAGACTGTCGGCGATCCAGCGCTGGTCACCTGGGATTCAGCACCGGCGTGGTGACTGAGCGAGGGGGATCGGGCCGGACCGCTCCAGTCGACGTCGACGGGCCGCGGGCCGGAGATGTAGCGGGGGGAGCGAAATGGCCGTCCACGGTCCCGCGATGACGGACGTTGCTCGTCTCGCCGGTGTCTCCCATCAGACGGTGTCGCGGGTGCTCAACGGGCACCCCAACGTCCGTGAGCAGACCCGGCTTCGGGTCCGCGCGGCGATTGCCGAACTCGGCTACCGCCCCAACGGCGCGGCACGCGCCCTGGTGACCGGTCGATCGCAGGTCATCGGCGTGGTCGCGCAGAACACGACGCTCTACGGTCCGGCATCGCTGCTGGCCGCGCTGGAGCAGACCGCCGCCGAAGAGGGCTTCGCGGTCAGCGTCGGCAGCGTGCGGAACCTGGACCACCGCTCCATCTCGGCCGCCGTGGAGCGGCACCTGTCGCACCGGGTCGCCGGCATCGTGGTCATCGCCCCGGTCGAGTCGGCCGGTGAGGCGCTGGAGCGCCTGCCCAAGGATGTCCCGCTGGTCACGGTCGACGGTGACCCGAGTCGGCCGGTGCCGTTGGTGACCGTCGACCAGGTGGCGGGCGCCCGGGCAGCGACGCAACATCTGCTCGACGCCGGGCACCGCACCGTCTGGCACGTCTCCGGGCCGACCGACTGGTTCGACAGCGTGGGTCGGATCGACGGTTGGAGGCAGGCGTTGCTGGCCGCCGGGCTGGATCCGCCGCCGCCGATGCCGGGGGACTGGTCCGCGGCCTCCGGTTACCGGTGCGGGCAGATGTTGGCGCGGATGCCGGAGGTCACCGCCGTCTTCACCGCCAACGACCATCTCGCGCTGGGCGTGCTGCGGGCGCTGCACGAGTTCGGCCGACAGGTGCCGCACGAGATCAGCGTGGTCGGCTTCGACGACGTGCCGGAGGCGGCGTACTTCATTCCGCCACTGACCACCGTCCGACCGGACTTCGACGCGGTGGCGCGAGCGAGCCTGCAGATGCTGCTGTCGCAGATCGAGTCGGGCACCGGCGGGGCGCTGCGGCAGACCATCGCCCCCGCTCTGGTCGCCCGCGAGAGCGTCGCTCCACCTCGCCGCTGACCGTCGGAGCAACCGCAGGTCGCCCCGCGTAGTGGCGGGGAGCAGTCCCACCGCAGCGCGTATGGGTCCGCGCCAGCGTGCGCGAATTCCGCCTTCCTCGTCTGATAAGACGTGACTCGATGGGTTGCACAGTGTGACCAATCGATGTCTAGCGATGCAGAGCGGTGAAGGTATTGAACCTCGTGAAATGTCGCCGTAACATGATGGGCGTCTCTGTTAACGCTAACAAAAATTGGCACCCAACTATCGGCGTACCGACCAGAGATCGTAATCACGGGCGGGCGTCACTGACAGGAGGCTCGATGAACCGCAATACCCGAGGTCGTCGCTGGGGGAGCGTACTGGCGGCCGGAATACTGCTCGCCGGCACCCTCGTCGGCCTCCGTGCCCCGGCGGCGCAGGCACTCGACAACGGCGTGGCGCGTACGCCCCCCATGGGTTGGAATTCATGGAACTCGTTCGGCTGCAACATCAACGAGGCGCTGATCCGGCAGACGGCTGATGCGATCGTCAGCAGCGGCATGCGCGACCTGGGCTACAACTACGTCGTGGTCGACGACTGCTGGTTCAACCCCAACCGCGACAGCTCCGGCAACATCCAGGGCGACCCCACCCGGTTCCCCAGCGGAATGAAGGCGCTCGGCGACTATCTGCACGCCCGGAACCTGAAGTTCGGCCTCTATCAGGTGCCGGTCGACAAGACCTGTGCCCAGTACTTCGGCTCCTACCCCGGCGCGACCGGCAGCCGCGGCCACGAGGTGCAGGACGCACGCCAGTTCGCCGCCTGGGGCGTCGACTTCCTCAAGTACGACTGGTGCTCGCCGGAGGGCAGCATCAACGACCAGGTGACCACCTTCGCCAAGATGCGTGACGCCCTGGCCGCCACCGGCCGACCGATCGTCTACAGCATCAACTCCAACAGCATCCACGCCAAGACCGGCCCGCAGCGCAACTGGGGCGACGTGGCGAACATGTGGCGAACCACCGAGGACATCACCAACGCGTGGGACACCGGCCAGAGCAACGGGTACCCGATGGGCATCCAGAACATCATCAACGTGACCGTTCCGCTGGCGTCCTACGCGCGCCCGGGTGGGTTCAACGACCCCGACATGATGGAGGTCGGTCGCGGCGGCATGAACGACACGGAGATGCGCAGCCACTTCGCCATGTGGGCGATCATGGCGTCTCCGCTGATCGCCGGCAACGACGTGCGGAACATGAACGCCGCCACGCAGACCATCCTCAAGAACGCCAACCTGATCGCGATCAACCAGGACTCGCTCGGGTTGCAGGGGGCGCAGGTGTCGTTCGACGGCACGCGTCGGGTGTTGGCCAAGCGGCTCGCCAACGGTGACGTCGCCGTCGCCCTCCTCAACCAGGGCGGCTCGACGACGACGATCTCGACCACGACAGCGGCCATCGGCAAGTCCGGCTCGTCGTTCACCCTGGTCGAGGCGTGGACCGGCGGCACGAGCACCAGCAGCGGGACCATCAGCGCCAGCGTCCCCGCCCACGGCACCGTGGTGTACCGGGTCAGCGGTGGCGGGACGACTCCTCCGACGACGCCGCCGCCGACCACGTCGAGCGCGTATGCCAGCGCCTCCTCCGGCCGCTGCCTCGACGTGCCGAACAGCAACACGACGAACGGCACGCAGCCGGTCATCTGGGACTGCAACGGCGCCGCCAACCAGCGCTGGACCAGGAGCGGCCAGACCCTTCAGGCCCTGGGCAAGTGCCTGGACGCGCCGTCGAACGCCGCGGCCGGCGCCAAGGTGCAGATCTGGGACTGCAACGGCGGGACCAACCAGCAATGGGCGGTCAACTCCAACGGCACGATCAGCAACGCGCAGACCGGGCTCTGCCTGGACGTCAACAACAACGCGACGGCCAACGGCACCACGGTGATCCTCTGGACCTGCACCGCGGCGGCGAACCAGCGGTGGTCGCAGCGGTAGCCGACCGGGGTCGCCGACCGCCGAGGTCGAGGCGGCCCGCCTGATCCGACGGTGGTGCTGGTGCCCGCGGACGACAGATGTCGTCCGCGGGCATCCGTCTGTAGAGTGCGGCGGACGAACACGCAGAGTTGCCGCGTCCTGCCCTTCCGGCGGATCGGCCACATGGCTACGCTCGCCTGGATGCTCCGTTACGAGACCGTGACACCGGTATTTCGGATCTGGTGTTGACGCAATCTATGTGAGCGCTAACACTACCCGAAAGATGACAGTGGGCCCCGGCAGTCGGCGGGGGAGTCCAGAGAGGAGAAGCCCGTGGGCAGGAAATTCCTGGTTGCTCTCGGCGGCGCGGCACTCGCGCTGAGTTTGGCGGCGTGCAGCGGCGGGGGTGCGGGCAGCGGTGAGAAGTCCGGCGACGAGAAGCCGAGCGACCTGACCATCGGTGTTTCGATGCCGACCCAGACGTCGGAGCGGTGGATCGCCGACGGCAACGCGGTCAAGTCGAAGCTGGAGGCCAAGGGCTACAAGGTCGACCTCCAGTACGCCGGCGACGACATCCCCACGCAGTCGCAGCAGGTCGACCAGATGATCACCCAGGGTGCGGACGTCCTGATCCTCGCCGCGATCGACGGCACTGCCCTCAGCAGCCAGCTGCAGGCCGCCGCGGCCGCGAAGATCCCGGTCATCTCCTACGACCGACTGATCCGTGGCAGCAAGGACGTCGACTTCTACGTCAGCTTCGACAACTACAAGGTTGGCGTCGCCCAGGGCACCGCGCTGCTCGTCGGTCTCGGCCTGCTGAACAAGGACGGCTCGAAGGGCACCGCCAAGGGGCCGCTGAACGTCGAGCTCTTCGCCGGGTCGCTGGATGACAACAACACCCAGTTCTTCTTCGGCGGCGCGATGGACACGCTGAAGCCGTTCATCGACGATGGCACGCTCGTCGTCAAGTCCAAGCAGACCACCCCCGAGCAGGTAGCCACCCTGCGGTGGCAGCAGGAGACCGCGCAGAAGCGGATGGAGAACCTGCTGACCTCGGCCTACAACGACGGCTCGAAGGTCGACGGGGTGCTCTCGCCGTACGACGGCATCTCCCGCGGCATCATCACCGCCCTGCAGAACGCCGGCTACGGCAAGGGCGCGAAGAAGCTCCCCGTGGTGACCGGCCAGGACGCGGAGATCGCCTCGATCAAGCTGATCAACGACGGCGTGCAGAGCTCCACGGTCTTCAAGGACACCCGGCTGCTGGCCGAGCAGGCCGTGAACGCGGCCGAGGCCTTCCTTCAGAAGAAGGAGCCGCAGGCCAACGACACCAAGACGTACAACAACGGTGTCAAGGTCGTCCCGGCGTACCTGCTGCCGATCGCGACCGTCTACAAGGACGACATCAAGGCGACGCTGATCGACTCCGGCTACTGGACGGCGGAAGAGGTCGCCGCCGGTCAGGCCAAGAAGTAAGCCACTCGTCGGGCCCGGCGGTCACACCCGCCGGGCCCGACGCCTGGGCGTGTACCGCGTCCAGACCTGACGGAGGACAGTGACCATGGACGACACCATCCTCGAGATGCGTCGCATCACCAAGACCTTCCCCGGCGTGACCGCGCTGGAGGACGTCACCCTCGCAGTGCGCCGCGGGGAGATCCACGCCATCTGTGGTGAGAACGGCGCCGGCAAGTCCACCCTGATGAAGGTGCTGTCCGGCGTCTACCCGTCCGGCTCGTACGACGGCGAGATCCTCTTCGACGGCAAGCCGATGCAGTTCCGCGGCATTCGCGACAGCGAGGCCAACGGCATCGTCATCATCCACCAGGAGCTCGCTCTGGTGCCGTACCTGTCGATCGCGGAGAACATCTTCCTCGGCAACGAGCGGCGCGGCCGCAGCGGGCTCATCGACTGGAACTTCGCCAACGCCGAAGCAGCGAAGCTGCTGGCGTCCGTCGGGCTGCACGAGAACCCCGTCACCCCGGTCATTCAGCTCGGTGTCGGCAAGCAGCAGCTGGTGGAGATCGCCAAGGCGCTGTCGAAGAAGGTGCGCCTGCTCATCCTGGACGAGCCGACGGCCGCACTCAACGACATCGACTCGGCGCACCTGCTCGACCTGCTGCGGGCGCTCAAGGAGCAGGGCATCACCTGCATCATGATCTCGCACAAGCTCAACGAGATCACCGCCATCGCCGACTCGACCACCGTCATCCGTGACGGGCGCGCCGTGGAGACCCTCGACATGAGGTCGGACGAGGTGACCCAGCAGCGGATCATCCGCGGCATGGTCGGGCGCGACCTGGACAGCTTCTACCCCGACCGCGAGTCGTCGCCCGGTGACGAGGTCCTGCGCATCGAGGACTGGACGGTGCGGCACCCGGTCCAGGACCGGATGGTCGTCGAGGGCGTCGGGCTGTCCGTACGCGCCGGCGAGGTCGTCGGCATCGCGGGCCTCATGGGCGCCGGTCGGACCGAGCTGGCCATGAGCGTGTTCGGTCGGTCCTACGGGCGCGACATCCGGGGCCGACTCTTCGTCCACGAGCGGGAGGTGCAGGCGCGCACCGTCGCCGAGGCGATCGACAACGGCATCGCCTACGTCACCGAGGACCGCAAGCGCTACGGGCTCAACCTCATCGACGACGTGCGGCGCAACGTGTCCGCCGCCGCGCTGGACCGGCTGTCCCGCCTGGGCTGGGTGAACGGCAACGAGGAGATCAAGGTTGCCGAGACGAGCCGCAAGGAGATGAACATCCGCACGCCGAGCGTCATGGCGGTGGTCGGCAAGCTCTCCGGCGGCAACCAGCAGAAGGTCGTGCTGTCGAAGTGGCTGTTCACCGACCCGGACGTGCTGATCCTCGACGAGCCCACCCGCGGGATCGACGTCGGCGCCAAGTACGAGATCTACACAATCATCAACCGGCTGGTGGCCGCCGGTAAGGCAGTGATCGTCATCTCCTCCGAGCTGCCGGAGCTGCTCGGAATGTGCGACCGCATCTACACCCTCGCCGCCGGCCGGATCACCGGCGAGATGCCGGTGGCCGAGGCGACTCAGGAGAGCCTCATGGAGCTGATGACCAAGGACAAGGAGCTCGTCGGATGACCAGCATCAAGACCCCTTCGACGGAGCGCCCCACGCCCCCGGACAGCGCGCCCGGCGCCGCCCTGCACAGCGGGACGAGCGACCTGCGGGCGCTGGTGTTGAACAACCTGCGGCAGAGCGGGATCTACGTCGCCCTGGTCGTCATCGTCGCGCTCTTCGCGGTCCTGACCGACGGGGTGTTGCTGAGCCCCGGCAACATCACCAACATCGTCCTCCAGTACTCGTACATCCTGGTCCTCGCGATCGGGATGGTCATCCTGATCATCGGTGGGCACATCGACCTGTCGGTCGGGTCGGTCGTCGCGCTCACCGGAGCGGTCTCCGCCGTCCTGGTGATCCAGCAGGGTCACCCGTGGTGGATCGGCGTCGTCGCCGCGCTGGTCGTCGGCGTCGCGGTCGGCGCGTGGCACGGGTTCTGGGTGGCGTACGCCGGCATTCCGGCCTTCATCGTGACCCTGGCCGGCATGCTGCTGTTCCGGGGTCTGACACTGCGGGTGCTCGACAACATCTCGCTGTCGCCGTTCCCGTCCGAGTACCAGCAGGTCGCGGCGGGCTTCCTCAACGGCCTGCTCGGTGGGCAGGGCTTCGACGCCTTCACGTTGCTGATCGGCGCCATCGCCGTGGCCGGCTACGCGGTCAGCGGCTTCCGCACCCGCGTGGCGCGTATCCGCTACCAGCAGCCCGTCGAGTCGTTCCCGCTCTTCGTCGCCCGGGTCGTGCTGGTCGGCGCGGTCCTCATGTACTTCGCCTGGCAGTTGGCGCACGCCCGAGGGCTGCCGATCGTGCTGATCATCCTGGCGGTCCTGGTGCTGGTCTACGGCCTGCTCACCCGGCGTACCGTCTTCGGTCGGCAGGTCTACGCGATCGGCGGCAACCTGTCGGCGGCGGCGCTCTCCGGGGTGAAGGTCCGCACCGTCAACTTCTGGATGTTCGTCAACATGGGCTTCCTGGCGGCGGTGGCCGGCGTCATCTACTCGTCGCGGTCCAACGGCGCCCAGCCCGCCGCCGGCAACATGTTCGAGCTGGACGCCATCGCCGCCGCCTTCATCGGCGGTGCGGCGGTCACCGGCGGCGTGGGCACCGTGGTGGGCGCGATGGTCGGTGGTCTGATCATGGCGGTGATGAGCAACGGCATGCAGCTGATGGGCATCGACCAGTCGACCCAGTCGGTGGTGAAGGGTCTCGTTCTGCTCGTCGCGGTCGCCTTCGACGTCTACAACAAGCGTCGCGCCGGCACCGCCCGCTGACGCCTGCACGAAGCCGAGATGGCCCCTGACCGCTACGCGGTCAGGGGCCATCTGCGTTCCAACCGACTCCGCGATCTTGCACTTGGTGTCGACGATCTGCGGCTTATGCGGCATAAGTCGGGACAGAAAGTGCAAGATCGACGGGGCGGTGGGGTGGGGTGGGGGGGCGGGGTGGGGTGGGGTTGGTTAGTGGCAGGTGGTGGTGCCGGTGTCGGTGTAGGTCTGGCCGGCTACCGGTACGAACTGCCAGTCGTAGCTGTTGGAGTGGAGGGTGAACTTCAGTAGCCCCCACGCCGAGCTGTTACGCGCCTCGCTGTTGGGCTGGATGGTGCCGAAGCCGTAGTGGCCGGCGCCGCCCATCCCGGCGACGAAGCTGCGCAGACCCCGGCTTGAGTCGGCGCCACCGGCCGGGTTCATCGGGGCGAACCGCTCGTACACGTGGTTGTGCCCCCAGACCACGACGTCGGCGTTGTAGTCGTAGAGAGCCTGGTACAGCGGGCGCGTCGACGTCGACGGCGCGTGGTTGGAGCTGGACGTGAACAGCGGGTGGTGCCAGTACGCGATAGTGCACGGCTTGCTGCTGGCGGCCAGGTCCGCGCGCAGCCACTGCTCCTGCGTCGAGCCGGCCGACATGCTGATGTTCGAGTTCAGCGACACGACGTGCCAGTTGCCCAGGTCGAACGAGTAGTACCCGCGACCGCTCGGGCCGGCCGACGTACCGAAGTAGTTGTAGTAACCGCTCGCGCCCGACGTGTTGTAGTCGTGGTTGCCCGGCGACGGGCGGGTGCGGGACTTGTGCCGACCCCAGGTGGGCTCGTAGTAGCTGTTGAACTGCGACGCCGTCCCGCTGTCGTAGACGTTGTCGCCGGTGGTGAAGACCGTTCCCGGGATGCTGTCGAGCAGCGTCGCGGTGGCGCTGTCGCCGGAGCCCGAGTCGGCGATGTCGCCGGCGCCGACGAAGACCGGGTCGCCCGACGGGGGCGGCGTGGTGCTGCCGGTGGTGACCACCAGTTGCGGAGCGTCAGCGCCGCTCTCGCGGGTGTCGTAGTAGGCGCCGTCACCGCTGGTCGAGGTGGCACCGAAGCTGTACGTGCCGTTGCCGGTGACAGCGGCAGTGACGTCGACCTCGTACCAGGTGTTGCCGCTGACCGCGCCGATCGTGCCGAGCGTGGCCCCGTCGATGGCCGGCTGGTTGTTCCAGGTGGTGCCGGTCTCCGACCAGGTCGTGTTGGACATCCGGCGGAACGTGCCACCGGCGTCGCTGCCGCTGTTGCCGCTGATCGTGCGCAGTCGCAGCTTGGCGCCGGTCACCGTGCCGCTGACACCGCTCACCGTGAAGCGCAGGAACGAGCGCCGCACGGGCGAGTTGTCGACCACGACCTGCGTGGACGTGCCGTAGTTGGTGGCCGCCGTGTCGCTCTGGACGTAGGTGTCGGCGACGGGCGTGAAGGTCACGCTCGCCGCCGACGCCGCGCCGGCGCCGGTCACGACGACGGCGGCGGTCGCGGCGACGATCACCGTGACCACCCCCAGCGTCACCGACGGACGGGGGAATCGAATGTCCATCCAGGACTCCTTACCTCGTGGGAAGAGCGCAAGGAATGTAGGAAGGTCGATGAGCCGGCGGGCGACGGGCGGATGAACAGTGCGTCCCGACAGGCGAACACCTCGCTGTTGGGAGCCTGTTCAACAGTCCCTCGCCCGGATGCCACCCGCGGTGCGTTGTGCCTCCTCCACTGAGTACGGACGATGGCTGCCCGTCGATCAGAGGAGATGCTCGTGTACCTGTCGACCGTCTCCCGACCGGTCGCCGATGAGCCAGGATCGGGGCCTCACCGCCGTCGGTTCACGATGGTCAGCGGCAATGTCGTCGCGCTCGGCACGGTCAGTCTGATCACCGACGTGTCGGCCGAGATGGTGGCCGCGGTCCTGCCGCTCTATCTGGTGCTGGGCCTGCACCTCAGCCCGGTGGCCTTCGGCGTGCTGGACGGCGTCCACACCGGCGCCACAGCGCTGCTGCGGGTCGTCGGTGGTTTCGCCGCCGACCGGTTCCGGCGGCGCAAGTTGATCGCCGGCATCGGGTACGCGCTCTCGGCGGTCGCGAAGCTCGGTCTGCTGCTCGCTGGTCGGTCGATCCCGGCGATCGGCGCGGTCATCGCCGTCGACCGGATCGGCAAGGGGGTGCGAAGCGCGCCGCGTGACGCGTTGATCACGCTCTCCACGCCTCCGGAGGCGCTGGGTCGGGCGTTCGGGGTGCACCGGGCGATGGACAGCGTCGGCGCGTTCCTCGGGCCACTCGCCGCGTTCGCGGTCCTGCTGGTCGTCGGGCAGTCGTACGACGCGGTGTTCGTCACCAGCTTCTGCATCGCAGCCCTGGCCGTGGTGGTGCTCGTGCTCTTCGTCAGGGAGCAGCCGTCCGGCGAGGGGGTGGACGGCGGGGCGGCGGACGAGACCAACGAGGCGAAGGTCTCCGTCCGCGAGGCGTTCGGGCTGCTGCGCGCAGGACCGGCCCGGCGGCTGGTGCTGGCCGCCGCGATGCTCGGGCTGGCCACCATCGGCGACGGCTTCGTGTACCTGCTGCTGCAACGCCGAATGGACCTCGGCCTGCGCTGGTTTCCGCTGCTCGCGGTGGGAACCAGCCTGGCGTACCTGCTGCTCGCCGCTCCGCTCGGCGTACTCGCCGACCGGATCGGTCGCCTGCCCGTGGTGATCGGCGGCTACACCGCCCTCGGCGCGACGTACCTGCTGCTGGCCGGCCCGGTCGACGGTTGGCCGCTGATCGCCCTCGCGCTGACCCTGTACGGCGCCTTCTACGCGGCCACCGACGGGATCCTCATCGCGCTCGCCGGTCCGGTGCTGCCGGCGCGTCTGCGGACCACCGGAATCGCGTTGGTGCAGACCGGGCAGGCCCTCGCGTACCTCGTCTCCTCCGTGCTGTTCGGTCTGGCCTGGCAGGCGTGGGGGCCGGAGAGCGCGATCCGCGCGGCGGCCGTGGCCGTCGCCGGCGTCCTGGTCGGCACGCTGCTCCTGCTGGCCTCCCCGTCTCGACTCACCACCCGGAAGGTGCCCCGATGACCGCGATGTCGACCCGAGCGAAGCTCGGTGTGGTGGTCGCCTCGGCCGTGCTGTTGGGCGCGGTGGCGGCCGGCTACGCCGCCAGGGCCGGGCAGGCTCCCCGGACGCCGCCACCCGCCGGCGCCGAGCAGGCGGTCACCTTGACGTCCGGGCCGCGCCTGCTGGCGATCACCGACCGGCACGTCTCCACAGTCGCCGCGACCGACCCCGCCGGGCCGCGCATGATCGCCGGCCTGGAATGCCTCCGGGTGTACGCGGCCGCCGGCACCGGGGTCTGCCTGAAGCCGGAGACCGCGTGGTCGTACCAGGTCGTCGTCCTCGACGCGACGCTACGCCAGACGAGGGCGGTCAGTGTGCCGGGGCTGCCGAACCGGGCCCGGGTCTCGGCGTCCGGCCGAATGGTCTCCTGGACGACGTTCGTCGGTGGTGACTCGTACACCTCCAGTGGCTTCTCCACCCGCACCGGGATCCTCGACGCCCGCACCGACACCACTGTGGCCTCGCTCGAAGAGTTCGCGATCACCCGGGACGGCAGGGGCTACCGCAACGCGGACGTCAACTACTGGGGCGTCACCTTCGCCGCCGACGACAACCGCTTCTACGCGACGATGGCGACCGGGGGCAGGAGATACCTCGTCCGGGGTGACCTCGCGGCTCGTACCGTCGAGACGCTGAAGGAGAACGTCGAATGCCCGTCGCTGTCACCGGACGGCACCCGGCTCGCGTTCAAGGAGGCGGTCGACGCCGACCCGGCGAAGGGCTGGCGGCTGTCGGTCCTGGACCTGTCGAGCATGCGGGTCACCGCGACCGCCGAGGTCCGCAGCGTCGATGACCAGGCCGCGTGGCTGGACAACGGCAAGCTGGCCTACACGCTGCGCCGCGACGACGGCCAGCCCGACGTCTGGGGCGTTGCGGCGGACGGGTCCGGCACGCCGACGCTTGTCATCCCCGGCGCGGAGTCGCCGTCCCCGCTCACCTGACGGTCCGGTCCGCGGCCCCGGCGGTCCGGAAACCTGTAGGAAACCTTCGATGAGCGCGTTGACTTCGACGTTTTACTACACAACAATCGTCATCAATATTTACGTTTATCTTTCGAACCTTGCAGTCGCCGCTGCTCAGGCCCGCCGGCACTGCACCCATCAGCGGCCACGGGCTCTGCATCAAGCCGGCCCGAGCCCCAATCGAAGGTGAGGGTACGATGAAACACGGTCGACGAGTGGCCGGCGGCGTCGCCGCGGCCCTGATGACGGTCACGAGCCTGATCGGGGCCGCGCCCAGTGCCGCCGCCGCAGCCGTGACCCCCACGCTCACCAGTGCGGTGACCGCCAAACTGCTCGGCACCGCCGAGCTGTCCGCCGCCGATGCCCAACCAGAGACCCGAATCACCGTCAGCCGCACCAGCGGCCGGTGGGCCTTCGGCACCGCCGTCGCGCTCGCGTCCCGACAGAAGGACGCCCACCCGACCGGGTCGATCTTCATCGCCCGGTCCGAGCCCGCCGGGTGGCGCATCGCCTTCGACGGCGAGGCAACCTTCGGTGCGCTGGCCGCGGAATCGCCCCTGATGACAAGCCAGGAGAAGAGCGTGCTCACCACAACCCCCACCCCGATGTACGCGGGCGGGGACTACCGGACCGGAATGGCCCTGCCGTTTGGTGTGGGCCAGACGTGGACGCTCACCAGCGGCCCGCACGGCTGGGGTGGAACCGAGTCGCCGTACAGCTCCGTCGACCTGGCCGGTGGCGACCAGGTGGTCCGCGCCGCCCGCGCCGGGGCGGCGTACACGATGTGCCAGGGATGGATCCGGGTCATTCACGACCGGGGCTACTCGACCGACTACTACCACCTGTGGAACAGCATCTCCGTCAACGGCGCCAGCGTCGGCCAGGGCGCCGTCCTGGGCAACACCGGCACCGACGTCACCTGCGGCGGAGCCGCCTACGGTCGGCACGTCCACTTCGGGCTCCGGCAGAACAGCGCGTACGTGCCGATCGCCGGCCACGACATCGGGAAGTGGGTACTCGCCAACGGCGCCGCCGCGTACCAGGGCGGGGCGCGGCACGGGTCGGCCTGGGCCGGCGCCGGCGGCGGCCTGTACAACTACGGCGCGCTCGGCTTCAACCAGGGGGTCGTCGACGCGAACGGCGGCGGGGTGCTCACCCGACGTGCCGGGCCGGGGACCGGCTACGGCTCGCTGGGCTCGGTGGCCGACGGCGCAACGGTCACCATCTCCTGCTCCGCCAACGGCACCTCCCACACCGGCCGGTACGGCACCACGGCGCTCTGGAACAGGTTGAGCGACGGCAGTTGGGTGTCCGACGCCTACCTGTCGACCGGTGTGAACGGCCCGATCAACGGCTGGTGCTGACGAGGTCCATCCCTGCGGGTTGGCGGCTCACCGGCCGCCAACCCGCAGTCATCGCAAGGAGGACTCATGTCCGTTCGCACCTTCCACCGGGGCCGGCTCCTGCTCGCCCTGACCACCGCCCTGACCGGAGTCGTCGCGGTCGCGTCACCGGCTGTCGCCGACCCCGGTGGAACGCCAGCGCCGGCCGCCCCGCTCGCCGTCGCATTCGACACCGCCGCGGCGCGGTACGACGTGCCACGCGACCTGCTGGTGGCACTGGGGTACGCCGAGTCGCGGCTCGACATGCACGCCCGCACACCAAGCGCGGCGGGCGGTCACGGGCTGATGCACCTGGCGAGCGTCCCCGGCGTGCGCACCCTGGACGAGGCTGCCGCGCTCACCCGGCTCAGCCCGACCGCGCTGCGGACCGAACCCGCGGCGAACGTGCTCGGGGCGGCAGCCGTGCTGCGCTCGTACGCCGATCAGGCCGGCCTCACCGCCGCGGCGCGCGACGACGTGAACGGTTGGTACGGAGCGGTAGCCCGGTACGGCGGCGCCAGCGAGGCGTCGGTCGCGCGGCTCTACGCCGACACCATCTACGACCTGCTGCGGACCGGGTTCACCGAGCGCGGCGAGGCGGTGGCTGGGCGACCGGTCGCGCCCCGGCGGGGTGGCCTGGAGCGGGCCGCCGTGCTCGGCGGGATCGGCACCTTGAGCACCGACTACGGGCCGGCCGCGTGGGCGCCGGCCAGCACGAGCAACTACACGGCGGCCAGTCGACCGGGCAGTCACCCGGTCACCCGCATCGTCATCCACCTGACGCAGGGCTCGTACGCCGGCGCCGTCAGCTGGTTCCAGAACCCGGCCGCCCAGGCCAGCGCGCACTACACCTTCCGCTCCTCCGACGGGGCCGTCACCCAGTCGGTGCGGGAGAAGGACATCGCCTGGCACGCCGGCAACTGGACCTACAACACCGAGTCGATCGGCATCGAGCACGAGGGGTTCGTCGACAACCCCGCCTGGTTCACCGACGCCATGTACCGAGCCTCGGCCGCGCTCACCCGCAGCCTCACCACGAAGTACGGCATTCCCCGGGACAGGGCGCACATCATCGCCCACAGTGAGGTGCCCGGTGCCACCCACACCGACCCGGGCCCGAACTGGAACTGGACCTACTACATGCAGCTGGTGAATGGCATCACCGGCATCGGCTCCGGCACGGTGACCACCGAGGCGTCCAGCCTCAACGTGCGCTCCGGCCCCGGCGCCAGCTATCCGGTCGTCGGCTCGGTCGCCGACGGCGCCACCGTCGCCGTCTACTGCCAGGCCGTCGGCAGCACTGTCACCGGCCCGTACGGCACGACTGCCGTCTGGAACCGGATCGGCACCAACCGCTACGTCTCCGACGCCTTCGTACTGACCGGCTACGACGGGTACATCCCGAACGTGCCGCGCTGCTGAGGGCGCGGTACGACCACGAACGCTCAGGCGGCCGCCGACGAGCCGAAGAGCAGGTCCAGCTGGGCGTCCAGCGCGCCCAGCGCCTGTTCGGCGGTGTACTGCCCGCCCAGCAGGTAGACACCGAGCCCCTCCATCAGCGCCAGCAGGCCGGCCGCGGCGGCGACGCCGTGCCGGTCGGGCAGGACGCTGGCGATGAACCCGGTGAACTGCGCGGTGTCCTCGTGCAGGCTGGGCGCGGCCGACGGTCGCACCGCCGTGTAGGCGAGGAACGCGAGCGCCACCCGCCCGTTGTCGCGGGTGCCTTCGTCGAGCGGCAGCAGCGCGGCGAGCATCGTCCGCAGCAGCAGTCGAGGTGACGGGGTCTCGCCCAGCCGTGCCACCGCCTCGGTGACCCGGCTCTGGCTGCGCTCCCGCACCACACTCAACGCGAAGGCCATCATCTCGTCCTTGGTCCGGAAGTAGTGCTGGACCATCCCCGCCGAGACCCCGGCCTCGGCCGCGACGTGTCGAAGGCTGACGGCCTCCAGGCCCTGATCCGCGGCGACCCGCATCAGCGCGTCCGCGATGAGGGTGCGTCGTTCCTGGTGATCGACCTTCTTGGGCATGGCCTCGATCGTTTCACAGTGGGTGGCCCGGAGACTCCGCCAGCGCGGTGGTCACCGGCTGACGGTCTGGCTCACCGGAGTGCCCCGCGCGCTGCGCAGCAGGCCGTCCGGGTCGTCGGCGTACAGTCGCAGCTCGTTCACCGGCGTGGACCCGGCCCTCGGCAGGTCGAAGGTCAGCGGCCGGCGCAGCAGAACGTCGATGCTGGTCTGGCTGCCGACCGAGATGGACACCACCCGCCGGTCGCCCTCCTGCTCGACCTGCACGGATCTGCTCGACGGCAGCGATCGGTAGCGCTTGCGCAGCGCCTCGACGTCCGTCCACGGGATCCAGATGTCGATGCCCGAGCTGAGCCGCACCCGCAGGCCCCGGTCGCCCACGACGTGGGGGTGGATCGTCATGCTGGCGAACAGGCCGATCATCCAGAGCAGACCCCAGATGCCGAGGCCCAGAACGATCCAGCGGGCGGGCCGCCACGGCACCACGTGGGTGACCACCACGTCGAAGATCGGGATCTCCACGACCGACAGGCCGATGAAGATGCCCAGGATCGGCTTGACCACGCCGAGGTAGCCGAACGGCTCGTCGCCGGGCCCCAGCGGCAGTGGACGACGTCGCGCCCACACGTACAGGCTGCGCCACGTCGCGGCCTCGGCCTCGGCCGCCCGACGCAGCAGCGGGCCCACCCGCGCCCTGGTCGGTGTCGTCGTGTCGGTCATGGTCGTCCTACTCGCTCGGGGGTCGACGGTCCGTGCGGCGTGACGGTTCCGGCGCCGCCGTCCACTGTGACGAGCTGCCCGGTGGTGATGGTCCGGGTGGCGTCCGGCACGCAGATGACGGCGGGAATGCCGTACTCACGGGCCACTGTCGGGCCGTGCGCCATGATCGCGCCGGTCTCGGTGACCAGCGCCGCCGCGGTGAGGAACAGCGGGGTCCAGCCGGGGTCCGTGGTCGCGGCCACCAGGACCTCGCCGGGCTCGACGTGGGCGGTGCCCGGGTCGTGCACGACCCGGGCGGGGCCGGTCACCCGGCCCGCCGACGCGCCCACTCCGGCGAGCGTCCCGTCGCCGGTCGATGCCGCCGGCAGGACCGTCTCGACATCCGTACCGTCGGAGAGCAGTGCCACCGGCACGGTTCGACGCCGCAGCTCCCGGCGGTGCACCGCCCGCCGGGCGGTGACGGTGCCGCGCAGATCAACACCCTGGTGTACGGCGGTGTGCACCTCGTCGAGGGTCAGGAACATGATGTCGTCGGGCTGGTCCAGCAACCCGTGGGCGTGCAGGTCGGCGCCGATGAGCAGCAGTTGGCGACGGGTCTCGCGCAGCGGGTACAGCCCGGCGAACTTGCCGGCCTCGCGCAGGCCGGCCAACGACCGCGCGCGGCGCAACAGGAAACCGGCGAGCCGGCCCCGCACCGGCCGCCGACGGCGCGCTCGGGTGACCAACTCCTCCAGCGCTGTCTCCGCCGCTGAGGCGGCCCGCTGGAAGCGCTGGTCGGGGCCCTGTTGCGGATCGGTCACCCGCAGGTAGTTGGCGACCGCGGCGAAGACCGGCGTGGGGTCCTCCGCCCAACGCGGCACCCCGAGGTCGACTTCGGCGACGCCCCGGTGCCCGTACACGTCCAGGAAGGCCGCCATGCCGATGTCGGGCAGCGTCCCGTGCAGGTGGCGTGCGGCCAACTCGGCCGGCGGGGTGTCGAGGAGAAGCCGGCGGTGGTCGCCCACGCCCTGGGCGAGCCGCCACAGGGCCAGGTCCATCTCGATGGTGACGTTGTGCGGCATGCCGCCCAGCACGGTGTGGATCTCGTCCGGGCCGGCGACGCCCTTGAGCAGCGCGGTCGGCAGGGCGGCGGCGAGCATCCCGGCGACGATCGGCCACATGATCGCGTCGGCGGTGTCGTCGGCGTCGGCGTCCTGCGCCTGCACGAAGCGCAGCCGGTCACCGGTGGTACGCAGGTCGGCGGGGGCGGCTGAGCTCACCCTCAGCTGCTCGACCGCCTCGAACATCCGGGTCCGCGCGGCCTCGGGACGGGCCAGCGCCCGCAGGATCCCCGCCACCGCGCGACGGGCCGTCCGCAGCGACGCGGCTCCCGATGCCCCACCGCGCCGGTCGCCGCCGCTGGTCGGGGCGAACCGGGGATCCGCCAGCACGTGCTGCATCACCGCCTGGGCGCGCGGCCCGAAGTCGACAGCCAGGAGCTTCACCAGCCGTTTGCGGGACGACCGGTCGCGGGCCAGGTCGGTCAGGTCGCCGTAGAGGCGACCGCCGATGTCGACGATCTCGACACGTACCCCGAGCGCGGCGAGCATCGCGGCGATCTGCCTGCGCAGTGTCGACATGCCCATCGGGGTGACCGGTTGCAGCATGCCCTGGACGTGCCCGAACTCCAGGTAGACGCGGGGGAGGGGCTTCTCGCTGGACGGTGGGGCGGGGAACAGGCTGGTGATGGGCCGGGACTGGAGGAGCCACAGCACGTCCTCCGCGTCGATCGCCCACTCGACATCCTGTGGGCAGCCGAAGTGGGCCTGCAACCGCTCGCCGGTGGCGCGGAGGCGGGCCAGTTGCGGGGACGTCAGGCATCCGGCCTCGGCGCGCGTGATGTCGTCGAGAATGTAGTGGTCGACGGCGGCGGCGCCGTCCACCACTGTGGTGCCGAGGCCGGCAGCGGCGTCGACGGCCATCTCGTCGCGGCGCCCGGTCAGCGGGTTCGCGGTGAACAGCACTCCCGCCACAGTGGGTCTGACCATGCGCTGCACGACGACGGCCATCCGCACTGTCCGGGAATCGATGCCGCGGGCGTCGCGGTAGGCGGTCGCCCGGTCGCTGTGCAGCGAAGCCCAGCATTTCTCGATGGCGGCGATCAGCTCGTCGGTGCCGGTGACGTCGAGGACGGTGTCCTGCTGCCCGGCGAAGCTCGCGTCCGGGAGGTCCTCGGCGGTCGCGCTGGAGCGCACCGCCACCGGGCCCGCGCCGAGCCGCTGGTACGCGGCGACGACCTCGGCGGTGGGGACGACGCCGAGCCGGTGTGCCTCGGTGGTGACGCAGAAGCCGTCGGGGACCTGCTCGCCGTGCCGGATCAGCTCGCCCAGCCCGGCCGCCTTGCCCCCGACCAGGGCGGTCATGGCGTCGGTCACCTCGGACAATGCGATCACGTGCATGGGAGCCCACTCTCGTTGCAATACAACTGCATTGCATCTGACGGTATCTCGTTTGCGATTCGAGTGCAATGTCGAGGCTGTGGGGTGCCACCTCGGAGCCGGGAGGTTGCCCGGATCTGCCATGCTCGGCCCGGTGACGACCGGTCGCCCCACCCGATCCCGCTCCCACCGCCGCCCTCGAAGCCGTGCCATCCGCATCCTGCTCGCGCTCGTCGCGGTGGCGGCCCTCGTGGGTGTCGCGGTGGTCGCGGTGCCGATGCTGCGACCGGCCGGTCCGCGCCCGCTCTTCCAGATGCCGGTGACCTGCGGCGAGACGTGGCAGCTCAGCACCTACCCCGGTCACGACGACTACGACGTCGACTTCTTCCCGGTCGAGGGCGAGACGTGGGGGCGGCCGGTGCTCGCGTCGTACGCCGGCACTGTCACAGTGGCGGGCATCAACGGCTCGCTGGGCGGCCGCAACCCGGAGAACCCGGAAGGCCCGCGGGGGCGTGGCGGCGGCTACTGGGTGAAGATCGACCACGGCGGCAAGTGGGAGACGCAGTACCTGCACATGCTCGAACCACCACTGGTCACCGTCGGCCAGAAGGTGGCCCAGGGTGACCAGATCGGACGGCTCGGCAGCACCGGCAACTCCGGCGCGCCGCACCTGCACTACGAGCAGCGCAAGGGCTGGGAGAAGGTAGAGACCCACTTCGACGGCGCGCCGTCGGGCATCACCACCGACGAACGCGAACAGATCCTCCGGCGGGTGAGCAACAACTGCCCGGCCGTCTCCTGAGGAATCCGGTTTGCCCCGCACGGCTCGGGGCACTGATTCGGGAGACAGTTCCGACGCAGGGAGGAGCCGGCCATGGCCAAGGGTGATGTCGACACGTACCACGAGGACGGGCAGTGGAAGAACAAGCCGGAGGGCCACGAGCGGGCCACCAGCACGCATGACGTGAAGGCTGACGCGCAGGCCCAGGGTCGCGAGATGGCGGCCGACCGCGGCGTCGAGCACGTGATCAAGAAGCAGGACGGCACGATCGGGGAGAAGAACACCTACCCCCGCAGCCGTGACCCCCGCGACATCGAGGGCTGACAGCTCCCAGCCCCGGCGCACCGACCTCCTCGGCATGGCCGAGGAGGTCGGTGCGTTTCTGAGGGCCGAGTCCCGGGCCGGCTTTATCCCCGTACAAGAAATATGGGTGTTTTTGGGGGATATAGTCCAGCTCGGGACTGGAGTGAAAGCTGGGAGTGGGCATGTCGTTTCGGGGCCGGCGTCGTCAGAGCAGCATCGCAACGCTGGCGGTAGCCGTGACCGTGGGAGTTCTCGCGGTCGCGCCCCTCCCGGCGTGGGCGGCCGGTTCCGTCCTGTTCGATCAACCCTTCCACAACAACACAGCGAACGGCATCGGCGCTGTGGCGGTACCCGCGGTGCCCGGCCTCCTCGCCACGAACGCCGCCTGCCTGAGTGCGGCCGGCAACTCCACCAGCGGCCCGCTGCTCAGTTGCACCACCTCCACCGACCCGCAGGGCGCCGGCAAACTGCGCCTCACCCCCGCCACCATCAACCGGCAGGGCGGGGTGTTCGGAGCGGTGAGTGTGCCCACCTCGCAGGGCCTGCACCTCACCTTCAACACCTACCAGTACGGCGGCACGAACCCGGGCGCCGACGGCCTGGCCTTCGCGCTGGCCGCTGTGGACCCCGCCAACCCGAGGTCCCCGTCGACCCTCGGCCCGTCGGGTGGCTCGCTGGGCTACTCGGCGGCGTTCAACGGCGTGTCCGCGGGACTCTCCAATGGCTACATGGGCGTCGGTCTCGACGTCTTCGGCAACTTCAGCAACAGCACCTATCAGGGCACCGGCTGCACCAACCCGCCGTACATCTCGACCACCGGCGGGCGGGTCCCCGGCCAGGTCGTGATCCGCGGGCCAGGCCGCAACGGCGTCGGCTACTGCGCCATCGACAGCAGCGCAGGCAGCACCTCGGCACCCGCCCTGCCGCTACGGGCCAGCACCCGGGCCGCGTCCGTGGTGCCGGTCGAGGTCGTCATCAACACCACCTCGTCGCCGTACACCACCGACACCGGTATCACCACCCCGGCGGGCCAGTACCGGGTCAGGTTCACCCCGGTCGGCGGGGCCGCCCGGACCCTGTCAGGCATGCTTCCGGTCGTGTCGCCCAGCCTGTACCCGTCACCGACCTGGCTGAACGCCAGCGGCTACCCACGGCAACTCGCCTTCGGCTGGGTGGGCTCGACCGGCTCGGTCACCGACTTCCACGAGGTCGACAACGCTCAAGCGGTCAGCTTCAACCCCGTGCCCGACCTGAACGTGTCACAGACCAGTTCCGTCGGCGCCTCCCCGCAGCCCGGTGACCCGGTCACCTACTCGATCACCGCCGGGGTCGACGCCGGCGCCACCGAGACGTCGCCGATCTCGGTCACCCAGACCGTCCCCGCCGGTGTCGTTCCCCGCGCCGCGTACGGCTCCGGTTGGGTCTGTGCCGCACCGTCCGGCCAGGCCGTCACCTGCACCAACAGCAACGGCCCGTTCGCCGGCGGCACCTCCCTGCCGCCCATCACCGTCGTCGCGACAGTCACCGGCACCGGTGTCACGCCGACGCAGATCCAGACCACGACAGTCGCTACCTCGTCGTCGATCGACGCCAACCCCGGTCTCGCCACCGGCACCACACCTGTCGCGCCGGCCACCGCGCCCAGCGGCATCACCGTCACCCCGGCCCAGAGCTCCGTCTCCGGGGGCGTCCCGGTGACCGTGGGCGGCAGCAACCTCACCGGCGCCACCGCGATCACCATCGGTACGGCCGCCGAACAGCAGGCCGGCACGTCGGTGCTGCTGGTGCCGTGCACCTCCGGCCCGGCCGCCGGCTGTTTCACAGTGAACCCCAACGGCACCCTCGCCATCTCGTCCATGCCCGCCCGGTCCGGCCCGGCGACGGTCACGGTCAGCGTCATCACCCGAGGCTCGGCCGGGTCGGCGAACTTCGTCTACGCCTCCACGCCAGGCACGCCCACCACCCCCACAGCGGTCGCGGGCGTCACCAGCGCCACAGTGAGCTGGACCGCGCCGGACAACAACGGCAGCCCGATCACCAGCTACCTGATCACCCCGATCCGGGACGGCGTCACCCAACCGACCCTGACCTTCGACGCCTCCACCACCAGCCGCACCCTGACCGGGCTCACCGCAGGCTCGTCGTACGCCTTCCGGGTGGCGGCGGTGAACGCGTTCGGCACCGGGGCGGCCAGCCCACCCTCGGCGGCCGTGGTCCCGTACACAGTGCCGGGAGCGCCGACGAACACCTCGGCCACCGCCGGCACCAACGCCGCCAGGGTGAGCTGGACCGCCCCGGCCAACGGGGGGTCGCCGATCACCGGTTACACGGTGACGCCGTACCTCAACGGGGTGGCGCAGACACCCCGGGTCTTCAGCGGAACCGCAACGACCCAGATCGTCACGGGGCTGGCCGCCGGTGCCACGTACACCTTCCGGGTGGCCGCGACGAACGCCGGCGGGACCGGCCCCCAGTCGGCCCCCTCCGGGCCGGTGACGGTCAACGCGCCACCGACGCTGACCTTCCCACCGCCCCCACCCGGCAAGGCGTACGAGCCGTACCAGTACCAGCTCACGGTGACCGGCGGCACGGGCCCGTTCACCTGGTCGGTCAGCGCCGGGAGCCTGCCCGCCGGGCTGACCCTCGACCCGGTCACGGGCCTGCTCTCCGGCACGCCCACAGTGTCCGGGACGTTCCCGTTCACCGTCCGGGTGACCGACTCGTTCGACCAGTCCGCGACCCGACCGGTCGACCTGGTCATCACCCCGCTCGGTGGACTCTCCATCAGCGTCCCGGCGATCTCGGCGCTCGGCACCGTCACCTCGGGCACCACCGGCGTCTCGGGCCAACTCGGCCCGGTGACCGTCACCGACGACCGTGGCCCCTTCTCCGGCAACTGGGTCAGCGTCGTCTCCAGCACGAGCTTCACCACCGGCTCCGGCTCGGGGGGCGAGACCATCCCCAACAGCAACATCACGTACGCCTCGGGGCCCGCCCTCGCCAGCACCGGTGTCGGATCGTTCGTTCCGCAGCCCGGGGCGGTGCTGAACACCCCGCGGGTGGCCGCAGTATGGTCCGGTCAGGCGGGAGGCTCGAACTCCGCAACCTGGAACCCCACGCTGTTCGTGACCCTCCCGTCCGGGGTGGTGGTCGGCAACTACGTGTCGGTCGTGACGCACTCCGTCATCTAGCTACCCCCGCCCCGCCCCGCCCCGCGCCCCGCGCCTCAGCCCCGACGATCATGGAGTTGTGGTGGGTGGCGAATCGGTTTTGTCGCTCTCAAATCGGGCACCACAAGTCCATGATCGACTCGCGGAACGATGCTGCCCGGCCGTTCCGGGGGAACGGCCGGGCAGATGGGGTGGTGCGGTGGGTGGGTGGTCAGGCCCACTGGGCCTGGCGTCGGCGGACGAGGTACCAGCCACCAAGGGTGACCAGCACCAGCAGGGCGATGCCGCCGACCGTGTAGACCAGCCAACTCGGCCCGCTGGACGTCGCGACAGTCATCGGCGCCGCGACGGGTAGGACGATCTTCCCGGTCGCGGTGCGTTCCACGGTGCCGCTGGCGAGCTTCGCGTGCACGTCCCACGTCCCGGCGGGCAGGGCCTGGTTGACCTCGATCCGGACCTGACCGCTCTGGCCGGGCAGGATCGTCACGCCGTTGGTCACCTTGAACGGACCGGCCTGGACCGCCGCCTTGGTCAGCGACAGGGTGCCGGTCATGTCCAGCGCACGTTCGCCGGTATTGGTGACCTTCGCGGTGACCACGGGGAACTCACCGGTGCCCGGCTCGGCGGCCAATCCTTCGATCCGGAAGTCCGTTGGCGGCTCACCACCGGGACCGATGTCGAGGTAGACCCGGATGCCCACCCGGTGGATCTGGGTGACGTTGCCGGTGCGCTCCTTCGTGCTGGTGACCTGCGCCCAGATCGCGGCGTACCGCTCGCCCTTCGACGCCTTCTTCGGCACGGCGACCTCGACCTCGACCGGTCGTCGCTCGCCCGGGTCCAGCCGCATCGTGGCGGTCTTCAGCCGGATCCACCCGCTCAGTTCGTTACCCGTACGCCCTTCGGGCACTGTGAAGGCGTTGTTCTCGACCGAAGCGGCTCCGGAATAGAACTCGATCTTCTGCACCTCGGCGGAGGTGTTCTGCACCTCGACCCGGCGGTTGATCGTCGTGCCGGGTTTCAGGTGATCCACGATGTAGACCTGGGCCCTCGGGTCCTGTACCCGACTGGCCGGGATGTCCAGCATCCGGATGCTGATCGCGGCTTCCTCGGCCGGGTCCTGTCGCTGCTCCCGCACGGCAACGGCTGGTGCCGCCGGAACCCCGAGCGCCACGAGGGCGACCGAGGCCAGCAGCACCAGCCGGCCGAGCGGCTCAGAACACCGAATGTGTCACCGTCCCGGTGTAGACACCCTGGACGGTGCCGACGGGGATGTTCACCACCAGGGTGGGGTTCCAGGTGGCGAAGTTGTTGCCGGTGCCGCCGGTGTGGGTCATCGCCGTCCGGGGAACGTTGATGATCACCTGCTGGGCCGCGGTGGGTTGGCCCGGCGTGAAGGTGCCAGTGCCGGCGGTCGCCGTGGCGGGGCCGGACCAGTACAGAACGTTGATGTTCGGGATCGTCTCTCCGGAGGAGCCGCCACCGGTGGTGAAGTCGGTGGAGATGACGCTGGCGGTCCAGTTGGGGGTGAGCGAACCTCGTTGGTCCAGCACGGTGACCGGGCCGAGCAGACCGGTGACGGTCGAGCCCTCAATGCCGTGACCGATGTTGGCCGTCGCCGGCACGGTGATCGACAGGCCACCGGCGGCGTCGACGGTGAGGGTCACGATCGTGTCGCCCGTGGTGTCCGCGGCGGCCGGTCCGGCGAGCGCGACGACGGCGGCGACGCCGGCCAAGCCCGCGAGAATCTTTCTGCGCATCGAGTCTCCTTTGTCCTAAAGAGCGCTGGGAAGCACTTAAGAGACTATCTACGCAAAACGCCCATACGGGCTGGAATAGCTCGAGCATCACCCGGTGGGCGTTCGATGATCGTGCTCGACCCTGGATGTGGTGGCGTCGTGTGTGCGTCGAGCACGAGCATTGACGGCCCCTGCGCGTGCTGGGCACTCACGGCGGGCGCGCACGGCAAGGGCTCGGCGCCGTACCGGCCGCCGAGCCCTACGAGCGGATTCAGGCCGCGACCACGTACGGGAACGTGGCGGAACGCGCGGCCTTCGTGACCTCCGAGGTGAGGCCGGCAGTGGTGCCGGTGTTGAGGACCAGGGAGAACATCACCTCGGGCGCGTTGTCAGCGAGGGTTCGTCCGTTGCGGACCGCGAAGCCGAAGTTCGCTGCCGTGCCGACCGTGTACGACAGCAGGTCGGGGTAGAGCTGCCGGGCGACGCTCCAGCCGTACGCCTGCGGATCCGGTGCGGTGCCGTTCGCCTTGACCACCCCGGCGACCGCGTTCGCGATCTCCTCCCCGCCCTCGGCGAGGTCGTTGCCGGGGTGCCGGAAGTTGGCGGGGTCGGAGAAGTCGGTGTCGTGGGGCCAGAAGATCGGCCACATCATGGGGTGGCCGGCGCGGTTGATCTGGCGCCACCCGCCCGCGTCGGTGGCCAGCATGGTGCGGCACCACACGCCGATCTCGGTGCCGTCGCGCAGCAGCGGCTCGTCGTGGGAGACCTCGAGGACGATCGACTCGACTGTGGTGCCGGCGAAGCTGTTCTTGGCCTGGTCGACCCGCCACGCCGAGCGGTCCACCCGCGAACCGTTCTTGACCGCGCCGTTGATGGTGGCGAGTTCGTCGAGGTCGACGAAGAAGGGGTCGGCGATCCGGCCGGCCCAGATCCGGACGTTGCCGCCGGTCGTCACCTCGCCGGTTCGCCCCTCGGCGATGGGGGTGCCCATCGCGGCGTCGTCGCGGGCGTCCGCGCCGGTGAGCTCGTACAACTGGAGGGTCTGCCGGGCGCCGCCGTCCGGCTCGCCGAAGGCGAACCGGTACGTCAGGTCCTCCGCCTCGGTGCCGTTGATGTGAATCTTGATCTCGTAACGCGCCTCGGCGTGGAAGCCGCGCTTGATGTCGGCCTTGGTCACCGAGCTGTTGACGTCCATGACGAACACGGTGGCGCGGTCACCGTTGAAGACGTACAGGTCGTCGATGTACAACTGGCCGCCCTGAGCGGCCAGGGGTGTATCGAGATGGTGCGACATGAGCTCACTCCCGGGACTGCCGGATTCAGGACTAATCCGAACATAGTGGTCATGAGCCTGGCCTCCCCGCCCATCGAGTCAATCTGGTTCGAGGAGGTGGGCGAAGGTCGCTACGGCGATGGGCCGCCCGAGTGACTCCTCGGACGGCCCACGCCTTGGTGCTCGGGTGATCAGATGCGGGACCACTTCTGGTTGGCGGCGCCGAGGCAGTCCCACAGGTGCAGCTTGCCACCGTTGTTGGGGTTGGCCTCCCGTACGTCGACGCACTTGTTGGCGTTGAGGTTGACCAGATCGCCGGCGCCGTTGAGGGTGAAGCGTTGCGCGGTGTTGCCGTTGCAACTGACCAGGTTGACCTCGGTGCCGTTGGCGGTGCCGGCCCAGGCCGGGTCCATGCACTTGCCCATCGCCCGGACCGTCCCGTCGGACGCGAAGGTCCAGCTCTGGGCCGCCGTGGTGTTGCAGTCCCAGATCTGGAGCTTTGCGCCCTCGACCGGGTCCGCGCCGGGGATGTCGATGCAGCGACCGCTCTGCGCGCCCCTGATCCGGTTGGTGCCCGGAGTGGGGTCGCCCCCGCCACCCGAGGTGTAGCTGGACACCCGGACGTAGTCGACCAGCATCTGCTGCGGGAACTGGGTCGAGCCGTCGGGGTAGCCGGGCCAGTTACCGCCGACCGCGACGTTGAGGATCATGAAGAAGGGGTGGTCGAACACCCAGCGGCTGCCGCCGAGCCGAGCGGGGTCGACCCGGTGGTACTGCACCCCGTCGACGTACCAGGTTATGACGTTCGGCTCCCAGTCCACCCGGTAGGTGTGGAAGGTGTCGGCGAGCGGCGCGCCGAGGGTGCGGCTGCCAGTGATGCCGCCGGCTCCGGAGTAGCCGGGCCCGTGCACGGTGCCGTAGACGGTGTTGGGCTCCCGGCCGATGTTCTCCATGACGTCGATCTCGCCGGCGTCGGGCCACCCGCCGCCGGTGCCGAGCATCCAGAAGGCCGGCCAGATGCCCTGACCACGCGGGATCTTGATCCGGGCCTCGAACCGCCCGTACGTCTGGGTGAAGGTGGCCGCCGTCAGCAACCGCGCTGACGTGTACTCGCAGCGCCCGTAGTGGCACTGGTAGTTGGCGGGATTGTCCCGGCGGGCGGTGATGACCAGGTTGCCCTGGCCGTCGTGGACCGCGTTGCTGGTGCTGTTCGTGTAGTACTGCCGCTCGTTGTTGCCCCAGCCGCCACCGCCGGTGTCGAAGCGCCACTTGTTCTGGTCGACGGGCGTGCCGGCGGGGGAGTTGAACTCGTCCTGCCAGCTGATGGGACCGATGGCGGCCTCGGCCCGGTCGGGGTGCGCCGGGACGACGAGCGCCGTCGCGGTCGCGACGAGGGTGGCCGCCAGGAGTACGAGCGGGCGGAAGCGGAGGCTGGGCCGGGCTGTGAACACGGGAGGCTCCTCAGCGTGGGGGTGATGGAGGCGGTTTACCAGGATAGAGAGCGCTCTCTAAGCGAAGCATGTCGATATGACGTCTTTCTGTCAAGAGTGTTTCCAATATCACGACCGTCCGTTACCGCCCGATGCTGACGAGTGAGCGGCGACGTGCCGACGCCGGTCGTCGCAGTGGCATCGCTCGATGCCTCCGAGATGGACGACGCCGACCCATCGAAGGAGCTCGGCGCGGCTGAGGGTTACTCGATAGCGGTCGAATCGACCCTTCCTATTGCCGTGGGGCGTCCACGCGGGACAGGATGACGAGGCGTGCCGGAAACTTTCCCGTAACCTGCGCGCTGCTGGTCTCTGTCACAAGGAAGTGGGAGTCAGTCATGAGCGAGGCGTCGACGGCGCTGGGTGTGCGCCTCTACCCGGATCTGGTCGAGCGGGGTGGCCTGGCCCCCGCGCTGATCGAAACTGCTGCCCGCCACGGGCTCGACGTCGGCCGGGTGACCGCGCCGGAGCAGGGGCGGGCCCGGTTCACCTGCGCCGAGCTGCACTCCGACGAGGGCGTGGTGTGCGTGGGGCTGGGATCGCAGGCCCGGTACTTCATGATTGACCTGCGCGTCTCGGGAGAGGTTCTCGCCCGCGGCGACGTCATGGACCTGGTGCAGGTCGCCCAGGTGGCCGCGGCCTGGCGGGCCGGCCTGACGTTCGCCGAGCTGACCGCCCGGTTCCCGTTCATGGAGGAGATCAAGCACCGCCCCGCGCCGGTGGCCCAGGTCAGCTAGTCGGCCGGGTCGGGCAGGTCAGCAGCGCAGCCGGGGTGGCAGTGGTGACTCCGTACCGGCACTCCGGTTGAGGTAGGTCGACTGGACGAAGTCGACGAGGCGCTCCGCGTCGGTAGCGGTCGAGGCCAGTCCGAACGAGACGCGGACCGCGCCGCCCGTCGGCAGCCCCAGCGTGGTGAGGTACTGGTCGATCGTGTCGACCCCCGCCAACAGCCGCTGCCGCATCGACGTCCGGCTCATCCCGAACGCGCCCTCGGCCGCGCCCGGATTGCAGAAACAGCCGGTCCGCAGGGAGAGGCCCGCCGCTGCCGCCTCCCGCGCCACGAGCCGTTCGTCGACCAGCGTGCCGTCCGGGTGGCGGAGGTTGAAGGTCACGGTGCCACCGCGCCCCGCGCCCGTCGTCGGCCCGTACACCTGGACCAGCGGCCCGCCGGTGTCGTGCCGCAGGGTGGCCAACCGCGTCAGCAGCCACTCGGTGAGCAGGCCGACCCGGGCGTGGACCAGGTCCACGCCGATCGAGTCGAGCCAGCGCAACCCGAACTCCACGTCCGGGATGCTCAGGAAGTTGAGCGTGCCGTCCTCGAACGCCGACTCGTCGTCCATCGGCCGGTGCCAGTCGCCCTGCACGCTCACCGCGCGGATCGTGCCGCCGGCGAACCACGGCCGGCGCAACCGGGCCAGCGCCGAACGGCGGGCCAGCAGCGCGCCGACCCCGGTGGGGTAGCCGAAGAGCTTGTACCAGCTCAGACAGACGAAATCCGGTCGGACGACGCTGAGGTCCAGCCGGTTCGTCGGCGCGAAGGCGGCCGCGTCGAGCAGCACGTCGTAGCCCCGCTGCTGGGCCAGCTCCACCCAGCCCAGCGGGTGCTGCACCCCGGAGAAGTTGCTCTGCGCCGGGTAGGCGAACAGCCCGCGACGACCGGGCCGGCCCCACCGGCGGGTCAGGCCACCCCGGCCGGCGTCGAGCGCCGCGACCAGCTCCGACTCGGCGATCCGCAGTTCCGGCCCGTTCAGCGGCAGGTAGCGTACGGACGCGCGAGCCGACCGGGCGTACTCACGGATGCCGTTGACCGAGTTGTGGTTGTCCCAGGTGAGCACCAGCGGCGCGGCCCGGCCGAAGTCGTACGCCTCGCCGACCAGCCGGCAGGCGCCACTGGCGTTCGGGGTGAAGATGACCGCGTACTCGTCCGGGTCGGCGCGGAAGAAGTCGAGCACCGCGCGTCGCGCCGACTCCACCAGCGAGCCCGCCGCCACGCTCGTGGGGTTCTCCGAGTGAGGGTTGCTGTAGAGGCCGGCGAGCAACCGGTCGTGGTGGGCGCGGACCTGCGCCTGGGCGGCCACCCCGGCTCCGGCGTAGTCGAGGTAGACCTGCCCGCCGGTGTCCAGGTGTCGGTACTCGGTGGCGCGCAGCTCGTCGATCCGGCCCGTGGCGGCGTATCCCGGCAGCGCCGTGGGGGAGGCGGGCGGCATCGGGTCAGGACCCACGACGAGGATCCCGTCGGAGCAGGACCGCCCAGGCCGCGCCCAGGAAGAGCAGCACGAAACCGCCGAGCACCAGCCAGTCGACCCACACCGGCCGGGAGAAGCTGTCGCCGTACGTGGCCAGCAGCGGCGGGCCGAGCGGGGAGCCGCCGTCGCGCCAGAGCCGCTCCACCCCGGCGGTGTGCCCCAGGCCCTCGAACGCCCACCGGTTCGACATCGCGTAGCTGAGCCACTGACCGCCGACCGCCATCGCCGGCACCGGCAGGATCGCGCCGACGAACAGCACCTGTGGGAAGCAGAGCATCGGCAGCATGAGCGTCGCCTGGGCCGCGTCGGACACGGCCGCCGAGCAGAGCAGACCGAGGGCCAGCGCCGCCGCCGAAGAGAGCAGCAGTGTCGCGTACAGGGCGGCGAAGTCGGCGCCGCCGACCGGCGGCAGCCGGTCCATGCCGCGCAGCACCCCGAGCAGGGCCAGGTCCACCAGGGCCAGCAGCGGCAGCAGCACCGCCACCTTCGCCAACAGGTACGGGACCAGCCGGACCCCGGCCAGCCGCTCCCGGCGCAGGATCGGCAGCTCGGTGCAGATCTGGAGGAGCCCGTAGGTCAGCCCGAAGAAGAAGCCGCCGAACGCGATCCAGAACAGGATCATCACGGTCACCGTCGGGCTGGGTCTGGTTGGCTCGAACGCCCCCGGGCGGAACAGCAGCGCGAACATGCCGAGCACCATCAGCGGCGAGCCGAGCAGGATCGCCAACGTCAGTCGGTTGCGGACGACGATCTCCGTGTTGCGCGCGGTGAGCACCGCCCACTGGCGCAGCCGGCCGACGCGCCGGGACGGCGTCGCGGCGACGTCACCCCCGTCGGGAGGACGGGGCGGCTGTTCGGCCGCGCGCCGCTCGGCGAAGCGATCGGGCCACTCGGCCGGCTGCGTCGCTTCGTCGAGCCGGAGGTGCACCTCGGCCAGGGACCGCAGGCCGAAGAACTCCCGGGCGGCGGTCGGGGTGCCGGTGAACGCCAACCGGCCCTGACGGGTCAGCACGACGACACTGTCGCAGTGGTCCACGTCGGTGACCTGGTGAGTGGTCAGCACGACTGTGGTGCCCGTGTCGGCGAGCGCGCGGAGCACCCGGAGCAGCTCCACGGCGATCGCCGGGTCCAATCCGGAGGTGGGCTCGTCCAGGAAGAACACGCCGGGTCGGGTGAGCAGCTCGACGGCGATGCTGGCGCGCTTGCGTTCACCGCCGCTGAGCAGGCCGACCGGCGTGGCGGCCCGGTCGGTGAGTCGCAGCTCGGCGAGCACCTCCGCGACCCGGTCATTGATCTCGGCCGGCCCAGCGGTGGAGGGCAGGCGCAGTCGGGCCGCGTACCGCAGGGTGCGGGCCAGGGGCAGCTCGCGGTGGATGATGTCGTCCTGGGGAACGACACCGATGGTGCCTGCCATGGTGTTGCCGGCGTACGTGACGGTGCCCGCCACCGGGCGCTGCACCCCGGAGAGGATCTCCAGCAGGGTGGTCTTGCCGGCGCCGCTGGCACCGATGATCGCGACCAGCTCGCCCGGCGCGATGCTCACCGAGATGTCGGTCAGGATCTGGCGACCGCTCCGGACGCTCTGGCCCAGCCCCTGAGCGGCGATGCTGACACCGGCACGTGGGGGAGACGTGGTCTGCTCGGTCGTCATGTCGAGTGCTCGATCCGGTCGGGAGTGGTCCGCCTGAATATCGTGCCTCGCCGATGTTACTGAGCGGCCGCGCAGTGCGCCCGGAGTGGACGGTCAGCGACAGTCGTCCGTTCAGCCGGTGGTGGTCCGTGCCTGTGCCGGCACCTGGAGGAGGTCGAGGCAGTTGCGCCACAACGTCTCCAGCTGGGTCGGATCGTTGAGCAGCTTCGCGAGCAGGACCCGCCCCTCGATCTGCGCGACTATCGATCGGGCGGCCTCCCGGCTGTCGACCGACGGGCCCGCCAGGCCGCGCTCCTTGGCCTCGGCGACGACCTGCTCGATGAGGCCGATCTGCTCCTCGAAGATCTCCTGGAGTCGACCGCGGATCTCCTCGGCCTGGTTGCTCAGTTCGAGGGCGAGGTTGCCGAACAGGCAGCCCGCGACCACTCCGGCTCTCTGCTGGCCGACGCGCTGGACCTCCTCGGTGGCCTCGAACAGGTCCCGGAGTCGCTGTAGCGGGTCGCGCTCGCTGCCGAGCAACTGCTCCCACTGGCGGCGCTGGGTGACCCAGTGCTCGTCGATGACGGTGCGGGCGAGCGCCTGCTTGGACTCGAAGAAGTAGTAGAAGCTGCCCTTCGGCACGCCCGCCGCCGCGCAGATCTCGGCGACCCCGAGCGCCGTGTAGCCGCGCTGCTCGATGAGCGTGGCGGCAGCGTCGAGGATTTTGTTCTTCGCGTCACTGGTTCGACCCATGTCTCGACGATACACGACCGGTCGGCTAGCGTTTAGTCGACCAGTCGTCTAGTGAAGGTGGTTTCCTCATGAACAGCAGTCAGGGCCAGAAGGTCGTCGTGATCACCGGCGCTTCCCAGGGCATCGGCGCCGGCCTCGTGGACGCCTACCGCAAGCTGGGGTACGGCGTCGTGGCAACCTCTCGGTCGATCGGCGCGTCCGACGACCCGGAGATCGTCACGGTCCGGGGTGACATCGCCGAGGCCGACACCGCGGAGCGGGTGGTGCGTGCCGCAGTGGACCGGTTCGGGCGGATCGACACCCTGGTGAACAACGCCGGCGTCTTCGTCGCCAAGCCCTTCACCGACTACACCGACGAGGACTTCGAGCAGGTCACTGGGATCAACCTCGCCGGGTTCTTCCACCTCACCCAGCGCGCGATGCCGCACCTGCTGGCCAGCGGGGCCGGTCACGTCGTCAGCATCACAACGAGCTTCGTCGACCAGCCCAACTCGAACGTCCCGTCGGTGCTCGCGTCATTGACCAAGGGTGGCCTCAGCTCGGCGACCAAGTCGCTGGCCATCGAGTACGCCGGTCGCGGTGTCCGGGTCAACGCCGTCGCACCCGGCGTCATCAAGACCCCGATGCACCCGGTCGAGACGCACCAGACGCTCGCGGGTCTGCACCCGGTGGGTCGGATGGGCGAGACCAGCGACGTCGTCGACGCCGTGGTCTACCTCGAGTCCGCACCGTTCGTCACCGGCGAGATCCTGCACGTCGACGGCGGGCAGAACGCCGGTCACTGATCCCGCCACACCGAGCAGGCCGCCCACCGATGTGTGGGGGCAGGATCCGCACCGCCGGTGCGGATCCTGCCCGACGGCGGCCGGCTTGGCTAGGCGGCGGGTACCGCGGCGAAGAACTGCCGCAGCGCGTCGGCGACCAGGGTGGGTGCCGTCATGGTCGCGAAGTGCGACTGACCTGGCCAGACGACGTAACGGGCCGCTGGAATCGCCCGCGCGAGGGCGTTCATCGTGGTGGGCATCGGCTCCCAGGTGTCCGCGCCGGCCAGCAGGAGAGTCGGCACGGCGATCGAGGACCACCGGGTGATGTCGGTGCTGTCCTGCGCGAGCGCCTCCAGATCGTGCAGCCAGCCGACCGCCGAGCGGCGCGCCTCGACCGGGTCGGGCACCCGATCTCCCGCGCCAGCGGCCATCGCGGCGACGATCTCGGCCGGAACCCGCGTCACCTCGTTCAGGGCCGCTGCCATCGCGGTGGCGTCGTCGCGCTCGAAGGCGGCACGGTACCGGTCGAGCAGCGGCGCGACCTGCGCTCCGGCCGCGAAGAGCGGCGGCTCGAAGATCGCCAGGGAGCGTACGTCGCGCGGATCGACCAAGGTGGTGTGCAACGCCAGGGTCGCTCCGTAGGACGCGCCGACGAGATGGACCGGTCGGCCCGAGGATCGCCGGGCGGCCTCGATGACGGCGAGCAGGTCGGCGGTCTCGTCCGGGAAGGACTTGGTGCCGGCCGGGACGTCGCTGGGACCGTATCCGCGCCGGGCCGGCAGCCACACCTCGTGGTCCTGGGTCAGGTGCTCCGCGACGGTGGCCCAGGAGTGCAGCCCGCCACCCGAGCCGTGCACCAGGACGACGGGGTCTCCGACGCCCAGTCGTCGTACCACCAGGTGGGTTCCGTCGGCCGACTCGACCGACTGATCGTGGCTGCTCACTGCTGCTCCTGTTTCTGGCTCGGCCAGTTGCTCAACGTGGTGTGCACCGCGTCGAGGATCGACTGCCACGACGCGTCGACAGCGCGGGGATGCCCGAAACCGTCGACCGTTTCGAGGCTCACGAAGCCGTGGAAGGTGCTGCGGACGAATCGGATGGCGTCGGTCAGGGCCGGCTCGTCGAGCCCGTACCCGCGCAGCATCGCGTAACTCAGCTCGATCAGGCGTAGGTGCCCGGCCGACCGGGTGCCGACCTCGGGCGGCAGTTGGAGCTGGGTCGCCGCGTACTGCCCCGGATGGGTGACGGCGAACGCGCGCCAGGCGTCGGCGAATCCGACCAGGGCCTGGCGGCCGGCCCGCCCCGCCACCGCGATCGCCAGCGCGTCGGCGAAGGTGGCCGCCGCCCGGACCGCGACGTGCTCGATCAATGCGTCCCGGCTGCGGACGTGCACGTACAGGGCCGCGTCCGAGACCCCGAAGTGCCGGGCGACGGCGGCGACGGTCAACCGGGACAGGCCGACCGAATCCGCCAGCTCGGCAGCGGCGGCTGAGACGCGCGCGTTGGTCAGACCCTGCCGTGGCATACCGGACCTTTGCTTCACTAGGAAATAGCTTAGGGTCCCTAAGATAGCACCGCGGTCGGCTGCTGGGTCGGGCAGGCATGAACTGCCCAGTCGGGGGAAGACCGGCCCTTCCACCGCTCGCCGAGCCCTGCACTCCCGGTCCAACTCATTCGTGAAGCGAGCGGCGCCCTCGGCGTCTCCGCCGTGGAGACGGAGACAGTACGAACTGGGTACGATCCGCTCTTAAGGGACGTTAAGTCGCACGTCCCACTCCTGGTCGCGCACCTGAGGAGACGATCATTGTCGATCGGGCCTCAGGACCGAGGCGTGGGTCACACCGTCGGCCATCGGTCGTCGTCGCGTCGTGGGTGCGACGTCGGCGTCCTGGTCGAATCACGATCACTCGATGACGACGAGACCGCCCACCCGCCGCCCGCGCTCGGCCGGTAGTGGATCGTGCCTGGTGGCGGGCCTGTCGAGGATGATCCGAGCTGATCGCGCCGTCGCGCTACATTTGACAACGTTGCCACCGGCAGGCCAAGGTGCCCGAAGGGGCTCCTGAGGTAGCAGTGACAGGCGAATACTCTGCTACGTCTATATTGCCGGATTGTTACTTTTTCAACAGTCCCTCGCCTTGCGGATGGCCCTCCGGCCGCAATACGTTGCCGTCAACAACAAAACCAAGTGAAGGTTCAACCTTCCGGAGGCAACCGATGACGTTGGCGAGGTGGTACGAGCAATGAGCAACGTGCCCACCCTCCTTGAGATGCGCTCCATCACCAAGGAGTTCCCCGGAGTCAAGGCCCTCTCCGACGTCAACCTGGTGGTTCGCGCCGGCGAGATCCATGCCATCTGCGGCGAGAACGGTGCGGGCAAGTCCACCCTGATGAAGGTCCTCAGCGGGGTGTACCCACACGGCACCTACGACGGCAAGATCATCTACCAGGGGTCGGAGAGCAAGTTCTCCGACATCCGGGCCAGTGAGAACGCCGGCATCGTGATCATCCACCAGGAGCTCGCGCTCATTCCAGGGATGTCGATCGCCGAGAACATCTTCCTCGGCAACGAACCGCGCAAGCGGGGCGCGATCGACTGGAAGGCCGCGAACCGGATGGCGCTGGACCTGATGGCCCGGGTCGGTCTGGAAGAGGACCCGGACACCCTGATCAAGGACATCGGGGTCGGCAAGCAGCAGCTCGTCGAGATCGCCAAGGCGTTCGCCAAGGACGTGAAGCTGCTCATCCTCGACGAGCCCACTGCGGCGCTCAACGAGGCCGACTCCAAGCACCTGCTGGACCTGCTGCGCGGGTTCCGCTCCCGCGGCATCACCTCGATCATGATTTCGCACAAGCTGAACGAGATCGAGGCGATCGCCGACCAGATCACCATCCTGCGCGACGGCCGGACCGTGGAGACCCTCGACGTCAAGGCGGACGGGGTCGACGAGGACCGGATCGTGCGGGGCATGGTCGGCCGGGAGCTGAGCAGCCGGTTCCCGGACCACACCCCGAAGATCGGCGACGTCTTCTTCGAGGTCCGCGACTGGAACGTCCGGCACCCGATCTCCGCCGAGCGGCAGGTCTGCAAGAACGAGAGCTTCGTGGTGCGCCGCGGCGAGATCGTCGGCTTCGCCGGTCTCATGGGCGCGGGCCGCACGGAACTCGCGATGAGTGTCTTCGGCCGCTCCTACGGGGTGTTCGAGTCGGGCACGATCATCAAGGACGGCAAGGAGATCGTGCTGAAGTCGGTGGCGGATGCCATCGACAACGGTCTCGCCTACGTCAGCGAGGACCGCAAGGCGATCGGCCTCAACCTGCTCGACGACATCAAGACGTCGACGGTGGCCGCCAAGCTGTCCAAGATCACGCACCACGGCGTCCTGAACGAGGTCGAGGAATACCAGGCGGCTGAGTCGTACCGCAAGGAGTTGCGGACCAAGGCCCCGACGGTCGACGAGAGCGTCTCCAAGCTCTCCGGCGGCAACCAGCAGAAGGTCGTCCTGGCCAAGTGGATGTTCACCGACCCGGACCTGCTGATCCTCGACGAGCCGACGCGCGGCATCGACGTGGGCGCCAAGTACGAGATCTACGGCATCATCCAGCGGCTCGCCGACCAGGGGAAGGGCGTCATCGTCATCTCCTCGGAGCTGCCTGAGCTGATCGGGCTGTGCGACCGCATCTACACCGTGTTCGAAGGCGCCATCACGGGCGAGATCGCCCGGGCCGACGCCACCCCGGAAACCCTCATGAAGCAGATGACCTCTACGAAGAAGATGGCCACACGATGAGCCGATTGAAGGACCTTCAGAAGAACCTGTTCGGAGGCACCACCTCCAACGCTCGCCAGTTCGGAATGATCTTCACCCTGGTGGCGATCGTCGTCCTGTTCCAGATCCTGACGGACGGCCTCACCCTGCGGTCGGACAACCTGATCGCGCTGTTCCAGCAGAACTCGTACATTCTGATTCTGGCCATCGGCATGCTCATGGTGATCGTGGCCGGGCACATCGACCTCTCGGTCGGCTCCGTCGCGGCCTTCGCCGGCATCCTGGTCGCCAAGTCGATGACCGAGTGGGACCTTCCCTGGCCCGCTGCCATCGTGTTCGGCCTCGCCATCGGCGCGGCGATCGGCGCCTGGCAGGGCTTCTGGGTGGCCTACATCGGGGTGCCGGCGTTCATCGTCACCCTGGCCGGCATGCTGCTCTTCCGGGGCGGCAACCAGTTCATCGGTAACGCCAGCACCGTCCCGGTGCCGGAGGGCTTCCGGGAAATCGGCTCCGGCTTCCTGCCCGAGTTCGGCCCGAACACCGGCTACAACAACGCCACGCTGCTCCTCGGCCTGGCCGCGGCATTGGCGGTGGTGTGGCGGGAGATCCAGGCCCGCAAGACCCGACGGGCGATGGACGCCGACCCGGCACCCATGTGGATCTCCATCCTGCGGATGGCCATCATGGTCGGCGTGATCGCCTTCGCGGCGCTGCGCTTCGCCAGCGGTCGCGTCGGCACCAGCTTCCCGATCTCCGGCATCATCCTGCTGGTCCTGGTCATCGCGTACTCCTTCTACACCCGCAACACGGCCGGTGGCCGGCACATCTACGCGGTGGGCGGCAACTCCCGGGCGGCCGAGCTGTCCGGTGTGAAGCTCAAGCGGGTCAACTTCTTCGTCATGATGAACATGTCCGTCCTGGCTGCCCTGGCCGGCATGATCTTCGTGGCCCGTTCGGCGGCCTCCGGACCGCAGGACGGCAACGGCTGGGAACTGGACGCCATCGCCGCCGTCTTCATCGGTGGCGCGGCCGTCGCCGGCGGTATCGGCACCATCAGCGGCTCCATCGTCGGTGGTCTCGTCATGGCCGTGCTCAACAACGGCCTCCAGCTCATGGGTGTCGGCACCGACCGCGTCCAGATCATCAAGGGTCTGGTCCTGCTGCTGGCCGTCGCGATCGACGTCTACAACAAGAGCCAGGGGCGCTTCTCCATCATCGGGAGCCTGATGCGGCCGTTCCGCCGCGAGGACTCCGCCCCACCCGCCTCACCGCCGGACGCGGAGCGCGAGCCCGCCAAGGCAGCGGTGTCCGGCTGACGGCCACCGACCTCTCTACCCGCCTCACCATCTAGAAAGGCAAGTCCTCACCATGCGTAAATTCTTCGGCACTTCGGTGGTGGCCATCAGTGCCGCCGCGATGCTGGCCCTCGCCGGCTGCGGTTCCGGCCGCGACGGCGACAGCGGCTCCGGCGGCGAGGCCGCCAAGGGCTTCCCGGCGAACTCGCTGATCGGCGTGGCCCTGCCGGCCAAGACCTCGGAGAACTGGGTCCTCGCCGGTGACCTGTTCAGCAACGGTCTCAAGGAGGCCGGCTTCCAGGGTGACGTGCAGTACGCCGGCGCGTCGACCACTGTCGCCGACCAGCAGGCTCAGATCACCGCCATGGTCACCAAGGGCGCCAAGGTCATCGTCATCGGCGCGACCGACGCCGCGCAGCTGTCGACCCAGGTCGCGGCGGCCCACACGGCCGGTGTGAAGGTCATCGCCTACGACCGGCTCATCACGAACACCCCGGACCTCGACTACTACGTCGCCTTCGACAACTTCAAGGTCGGCCAGCTCCAGGGCCAGGCCCTGCTGGACGGCATGAAGGCCAAGAAGCCGAACGGCCCGTACAACATCGAGCTGTTCTCCGGCTCGCCGGACGACAACAACGCCGGTGTCTTCTTCAACGGCGCGATGGACGTGCTCAAGCCGGAGATCGACAAGGGCAACGTCGTCGTCGCCTCGGGTCAGAAGGACGTCAAGCAGACCGCCATCCAGGGCTGGAAGGCCGAGGGTGCGCAGGCCCGCATGGACCAGCTGCTGACCTCGACCTACGGCAACAAGGAGCTGGACGGCGTCCTCTCCCCGAACGACACGCTGGCCCGCGCCATCCTGACCTCGGTCAAGGGTGCTGGCAAGCCGACCCCGGTCGTCACCGGCCAGGACTCCGAGGTCGAGTCGGTCAAGTCGATCGTCAAGGGCGAGCAGTACATGACGATCAACAAGGACACCCGCAACCTGGTGAAGGAGACCATCAACATGGTCAAGGCTCTCCAGGCCGGCGACCAGCCGCAGGTGAACGACACCAAGTCCTACAACAACGGCAGCAAGGTCGTCGACACGTACCTGCTCCCGCCGGTCGCCGTCACCAAGGCGAACGCGGCTGAGGCGTACGCCAACGACCCGAAGCTCGCGCCGCTCACCAAGTAATCACCGCACGGTAGGTAGCAACGCCGATGGGTCCCGGGTCTCCTCTACCGGGACCCATCGTCGTCCCTGCACCCCCGCACCAACCGGCCTCGACCCGGAAGGAGGTCTGACCGTGGCGACACCAGTACGGGCCAGGCCAGCCGGCGTCGGCCGCAACGCGGAAACCCCGCTGCCGGCGCTCCCCGGCGCCAGCCAGGAGGAGATCCGGCGGCAGAACCTCGGCGCTGTGCTGCGCTACGTCCACCTGCACGGACCGACGTCCCGGGCCGAGCTGACCAGCCGGCTCGGCCTCAACCGAAGCACCATCGGCGCCCTCGCGGCCGACCTGGTCACCAGCGGCCTGGTCACCGAGGAGGTGCCGGCCACCACCCGCCGCGCCGGCCGACCCTCACTCGTGGTCAGCCCTCGCTCCGACCGGGTCTACGCACACGCGTTGAGCATCGACGCGGACCGGCTGCGTGCCGCCCGGGTCGGCCTGGGCGGGCAGATCCTCGATCTGCGGGAGATCCCTCGCCCCAGCGGCATGTCGGCGATCGACGCCGTCGGACCCCTCGGCGACCTGGTCCGTGACATGGAACGCTCGGTGGCCGGCGACGGCCTGCTGGTCGGCGGCGCCGCGGCGGTCACCGACACCACCCGCGACCCGGACGGCAGGCTCCGGATCGCCAGCATCGACGAAACGCTCGGCGTCGCGCTGGAGGCGGAGTTCAGCACCGGGCCTGGTTTCGTCGCCGGGGACCTGGCGGACATCGCCGGCCTGGCCGAGCACGCCAGGGGCGTCGCGGTCGGCATCGACGACGTCATCTACCTGCACGGAGACCTGGGCATCAGCGCCGGCATCATCGTCGGCGGCCGACTGGTGATCGGCCACCGGGGCCACAGCGGCAAGGTCGGCCACATGGTCGTCAACCCCAACGGCCTGCCGTGCGGCTGCGGTTCACGCGGCTGCTGGGAAACCGAGATCTCCGAAGCCGCGCTGTTGCGGCACGCCGGCCGTGATCCGAGCGACCGCGCGGCGGTGGCCGAGGTCCTGCGCGCCGCGGCTGCCGGCGACCCGACCGCCCGCGCGGCGGTCGAGCAGGTGGCGGACTGGCTCGGTTTCGGCGTGGCGAACCTGGTCAACGTGGTCAACCCGGACGCCGTGGTGTTCGGTGGCTCGCTGCGCGACATCTTCACCGCCGGTGCGGACGTGGTCCGGGACCGGCTCGACACCATGCCACTGCCCGCCTCCCGCGAGCACCTGCGGTTGCGCGCGGCGGCGCTCGGCCGCGACGCCGTTCTGATCGGCGCCGCCGAGTTGGCGTTCGACAAACTCCTGGCCGATCCGTTGAACGTCGGTGTCGTGGGCCAGGTCGGGACCGCCGACCCCGAGTAGCCGCGACTTTCCACCGGCGTGTGATCCAACGTCGGCCGCGACGCTCTCCGCCGGCCGCCGGCACCGTTCTGCCCCCCATTCGATCGGGCCTTCATGGGCGTTCCCGTACGCTCTATCGTACGTTGTACGGTAACGGGGACACGGTTTCAGGAGGGGAGCGCTCTGATGACAGGAGCCGACGCGATAGTGGCGCACGGGCTGCGCAAGCGGTATCGGGACCGGTACGCGCTGGACGGGTTCGACCTGCGGGTGCCGCGGGGAACCGTGTGCGGCCTGCTCGGCCCGAACGGGGCCGGCAAGACCACCTCGGTACGGATCCTCACCACCCTGCTCCGACTCGACGAGGGTCGTGCCGAGGTGGCCGGCTTCGACGTGACCAACCAGGCCGATCAGGTGCGCTACCGCATCGGGCTGGTAGGACAGCATCCCGCGCTCGACGAGGCGCTGAGCGGCCGGCAGAATCTGGTTCTCTTCGGCCGGCTGTTCCACCTGGGCCGCCGCCGGGCCCGCCAACGGGCGGTCGAGCTGCTGGAACGCTTCGGTCTCGCCGACGCCGCCGAGCAGCCGGTCAGCACGTACTCCGGCGGCATGCGCCGACGGCTCGACCTGGCGGCCGGCATGATCCTGGCCCCCGCGGTTCTCTTCCTCGACGAGCCCACCACCGGGCTGGACCCGCGTGGCCGCAACGAGGTGTGGGAGTCGGTCCGGGAGTTGGTGCGTACCGGCACCACAGTGCTGCTGACCACCCAGCAACTGGACGAGGCCGACCAACTCGCCGACCGGATCTCGGTGGTCGAGGCCGGCCGGGTGATCGCCGAGGGAACTCCGGACGACCTCAAGACCCGGCTCGGCGGCGATCGCATCGAGGTGGTCGTCGCGGCGCCGACCGACCTTGCCGCCGCCGTCGCCCAGATACGCCGGGCGGCCGACGACGAACCGACTGTCGACGTGGACCGACGGATGGTGAGCGTCCGGGTCGGCCACCAGGCCGGTGCGCTCGTCGACGTGTTGCGGGCACTCGACGCCGTGAACGTCCCGGTGGCGGACGTCGCGCTGCGCCGCCCAACCCTGGACGACGTGTTCCTGCACCTCACCGGCCACCGGGCGGCGACCGCGGAGGTGGCGGCATGAGCGCGGTGAGCATGCCGGTCCGGCCGGTGGATCTGACGCCCGGCCGGCCCACCCTCCTGGCCGACAGCGGCACGTTGATCTGGCGCGCCCTGGCCCGGTGGCGACGCGATCCCGGCCCGCTGGTCGCCTCGCTCGGCTTCAACATCCTGATCGTGCTGATGTTCGCCTACCTGTTCGGTGGCGCGTTGCAGGTGCCCGGCGGTGGGAGCTACCGAGAGTTCCTGATGCCGGGCATGTTCGTGATGACCATGGTCTTCGGCATCAGTCTCACCACGATCGCCGTTGCCGAGGACCTGGAGCGCGGGGTGACCGACCGGCTCCGGTCGATGCCCGTCTCACCGCTGGCGCCGCTGGCGGCCCGGGCCGTGGCCGACATGCTGTTCGCGCTGGTCACCCTCGGGGTCCTGCTGCTGACCGGTCTCGCGATCGGGTGGCGGGCACACGGTGGGGTCGGTGCCACGCTGGCGGCGGTGGGGTTGATCCTGCTGCTGCGCTTCGCCCTGATCTGGGTCGGCATCTTCCTCGGGTTGGTCACCCGCGGGCAGACGGCCGTGGTGGCCGTGCAGACCCTGGAGTTTCCGCTCGGCTTCCTCTCCAACGCGTTCGTCGCACCGTCCACAATGCCCGCCTGGCTCGGTGCGGTGGCCGCGTGGAACCCGCTGTCGGCGACCGTCGGTGCCACCCGTGAGCTGTTCGGCAACCCCGGTTGGGGCGGCGACTCCTGGGCGGCGCAGCACTACCCGGTGCTGGCGGTGCTCTGGCCGCTCGTCCTGGTCGCGGTTTTCCTGCCGCTCTCGGTGGCCCGGTACCGACGGCTGGCCGGCTGAGCCCGAACGGACGCGGGGTTCGACTCTCTGGGCCCGATCGGTGTCGGTGGTCGTCGTTAGGCTCACCGGCGTGGATGTGCACCGACTCGATCGGGCCCAGGCGCGGCGGATCGCCATCCGGGCCCAGCTGCTGGCCGCTCCGCGTCCGACCGACCTGCTGACCGTGGTCCGCCAGTTGACGCTGGTGCAGATCGACCCGACCGCCGCTGTCGCGCCCAGCGCCGACCTCGTCTGCTGGAGCCGGCTCGGCTCGTCGTACCAGCCAGCGCACATGCGCGAGGCCCTCGAACGGGACCGGACGCTCTTCGAGCACCACGCGATGGTGCGACCGATGGACGACCTGGGGCTCTTCCTCGCCGAGATGGCGGCCTCGCCCGGTCATGAGCGCCACCGCGAGTGGCTGCGCGCCAACGACTCGTTCCGGCGCGACGTGCTCGACCTGCTCGGCCGCCGTGGCCCACTGCTCTCCCGTGACATCCCGGACACCTGCGTCGTGCCCTGGCCGTCCTCCGGTTGGACGAACAACCGCAACATCACCCAGATGCTGGAGTTCCTGGTCCTGCGCGGCGAGGTCGCGATCGCGGGCCGCCAGGGGCGGCAGCGGCTCTGGGACGTCGCGGAGCGGGTCTATCCGTCCGGGGTGCCCGTCATCGAGCTGGAGCAGGCGCGCCGGCTTCGCAACGAGCGGCGGCTGCGGGCTCTGGGCATCGCCCGGCGGAAGGCGGTCATCGTTCCCGGAGAGCCCGCCGAGGTCGGTGACGCGGGGGAGCCGGCGGTGATCGAGGGCGTCGTGGGGGAGTGGCGGGTGGATCCGGCCGCGCTCGGGCAACCCTTCACCGGGCGTACGGCATTGTTGTCACCGTTCGACCGGCTGGTGCACGATCGGGTCCGCCTGGCCGACCTCTTCGAGTACGAGTACGTGCTGGAGATGTACAAGCCCAGGGCGAGTCGGCGGTGGGGCTACTTCGCGCTGCCGATCCTGCACGGCGACCGGCTGGTCGGAAAGGTGGACGCCACTGCCGATCGGCGGCGCGGCATGTTCACCGTGCACGCCATCCACGAGGACGTGCCGTTCGCCCCGGAGGTGACCCGGGCCGTGCACGAGGAGGTGCGCGACCTGGCGTCCTGGCTGTCGCTCACCGTCGAGGGTCTGCCCTGACGGGTGATCGCCGAGCCCCGTGGCCCCGGCGATCACCCGTCGTCGAGCTACGCGATCCGGCGCACCCGGCGAATGGCGAGGTAGAGCAGCAGGAAGGCCAGAGCGACGAAGATGCCGGTCTCGATGCCCTGGAACAGCCAGAACCGGTCCGCCGGTTGGTAGAGCTGCCAGTTGTACGCGCCCGGTTCGAGGCCCAACTCGGCACCGCAGACCCGACCGTCCGGCCCCTTCCCGGCCAGCGGGCACTGGATCCGGCCGTCCGAGATCAACTCTCCGTCGGGGTTACGGATGCCCTGGGCGAGGACCCAGTCCCCCCGGCTGATCTCCGGCGGCCCTTCCCCCTCGATGGGGAAGGTCTGGGTGCGGGCCGGCTGGTAGTGCGGTCGGGCCAGGATCGCCACAGCCGCTCGTACCCCGATGTACCCGGCGAGGGTGATGCCCATGGCGGGCAGCATCCGCTTCCAGATGGTGCCGACGAAGACGCCGAGCGCGACGGCGAAGAGGGTGTAGCCGATCGGAGCGACGCCCTGAAGGTCGAAGACGATCACGCCGAACCGACCCTCGAACGCCGCCTGCGTGAGCGGGTCGACCCACCACGACATGCCCAGCCCGTAGACCGCCGCGAGGAGCACGACCGCCGTGCCCACCAGCCCGAACTTCACCACGGCCCAGCGGGTCCGACCGACGCCCTGGGTCCAGACGAACCGGTGCGTGCCCTGCTCCACCTCGCGGGCGACGAGCGGGGCACCCCAGAACAGGCCGACAAGCGCCGGCAGGGTGATCAGCAGTACGGCCACCAGGTTCAGGCTGCCGTACTTGTTGCTGAAGCGGTGGAACCCCGCGTCGCAGGTCTCCCGGGTCGCCTGCGCCACGTCGGCGCGGGCGAGTTGGCTGGCACAGTCGGTAAGTCCGAGGTCGGCGAAGGTGTGCCGCATCGCGATGCCGATCGGTACCAGCAGGGCGGCGAGCGCGGCGAGCGCCAGCAGCGTGTAGAACGCCTGCTTGCGGTGTTGCCGCCAGGTCAACCAGATCATGCTGCTACCCCCCACTCGCTGTGACTGGTCTTCGTGGTGCCGTCGGCCAGGTATGCCAGCACGACGTCCTCCAGGCTCACCTCGCGGACCGTCCAGGCCGGATCGGTGACCGGCCCGTTGGCGCGGACCAGCAGAGTGGACTGCCGGTCGGTGTGGCTGGCCCGGATCACTGCGGCGACGCCCCCGATGACGCCGCCGTCGTGTCGTGGCCCGACGAGCTGCCGGTGCTCGGCGACCAGGTCGTCGACCGCGCCGGTGAGCTGCACCTGGGAGGCGTTCAGCACGATCAGGTAGTCACAGACCCGTTCCAGGTCGGCCAGCAGGTGCGAGGAGAGCAGGACGGTGGTGCCCGACTCCGCGACGCTGCCCATCAGCGACTGGAGGAACTCCCGTCGCGCCAGCGGGTCGAGGCTGGCGACCGGCTCGTCGAGCAGCAGCAGTCGGGGCTGCTTCGCCAGCGCCAGAGCCAGCGCGACCTGGGCCCGTTGACCGCCGGAGAGCTTGCCGACCGGCTTGTCCGGCGGGATGCCGAGCTGCGCCAGTCGCTGACGGGCCAACGCCGCGTCCCACCGCTTGTTCAGCTTGCCGCCGGCGATGACCAACTCGGCCGCCGTGAAGTCCCGGTACAGCGGGGTGTCCTGGGCGACGAAGCCGATGTCGGCCAGGCCCTCGGTGTCGCCGTACGGGGATCGGCCGAACACCCGGACCGCACCGGCATCGGGCTTGAGCAGCCCGACGGCCAGGTGCAGCAGCGTGCTCTTACCCGCGCCGTTCGGCCCGACCAGCGCGGCGATCCGGCCGGCCGGCAGATGCAGCGAGCAGTCCCGCAACGCCCAGGTGCTGCCGTACCGCTTGCCGAGCCGGTCTGCCTCCAAGACCATGTCCATTCCTTGTCCTCTCGTTCCGTTCACGCCACCGCTTCGCGGTCGCGCGAGCGCTCGTGGTGCCTGATGCTTCGTTCGCCCTGCTCGCTCACGCAGGCTCCTTCTGTGGGGCGTCGTCGGCGAGGGTGGCGCGCAGCGTCGTCTCCACCAGGGCGATGACGTCCTCCGCCGTGAGGCCGGCCGCCTGCGCCCGGTGCAGCCACGCGACCAGGTCGTCGCGCAGCTCGGCCTGGTTGGGCAGGGACGCGCTGGCCAGCGTGCGCTGGACGAACGTGCCCACCCCGGGTCGGCCGCCGACCAGACCCTCGATCTCCAACTCCCGGTACGCCTTCAGCACCGTGTTCGGGTTGATCGCCAGGGATTGCGCGACGTCCCGGACCTTCGGCAACTGGTCGCCCGGCGTCAGCAGGCCAACCCGGAGCGCCTGTTTCACCTGCTGCACGAGCTGCATGTAGGTGTTCACCTTCGACCGGCTGTCCAGTACGAACTCGATCACTCCCGATGATCCTTCCTGTTGTCCTACGACAGTAGGACTAATAGACAGCTTCATCGGTGGCCCACCGGCTGTCAAGCCCGACGGGGCACGTTCTGTTCGGGCGCGGCGCGTCTCGCCCGGCGCGCCGCGTTGCGTGCCGGCGGGCGCATCGAGTCCTGCCAGGCGGGCCGACCCAGGTGGCACCGGCAGGCCACCGGTTGGCACCCGAGGGTCAGCACGGGGGGAAGGGACCGGCAGCGATCCGCGTGGACGGGAGGTGTTCGATGGTCACCAACGAACTGACGACGTCGAGGGCGACTCCACTACAGGCCGCTCGCGCCCGGGGCCGCGTACGCGGGCGGTTGATCCTGCTCGGCCCGGCGTTCGTCGCCGCCGTCGCGTACGTCGACCCCGGCAACTTCGCCACCAACTCCGCCGCCGGGGCCCGCTACGGCTACCTGCTGGTCTGGGTCGTGGTGGTGGCGAACCTGATGGCGATGCTGGTGCAGACGCTCACCGCGAAGCTCGGGCTGGCCACCGGGCGCAGCCTGCCCGAGCTGTGCCGGGAACGCCTGCCCCGACCGCTGAACCGGGTGATGTGGGTGCAGGCCGAGTTGGTGGCCATGGCCACCGACCTGGCCGAGGTGATCGGTGGCGCGGTCGCCCTGTACCTGCTCTTCGGCATTCCCCTGCTGCCCGGCGGGATCATCATCGGCACTGCCGCCTTCGCCGTGCTGGCGTTGCGCTCACGCGGGTACCGCGCCTTCGAGATCGCCATCGCCGTCCTGCTCGGCGTGATCGTGCTGGCCTTCGCCGCCAACCTGCTCGCCTCCGGCTCCGATCCCGGCTCGGCCATGGCCGGCATGGTGCCGCGCCTACAGGGCACCGACAGCGTGCTGCTGGCCGCCGGCATCCTCGGCGCGACAGTCATGCCGCACGTCATCTACGTGCACTCCGCGCTCACCCGCGATCGCATCCCTGCCGCCGACGACGGCGAGCGTCGGATCCTGTTCCGCGGCCAGCGCACCGACGTGCTGCTCGCCCTGAGCGCCGCCGGCGCGGTCAACCTCGCCATGCTGCTGATCGCCGCGGCGAGCTTCCGTGGTGGCGGCCCGGGTGGCGCGGAGAGCCTGGAAGGGGTGCACGCCGGGCTCGGCCAGACCATCGGGACCGCCGCCGCGTTCGGCTTCGCCGTCGCACTGCTGGTCTCGGGGCTCGCCTCCACGAGCGTCGGCACCTACGCCGGAGAGGTGATCATGCAGGGCTTCCTGCGGCGGCGGGTACCGCTGCTGCTGCGTCGGCTGGTCACCCTGCTGCCCGCGTTGGCCGTGCTCGCCATCGGCCTCGACCCGACCCGGGCGCTCGTGCTGTCCCAGGTCATCCTCAGCTTCGGCATCCCGTTCGCACTGATCCCGGTGGTCGCCTTCACCCGCCGACGCGACCTGATGGGCAACCTGGTCAACCATCCGCTCACCACCGCCGCGGCGTCCCTGGTGGCCGTGCTGGTGGTCGCGCTCAACGCCTTCCTGCTCTGGCAGGTCGTCGCCGGGTGAGTAGGCCGCCGGTCGCCACTACCTCGATGTCGTACTGAACGGGATCCGGACCCGCTGAGCGCCAGGGGATCGAAGCCTGACCTCACGCGTCACGTCCGACGGCCCTCGTCGCGGACGGGAATCTCCTGGAGCTGTTCGAGGGCGTCCGCCGGGTTGGCGTCGGCAGGCAGCGAGGTGACCTCCTCCAGCGTGCCCGCCGGGAGGGCGCCCTGCTCGGCCAGGTCCGCCTCGGACGCTTCGGGGTCGACGTCACCCGACACCCGGTCCGGCGGCCCGACGTCGAACGCGTCCTGTCGTTGCTCCTGGGCATCCGCCTCCGGAGGAGGAAACGTTTCGCCCTGATCATCCCGGTACGTGCTCATCGGAGCCTCCCACCCGGCGGGTGTCGACATGCCGCCGGGCCGCTGCCTACCCGCCAGCGCCCCAGTCAGGCCGGCACGCCAGTCGAGATCTCGGCAGTTTCCGGGACAGTGCTGCCTCCGCAGCGGCGGAAGCAGCACCATCCCGGTGGTTGCGCGGATCTTGAGAGGGGTATCGCGTCATGCGCGCCGGCAGTTGCCGGCGGTCGGCGTCCGTACCGTGGCGGGTGACCCCAGGTCGCGCAGGCAGGTGACACCGGCCGTGACGGTCAGCGGGCCGGCGTGCCGGCCTGGCGGGTACCGGCGGCCAGCCCCAGCGCCAGCAGCACGCACACCGCGCCGACCAGGAAGAGCAGCGATGCGGCCGGCTGGCCCAGCCACTCCCAGTACGGGTGCCAGGCCGGGTGCGGTTCGCCGAGGTGGTGCGACAGCAGGGACGGGACGCTCAGCGGCAGCGGCAGCCACCACAGCACCGTGGCCACACCCATCAGACCGTTCACAGTGCCGCGGCTGCGGCGTCCCTCGGTGCGTCGGCTGACCCAGCCGAAGACCAGCCAACCGGCCACCGCGCCCAGCACCGTGCCGAGCACCCCGGCGGGGACCACCAGGGGTGGCGGCGCGCGGTGCAGCTCGACCGAGAGGTAGTTGGCGTCGACGGCTGTCTGCGAGGAGATCGAGGCGTTCAGGATGGTGTCGCCACGTCGGGCGGTCAGCGCGGTGTCGATGACCGCCCGCGGGGTGGCGCACATCTTGTCCGCGCAGGTCACGCGGTCAGAGACCTGTGGGTCGTACACCCGCCAGCCGGCACCGGTCAGGCGCTCCCGGGCCACCGTGACGATCTGCTCGGCGGGCGCCGGTGGCGCGCCGAGGGCGCCGGCGCCGGTGGCGCTCTCCTGGTACTCGCCGCCGTCACCGAGCACCAGGGTCTTGACCGTCGACAGGCGCAGCGCGTGCCCGTAGACGACGAAGAGCGCCGGCGGGGTGTCGATCTCGCCGAGGTCGTGGCCGGGAAAGATCTCGGTGAGGATGGCGGCGGCCTCGGCCCGGTCGGGTTGCGGTCGGGAGGTCTCCCAGGCGGCCCGGCTGGCCAGGGCGCCGGTGAAGAGGCCGCAGACGACAGCGGCGAGCGGCACCCAGGCGACGGCGGCGCCGCTGGCTGGCCGGCCGAGGCGGCGCAGCAGCCGCCGTGCGAACCGGGTGGCCGGCGCGGTGTCGCTCACGGACATGTCCACCCCCGGCGTGAAGATCAGGCTGAGCGACAGTACATCGACCAGGGGTCCCGGCGCGTCCCCCCGATCACCACCGACCGTGGCCGGGATCGGCCAGGATGGGCGGGTGGCCGGTCACGGCCGCGACGAGGAGGGTGGGCGATGCGGGTACGTGGACGGTTGACCTGGGGGCGGCGTGCTCGTGCGGGGGCGGTGGTGACCGTGTTGCTCGCGGGCGTGCTGCCGCCGGCCGTGGTGCTGGTGCCGGGCGCTGCCACGGCGGGCGCGGCAGCGGGGACGCCGGTCTGCCAGGTGCGCGACGACCGGCTGCGCGAGATCTCCGGGATGGTAGCCACCGACGACGGGTACGTGGTGATCAACGACGGGGCCGACGACGAGGCCCGCCGCCGGATCTTCTACCTCGACCAGCGCTGCGCCGTGGTGCGCACCGTCTCCTTCCCGTCCCGGCCCCGCGACACCGAGGACCTGGCCATCGGCCGGGACGGCACCGTCTGGGTGGCCGACATCGGTGACAACGACCGCTCCCGGCCGACGGTCGGCGTGTGGCGGCTGGCACCGGGCGCGAAGCAGCCGGTGCTGCACCGGATGACCTACCCGGACCGTCCGCACGACGCCGAGGCGCTGCTGCTCGACGCCTCCGGTCGGCCGCTGATCGTCACCAAGGGCGGCAGCGGCACTGTCTTCCTCTACGCGCCTGCCACCGCGTTGCGGCCGGACGCGACGACGCCGCTGACCGCGCTCGGTCAGGTGACAGTGCCCTCGACCACGACCAGCAACCCGTTCTCGTTCCTGGGGCGCGGCGTGATCACCGGCGCGGCCAGCGCACCGGACGGACGGCGGGTGGTGCTGCGCAGCTACGCCGACGCCTTCGAGTACGACGTCCCCGACGGCGACGTGGTCCGCGCGTTGACCACCGGCACCCCGCGGATCACCCCGTTGCCGGACGAGCCCCAGGGCGAGTCGATCACCTACAGTCGCGACGGCCGGTCGTTGCTGACCGTCTCCGAGTCCGCCGGTCAGCCAGCCGGCACCCGCTCGACGATCCTGCGCTACCCGGCGACGGCCACCATTGTCACCGCCGCGCCCTCCGCGGAGTCCGTCGACCCGGTGTCGCCCACGGCGGTCCGTCCGGCTGCCGGAGCGGCCGGCGCAGGGGGTGGGCGGGCCTGGCCGCTGGCCCTCGGCGCGGGGACACTGCTGGTCCTGCTCGGGTTCGCCGGCGTGCTGTGGTGGAGACACACCGCGCGCCGCTGAGCGGGCCGGCGCTGCGGCAGGATGGGGGGATGTCCATCCTGTCCACGTTGCGCCACCCGATCATCGCCGCCCCGATGGCTGGTGGCCCGTCCACGCCCGCGCTGGTGGCCGCCGTGTCCGCCGCGGGTGGGCTGGGCTTCCTCGCCGCCGGGATGATCGACACCGGCCGGCTGCTCGCCGACGTCGCCGAGGTCCGCTCGCGTACCGATCGGCCGTTCGGTGTGAACCTCTTCCTGCCCGATCCCGGCGGCGTCGACGAGGCCGCCGTCCGGGCGTACGCCGAACGGCTCGCCCCGCAGGCCGCGCAACGCGGCGTGAGCCTGGGCGAGCCGGTGGGCGGCGACGACGCGTACCCGGAGAAGCTGGCCGCGCTGCTCGCGGACCCGGTCCCGGTCGTGTCCTTCGTGTTCGGGTTGCCCGATCGGGCGGCGGTCACCGCCCTGCGCGAGCGGGGCACCGAGGTGTGGGCCACCGTCACCCGCCCGGACGCCGCGACCGCCGCCGCCGACCTGGGTGCGGACGCGGTGGTGGTGCAGGGCACCGAGGCCGGTGGGCATCGCGGTGGTCTGCCGGACGACGACGACTACGGGTTGCTGCCGCTGCTCCGGCTGACCGCCGCCCGCTGCGACCGGCCGTTGGTGGCCGCGGGTGGCCTCGTCGACGGCCCCTCGGTGGCCGCCGTGCTGGCCGCCGGCGCTGCCGCCGCGCAACTCGGCACGGCCTTCCTGCGCTGCCCGGAGGCGGGCAGTTCGCCGATGCACCGGGCGGCGGTGGCCGGTGCCGCACCGACCGCGTTGACCCGGGCGTACACCGGTAAGCGGGCCCGTGGCGTGGCCAACGACTTCCTGCGCGAGCACGACGCAGTGGCACCGCGTGGTTACCCCCAGGTGCTGCACCTGACGCGGCCCCTGCTCGCCGCCGCCCGGCGCGACGCGGACGCATCGGTGGCCAACCTGTGGGCCGGGCAGGCGCACCCGCTGGCCCGGGACGTGCCGGCGGCGCAGGTGGTCGCCGAGGTGAGCGCAGACGCCCGTGCCGCGCTGGCCACAGTGGTCGAGCGGTCCAGCCGCTGGGGCTGACCAGGCCGTCGGCAACCGGCTCGGGCGGGCGGGACAGGCCGGGCGGGCAACCCGTTAGAGTCTCGCCGTGATCGAGATCGGTGCGCAGGTCGAGCTGTCCCACCCGGCTGAGCGGGTCTGGCGCGCCCTGACCGATCGGGAGTTGCTCGGCCGGTGGTTCGCCGAGGCCGAGATGGTCGAGGGCGTACCGGACCGGGTGCTGCTGCGCACCGCCGGCCTGCCCGGCTTCCAGGCCGATGTCGAGGTCGAGGTCACCGAGCGGCAGGAGCCGGACCTGCTCGTGCTGGCCTGCGACGAGGCCGGTCGGCTCAGCGAGGTGACCTGTGACGTCACGGCCACGACTCAGGGCTGCCGGCTGGAGGTGCGGGAGGTCACCACGCACGGCGGGTGGTCGGTCGAGCAGCAGAAGCCACGCGAGCAACAGCTCCGGCAGGCGCTGACGGTACGACTGCCGGCCATTCTCGACTGGCTCGCCTTCCAGCAGGTCGACCTGAGCCGGGCCGACGGTGGGATGACCGCGGAACTGCCGCTGATCGGCGTACGCGGCAGGGCCGGCCGCAACCCCCGTCGACGTCGCACGGTGGTCGCCGTGGTCGCCGGGGCCGTGCTGCTGGCGGGGACGGCGGCATGGGTGACGTTGCCGCGCGACTCGAAGCCGGTCGCCGCGCCAGCAGCGACCGCGACCGCGTCCGCGTCGCCGACCGCGACGGCCGGCAGGGCGACGGTCGTCTCCACGGCGACCCCCTCGGCGCGCCCCTCCCGGGCCACCGCATCGGCGACCACCCGGCCGAGCCGGACCCCGTCGGCGAAGCCCTCGCTGACGCCCACGTCGGCGGCGCCACCTCCGCCACCGGCGCCCGTCACGGCCCGCTACGAGACCGAATCCGACCGACTGTTCGGCTACACCGGAGAGATCGTGGTCGGCAACCCCGGCGGCGCACCGGTGACGGACTGGGCAGTGGTGGTCACCCTCGCCGAAGGCACCACTGTCGACGACGTCGAGGGCGCGAACTGGCGACAGGACCGACGGGTGATCACCTTCACCGGAGCCGCCGTGGCGGCCGGGGGATCCCAGACGATCAGCTTCGACGTCCGCGACAGCCGGCCGAACGCCCGGGAGCCGGAGAGCTGCACGATCGGCGGACAGCCCTGCGCGGGCCTCTGACTAGGCTGCCGTCATGGCATTGCTGCACAGGGCGACCCTGCACCCCACGAAACTGGACCTGCTGACGGCCTGGCTGCCCACCCGACAGTGGTACGCCGGACCGACCGGAGTCGAGGTGGTCAGCCGGGGCGCCTACCGCTTCGACGACCCGGACGGCGAGGTCGGCATCGAGACGATGCTGGTCGGCGCCGCCGACGGCCCGGTCCACCATGTTCCGCTCACCTACCGCGCCGCGCCCCTCGACGGTGCGGACGGCTGGCTGGTCGGCACCACCGAGCATTCGGTGCTCGGCAAGCGCTGGGTGTACGACGGCTGCGTCGACCCGGTCTACGCGGCCGCGCTCGCCCACGCGATCCTCACCGGCAGCGGTCAGGCGGAGCAGTACTTCGAGGTCGACGGCCGGCGCGAGGTGCGTGAACCGACGGTGACGGTCGTCGTCGACGCCACCGCCGCCGCCCAGGTACCGGCCGTCGGCGCGGTGCGACGGGTGGTCGACGAGGACCGCACGCTCATCGCCACCGACACCGTCGAGCTGGTCGTCGTGCGCCGGCCGGGGGCCGGGGCCGACGGGTCGACCGGGGGCAGGCTGAGCGGCAGTTGGGACGGTCAGTCCACGACCGTTCCGCTGGCGTACGCCAGGACGCGCTGATCCGTGTGCGGTGGGCGGGCCGCGCGGTGGGGGCGCCCCCCGCCGTCACCCCCGCGCCGGGGGGGGGGGCGGGGCCCCCGGCGGGTCGGCGGGGGACCCGGAGGGA
>NZ_JBEZEX010000033.1:0-68385 GCF_040649115.1 Micromonospora sp. NPDC049049 | reverse complement strand
TCTTTTTTTTTTTGTTTTAGTAGGGTTTTTGGGGGCGGTGCGGGAGGCTGGCCCCCGCCACCCACGACCGGCATCGGCATGATGCCGACCACCGCGCTGATCATGGGTGTGGTGACAGAGCGCCTGTCACGGATCAACCGCTACGGCGGTTACCCCACTGGCGGGGGCCCTGGACCGAGCCCCGGCCAGTGGGGTTCTGACCCTTTCCGAACGGTTGAGGTGAGGCGACCTTGCCCTTCGCGCGTCGGGCAGCCCGATTCGCGGGAGCGGCAGGCGGATCGGGCTCACCCTCGGTCTCGGCCGTGGTTGAGGTGTCGGCTGCCGCCGCGTCGGCGTCCTGGGCGGGCTCAGGCTCCGGCATCGGGTCTCCTTGGATTGGTGGGGTCATGCGGGCCATCGACGGCCGACGGCCGGCGGACGCGGACTGATCGACGCCGGGGGCGCGCGCCTTGACGGTAGCGCAACGCCAGGCCCAACCGCGTGTTCCCCCGCTCCCGTGGGACAGTCGTTACCTGCTGCCTGGCGACGCGGACCGAGCCCCGGGCCGCAACCGCATCGCCACAACTGGATACTTCTTCTGGCCCGATCCGATGGGCGCCCGTGCCGAAGCTCGCCATGGTCGCGCGGCCAGAGTTGCGGCCCAGTATGCGGAGGTGGGTATTGGGCCGTCCGGAGAAGCCAGTGGACCCGGCGGCGGGCCCGGTGCAACGGTTGGCGTGGCAGCTACGACAGTTGCGGGAGCACGCGGGCAACCCGAGCTATCGGCTCCTGGCTCGGCGCGCGCACTACTCGGCAAGCACGTTGGCGGACGCGGCGAAGGGTGACCGGCTGCCGACGCTGGAGGTGACGCTCGCGTACGTTCAGGCCTGCGGCGGCGACCCGGCCGAATGGCGGGCACGGTGGTCGGCCATCGCCGAAGCGGCGGTCGCCTCCAGCACCGCCGAGACCATCGCGCAACGCTGCCCGTATCAGGGGCTGACGGCATTCCAGCCCGAGCAGGCGGAGCTGTTCTTCGGCCGTACGGAGCTGGTCGAGCGGCTGCTGGCACGGGCCGATCGGCGGTGCCTGACCGCAGTCGTCGGGGCTTCCGGAAGCGGCAAGTCCTCGTTGCTACGGGCCGGTCTGCTGGGAGCCATCACCGCCGACCGTGGGCTCGCCCAGCGGTGGCAGACGATGTTGTTGACGCCGACCGAACACCCGCTGGAGGCGTTGGCCGCCGAAGTCGCGAAGTTGACCGGCCAGGACGCCCCAGAGATCCGAAAGGAGCTGGCGGCGGATGCCGCCGCGCTCGACATCGCGGTGCGGAGCGCACTGGCAGGCGGCCCCCCGCAGACCCGCGCGCTGTTGGTGGTGGATCAGTTCGAGGAGGTGTTCACACTCTGCCCCGACAAGGCGGAACGCCGCCGGTTCATCGAGGCGCTGCTGGACGCCGCGCGGGGGGCCGATCGCCGCACCACTGTGGTACTCGGGGTACGCGCCGACTTCCTCGCCCACCTCATGCAATATCCGGACCTGGCCGTCGCGCTGGAGGACGAGGCGCACCTCCTGGTGCGGCCGGTGAGCGCCACCGACCTGCGGGAGATCATCATTCGGCCCGCCGCCCAGGTCGGCATGGGCGTCGAAGCCGACCTGGTCAGTACGGTGCTCGCCGATGCCGCCGACGAGCCGGGCGCTCTGCCGCTCGTCTCACACGCGCTCCTCGAGACGTGGCAACGACGAAGCGGGGAAACCCTCACTCTGTCGGCCTATCAGGCGAGCGGCGGCGTACGCGGGGCGATCGCCCAGACCGCCGAGCGGGCCTATGGCGACTTCGGGGCAGCCGAGCGACACGCCGCTCGCCGGGTCTTCCTGCGGCTCACCGCATTGGGCGACGGTACCGAGGACACCCGGCGGCCCATCATGCGTACCGAACTCGACGGCATCGCCGATGAGGCGGTCACCGCCCGAGTTCTGGATCAGCTGGCCGAATCCCGTCTGGTGGTCATGGGCGACGGCACCGTGGAGGTGGCCCATGAGGCGCTCATCCGGGCCTGGCCGCGGCTGCACCGATGGCTGGCCGATGATCGGGCGAACCTGCTGATCCACCGGCGTCTCACCGAAGCCGCGCACACCTGGGCGACGCTCGACCGTGATACCGGAGCCCTGTACCGGGGAACCCAACTCCTGGGCGCGCAGGCCCTGGCCGAGGACCGTCCGGAGGAGCTCAACGCACTCGAAAGCTCCTTCCTGCACGCCAGCTCCGCTCTCGCCGAGTCCGAGCAGAACGCCGGCCGACGTCAGTCCCGCCTGTTCAAGCGTCTCGTCGCAGGCATATCCACCCTGCTCGTACTCGCCCTGCTGGGTGGCGCCGTCGCGGTACGACAACGCCAGGACGCCCGCCGACAGCAGGTTGCCGCGCTCTCCAGCGAACTGTCGCTGCAAGCCCGATCCCTGCTCGCGACCGATCCCGATCTGGCCGGCCTGCTGGCCGTCGAGGCCGATCACCTCAACTCCAACACCGAGACCCAGGGCAGCGTGCTGAGCGCGGCGGCCGCGCCCCGCCGCACCGAACTCAACGTCGGCGGGCCCTCCATCTACACGGTCGCGTTCAACCCGGACCATTCCCTGTTGGCCTCAGCGGCCGGTGACGGCACCATCGGGTTGTGGGACCCCGCACGTGGCGAGCGGATCGCCAACCTCTCCGGTCACACCGGTCGGACCTCCGACCTGGCCTTCGCGGACCACGGAAGGCTGCTCGCCTCCGTCGGGATCGACAAGTCCATCATCATCTGGGATGTCGCGACGCGCCAACAGAAGACCCGGTTGACGGAGAACAGCCTCGGGTCGGGCATGGCCTTCAGCCCGGACGGGACCAAGCTCGCCGTCGGCCTCACGGCCGGCCCCGGCGCCGACGCGAATGCGGGCCGTGCCGGCGACATCGCCCTCTACGATCTGCGGACCACAACTCGCACAGTGCTCCGCGAGCACCGGAGTCCGGTCAGATCCCTCACGTTCAGCCACGACGGCGCGATCCTTGTCTCCAGCGACGGGGTGGAGCACCCGGCCGCTTGGCGTGTGGCGACCGGCACCGTGTTCGCCAGACTGTCCGCCCAGCATGTCTTCTCGGTCGCCTTCGGTCCCTCGGGGTATGTCCTCGCGGGTTCCGCCGACGACCGCGGGGTGTACCTGTGGGATCTTGCCACCGGCCAGCCGGTCCGCCTTCCGCCGTTACCGCTGGCCGGCCGCTACGCATGGACCATCTCCGCGCCCACCGACAGCAAGCTCGCCGTGGCCGACGAGAACGGCGCGATCACGATGTGGGACGTGCGACGCCGCGAGTCCCTGCAGACCTTTCAGGACCGCGGCCGCACCGAAACGGTGTCCGTCGCACTGAGCCGGGACGGGGCGATGCTCGCCTCGGCCGGCTTCAACGGAACCATCGTGCTCCACAATCTGGAGGACGCCCCGTTCAGCGGTTTCGCGGCACAGGTCAAAGACCTGAAGATCAGCCCGGACGGAACACGTGTCGCCTCAGCGGGCAGCGACGGCACCGTCCGCCTCTGGGACACCGACGGTGAACAGGTGGCCGTTCTCAGCGGGCACCCAGACGAGGTCCAGGCCGTCGCGTTCAGCCCCGACGGGCTCCGGCTCGCCGCCGTGACCCGGAACAACATCGTCACGATCTGGGATCTCCAACGTGGACGACACGCCACCCGACCGATCGTGTCCAAGGGAGTCGGTGCGTCCACGGACGTTGCCTTCGATCCTGGTGGTCGTCTCGTCGCAGCCGCCACGCTCGGCCCCTTCATCTGGGACGTCGGGGACATCAACAACCCGACGGACATCACAGCCAGGTTCCCGGCGCAGATCGTCACGTCGCTGGCCTTCACCCCGGACGGCCGCCGTCTCCTGGGCGCGAGCGTGGGCGGCTTCGTCAACACGTGGGACGTCACCACCGGCACACTTCTCAGCCGAGTGAAGAGCCAGCAGGGCACAGTGCAGGACATCGCTGTCAGCCCTGACGGAGCTCTGCTCGCGACCGCCGGCGACAGTCGTAGCGTCAAGCTCTGGGATGCCGCGGCCGGCAGCGAAATCGCCGTACTGCACGGCCACACCGCACCCGTCCAGGTCCTTGCCTTCAGTCGCGACGGCCGCAGGATCGCGTCCGCAGGTGACGACCGGACCATCATCATCTGGGACACCGTCACCCAGCGACGGGTCACGACCCTCAGCGGCCATGGCGCGAGAGTCCGCGGGCTCGCCTTCACTGCGGCCGGAACTCTCATCTCCGGTGCCGAGGACGGCCGAATCGTCCGCTGGTCGTTCGATCTCCGCGCCGCCAGGGCTCAGATCTGCACCAAGGCCGGCCGTGAGCTGACCCGGCAGGAGTGGGCGAGGCACATCCCCTCAGAACGGTACGCCCCTTCCTGCGGCTCACCGCCGAGTCGCTGACTGAGCTGCGCACACGTCCTGAGGGTTGTCCGACGTTGTTTGTCCGGCGCCACCGCCCTGTTGGACAACCTCGCGTCGCACCAGCCTGACTTCAGGACACGAGCCGTGCGGTGGATGTCCTGCCAGGAGTCCGACTGCCCGGGGAGAAGCCCGACGGGGGTCCCGGGCATCGGACGACACCGCGATGAAGGAGAACTCGATGAAGCGTTTGGCAGCACTGCTCGCATTGCTCGTGACCGTGCTCGCGGGCACGCTCGTCGCCGCCAGCCCTGCCCACGCTCGCAGTCAGCCGGAATGCGAGTCCTACGACGTCGTCAGCAACCAGGCCGGTTATCAGGTCGCCGCACCGGTCGGCAAGTACGGCGTCCTGCCGTGCTCGCTGGTCTGGGGCGACGGCGGACCGGGCACGGGCGCCCTCCAGGAGGCCCTGAACGACTGCTACCTCGCACCCGCCGGCAAGACGCTGCTCAGCGAGGACGCGGCCTTCGGCCAATTGACCTTCAACGCGCTGAAGTTCGCTCAGAGCAAGGCGGGCATCAGCGCGGACGGCCAGTTCGGGCCGCAGTCACGCGCGTCCCTGAAGTTCCCCGCCTACCAGGGCGGAACCTACGGAACCCGTACCTGTGCCCGTCTCGGCCGTCCGCTGCCGTAACTGCCGCTGGGTAGACCCCGCCGGCGGTGACAACGCAAACGTTGTCACCGCCGGCTCAGCACGGTGCGCTGTGCTGTGCTGGTGGACGCTGATCCGTTGCTACGCCGGCTTCACGTTCCGGGGCCACTCCGCAGCCTCCGGGAGCAGGTCGAAGATGCGGTCCATGGAGTACGGCTGGTACGTCGTCTCGGACTCGGCGATCTTCTCCCAGTCCGAGTTGGTGAACTGGAACATCCACAGGGCGTCCAACTCGAAGTCACCGTGTCCTTCGGGAAGGTGTTCGAACTCCTGCTTCATGGCGTCGACATCGAGGCCCGCACTCGTCGTGTGGCTCACAAGGTGAGAGCGCGCTGCCTCGTCGAGCATCAGCAGCTCAGCGATGGTGTGTGGCACAGGCGTCACTCCCCTGGCCAGCAGGTCACACAGGTCGACGCAGGTCTGCGCGAGCCGAACAAAGAATTCTGGCGGCTGCGCGATCAACGAAGCCGGAAACGCGACCGCGGGACCTTCGATCCCCCACATGAGGCCATCCGCCTGATCAACAAGGACCTCCGCCATACCGCACAACGACTCGTAGAGAGCAGCAGCCCAGCGAGGGCCGACGCTCCACGAGGGACATACGCAGACTTCTTCGTCGTCGTCCGAGCTCTCCATCAGGCAGCGGCACGATCCGCCGGGACCGCACTGGCCGCTGCCGGCGTCATCACCTCGGCGTTCGGCATACGACGGACAGCCGTCGCAGTAGTCGCACCCATCGGCGGGACACTGCGCGGCGGGAAACAACCCCGCCCAATCGATCTTGCTGCCGTCCCTCGGCAGGTTGGGGACGTCGAGTTCGCTCACGAACCAGGTGGCGAGGAACTGCCGTTCATCGGTGACGTCGACGCGCTGTTGGGCTGCTTGGTCAAGCCCGGCTCGGACGCTTGCCGGAAGACTGAGCCAGAGGCCGGAGAAGTTCTCCTGCCCCTTGTCTGGAGAGTTCAACAGGTTACAAATGGCGACCGCCTGGTGTGGCCAATCGAGCGTCGCGATGGCATCCAGCTCGTTGCCGTTGCCTTTGTCGACGATTGCCATGACACGCGACTTGGTGGTGGTGTGTTGGGGCACGAAGGCGATTACTTCTCTGGGCACGACAGCTCCTCCCGAGCGCGCATGAGGGCACGCTGGGCTACGAAGTAGGAACAGAGGTCCGCGCTGGTTGTCCCGGTGCTTCCGTGGACTCCGCTTCGCGGGACATCAAACTAGCATGCCTGTCAATTGCAGGACCGACCCGCGAGCCAGAGCAGAGCCGATCGCTGAGGATCCGCATCTCACTCCCCGTCGGGTGGCGATCATTGCCGGCCGTGTCACCTGGCGTACCCAAATTCTGCAGGGGCCGGGCGGCGGCGAACAGCCACAAGAAGCTGCCTGACATGTTGTTCCATATCCGGCTATTGGCATGCCCGAGAGCGCATCACCCGGTCAGGGAGCGTCGACCCCGGAGAGGTCCGGGCCGATGTACGTCAGGGAGTAGGCGCCGAAGCCGGAGATCTGCTGCGACGCTAGCTACGGAGCCGCCCCGCGCGGCCCGGACAACGACGGATTGCCGACATGCAACCCGCCGTTGTTCGGCTCGGGAAGGCCGCCACTGATCGGTCGTCACGTCGGGACGACCGTCAGACGGCGGTGCGGGACCACTGCTGGTTGGTGCCGGAGTTGCACGAATACTGCTTGATGACCACTCCGTCCGCGGTCGCCGCGGCCGGCACGTCCACGCACTTGTTGCTGTGCCGTGCCCGGAGCTGGAAGTAGGCGCCGTTGGTGACCATCTGGAACTGCTGGTTGGCCCCGGTGCCGCAGGTGTACTGGACGAGCTCGGCGCCGTCGGCGGTCGACGCGCTCACCACGTCGAGGCACTTTCCGCTGTGCCGGCTGACGATGCGCCAGTAGCCGCTGCCGGCGTCCTGGAACTGCCACTGCTGCCACGCACCACCGCCGTACGTGTACTGGCCGACGCGGGCGCCGTTGGCGGTGTTCGGCTGCTGGACGTCCATGGCCTTGCCGCTGTGCCGCGCATCGATCCGGTAGAACGTTCCCGTCGATGGTGGGGGCGTTGTCGGGCCATCGCCGACGGTGTCGCCCCACGCGTACCGGATGCGGTCGGCGCCCGAGGTGTTGCGGACCGTCAGGTTGAGGTCGGTGCCGCTGCCGCTCAGCGCGAACATCGAGTACCAGTCGTAGCCGATGGTGCCGGTCTTGCCACCGAGGGCGGGCCAGTAGGTGCCACCCATCTGGTTGTCGCGCATGACCTGGGCCATGGCGCGGATGTAGCGCACGAAGTTGTCGGTGCTGCCCGCGTCGGCATAGTTGCGGCCGTCGTTCATGGGCGCGCCGAACTCGGTCGCTACCGCGCGGGAGGCGCAGTTGCCGAGGCGGGCCTGGATGTGGCTGCGGAAGGCGTCGTAGGTCATCGCGCCGTAGAAGAAGGCGTAGTAATGGAAGGACAGCAGTGTCGAGGTGAAGCGGCTGTCGTTGCAGATGTCGCGCAGGTCCTGGCTGAAGCCGGTGCCGCCGATCAGCACCCGGCTGGGCACCGCCGAGTAGTGGTAGGTGAGCCAGTTCGCGGCGACGTCGCGCCACTCCGCCGAGCTGTAGCCGTGCGGCTCGTTCATCGGCTCGAAGTAGACGTTGGTGTTCGTGCCGTAGGTGTTGGTCACGGTGGACCACATCGCGTTCCACGCGGCGAGGTTCGTGATCCTGCCGCCGGAGGCGGCGCCGTCCTCCCAGTAGGCGAGGATGACCTTGAAGCCGCGGGCGGTGGCCGCGTCGATGGCACCTCGGTACGCCTCCCACCAGGCCGTCCCCACCGTGTGGGTGTTGATGGGCAGTCGGACGGTGTTGACCCCCATGGTGGACGCCATGTCGTCGTACAGGGCGTTGGCCTTGGCCCGCACCGTCGCGTTGCTGTCGGACGCGCTCAGGCCCTGCACGACGAGGGGGACGGTTTTGAAGTTGTCACCCAACACGGCCCAGTTCATGCCGCGGAACTGGTTGGTGGCGGCGGTGGCCGGCGTCGACGCGACGGCGACCACGCCAACCATCGCCGTCAACGCGGCCACCAGGGCGGAGAGCACCCGTCGATGTAGTGCCACAGTCGAGACTCCTTGATCAGGGGCCAGCGTCAGCTGGTCACGCGGAAGGTGGCGTCGGCACGGCTCTGCGCGTCGGGGACCGGGTCGAGTCGCAGCAGGTAGGCGTAGTGCCGGACGTAGCGGTCCGGATGGCTGTAGGACTGAAACGAGGTCCACGAGGAGTTGGCGAGACCCGCGACCTGCCGGAAGGTGGAGTCGGCGGCGAAGGTGGCGGTGCCGTCGTTGGCCTCCAGTCGGAAGTCGTACCCGTAGTGGCGCAGGTAGTGGCCCGGGTAGTTGACCGACTGGATGGAGACGGTGCCGGAGCCGACGAGGCCGGGCACCAGCCGCCACTGGCCGTCCTGCGCCGGGCTGACGTTCGGGTCGATGCGGACGTCGTAGTCGTAGTGCCGCACGTACCGGTCCTGGAAGTTGTACGACTGGATCCGGTTGACAGCGGTGGCGGGCCAGCGGGCGAGCACCCGGCTCTGTTCGGCCGTGGTCAGGTTGAGGATCGAACCATGCCGTTTCTTGGTGCCACCCATCGAGTACGAGCCGGACGCTGGCAGTCGGTAGCTGCCCGGGCTCGACGGATCGGTGGTCAGGACCGGCAGGTAGCCGCGTCCGCTGGAGTACTGGTCGAGGTAGAGAACCCACTCGTTGCGGGCATTCATTTTCATCCACATCGGGCCCTCGACCTGCGCTCCGGTCAGCCCGATGCCGGAGAGGTTTCCGAGGCTCGTCCAGGTACCGAGGATGGAGTTGCTGCCTTCGATGCCGATCTGGCCGTCCCGGGAGGCCCGGACGTAGCGGTAGGCGCCGACGCCGGTTGGCACCTCGACGATCTGGGTGTCGATGATCTCCTGGTTTCCGGGCCGATCGATGTAGACCTGTGGCGTGGTGACGCTACGGAAGTTCGTCGTCCGCGCGTAGTAGATGCGGTGCTTGGTCGCCCCGTTGAGCGGGACGTTCGTCGCCCAGTACAGGACGTAGTCATTGGTGGCGGGGTTCCAGATCGCCTCCGGCGCCCAGGCGTTGCGTCCGTCCGGGATCGCGCCGGCAACGTTCAGCAGCCAGGGTGCCGACCAGTTGACCAGATCGGTGGACTCCCACACGACGAGGTTGCGGCTGCCGTTGTTGATCGCGGCCGACCAGTCCTGGCCGCAGCCGATGCACAGGTCGGTGGCGATGATCCAGTACCGGTCGCCGTTCGGTGAGCGGACCAGGGCGGGGTCGCGCACGCCGCGGGTGCCGACGGTGGACCGCAGCACCAGCCCACCGTTGTTGAGGTCGTTCCAGCGGAGGCCATCGGTGCTGTGAGCGAGGTAGATCTGCTGGTCGGTCGACGACTCGCCGGTGAAGTGCGCCATCAGGTAGCCGACGGTCGGGTCCAGCGCGGCCGCCTCCTTCGGTGTCGCCGCCGACCAGGTGGTGAACAGCAGACAAGCGGCGACCATGACCGCGCAGAGCCGGGCGAGGACTCTCGACATGTGTCTCTCTCCTTAGCGCAGGGGCTAACCAGTCAGCTACAGGGCCGGTACGACGGGACGGATGGTGCCGTCGGTGTTGAACTCCATCCGGTCGATGGCGGTCTCACGGTTGGTGCCGTTGCCGGCTGGGACAGCGAACCGGTGGTAGGCGATGTACCAGGTGTCACTGCCGGGAGCCCGGACCACGGAGTGGTGGCCGGTGCCCTTGATGCCCAGGTCGAGGCGCTTCTGCAGCACCACGCCGCGCTTCGTCCACGGCCCGAGGGGTGAGGAGCCGGTGGCGTAGGCGACCCGGTAGTCCTCGCTGCGCGTGTCGTTCTCCGACCACATGAAGTAGTACAGACCGTTGCGCTTGAACACGAACGGCGCCTCGTTGTAGCCCGACGGGGTGATGACCCGCGCCTGCGCCGCGTCGAAGGAGACCATGTCGGCGTTCAACCGCACCGCCCGCGCGACGCCCTGCCCCCAGTACAGGTAGGACCGCCCGTCGTCGTCGGTGAACACCATGGGGTCGATCGTCTGCCCGCCGGAGAACTGGTCGCTGCGGATCAGCGGCCGGCCCAGGGCGTCACGGAACGGCCCGGTGGGACTGTCGGCTACCGCCACGCCGAGCTGTTTGGCGGTGTTGCCGCTGGCCGCGCCACCGCTGAAGTACAGGTAATAGCGACCGTTGGCGCTGGCCACCGCCGGCGCCCAGGCCGAATTGTCCGCCCAGGACACGTCCGGTCCGTGGTCGAGGATCACGCCGTGGTCGGTCCAGGTGACCAGGTCGGTGGAGGAGAACGCCTTGTAGTAGGTGCCGACCCAGCTCGCGTAGCCGTCGGTGGTCGGGTACAGGTAGTAACGGCCGTTGAACACGGCGATGTGCGGATCGGCGAAGAGGCCCGGGATCACCGGCCCCTTGGTGGTCCTGGGCGCCCACGGCGCGACGAGGCGGAAGGAGCTGTCCGCCCGGAAGGCGGCCGTGTCCTGGTAGGCGTCGAGCCAGAGGGCGAAGTCGCGGTGCCGGATCCGCCGGGTCGGGTAGTTGTACGAGGCGAGCGCCACCGAACCGCTGACCGAGCCCTCCACAGCGCAGAAGGTGGCGTCGGCCCGGAATGACGCGTCGCCGGTGTTCGGGTCGACCCGCAGCCGGTAGTCGCGGTGCCGCAGGAACAAGCCGGCCTTCGTCTGGAAGGAGTAGCAGGCCGGCGACGCCAGGCCGTTGACCACGGTGAAGGTGGCGTCGAGCTTGGTCTGGTTGGCGCTGCCGGAGGTCACCGGGTCGAGCTGTCCGAGGTAGTCGATGTGGCGTACGTACCGTCCGGCTTGGTTGACCGCCTCCAGCGAGACGGCGCCGGTCGGCAGTGTGGCGGCGTGCGCCGACCCGTCGGCCACCACCACGACAGCCGCGGCGGCCACGGCGGAGAGCACGAGGAGCGCACGTAGGCGGGCGGCGGATGCTGTCGGCAGCGATGCCGCTGTCCTGCGCCATGGAACCACCGCCCCAGCCCCTCTCGCAAGGTCATCTATGTTAGCGTTAACACATCCGGCAGTGTCCGGGCCAAGGCCGGGAGGCCCTGGCGACGGGTTCGGAGTCTCCGCATGCGGTGCCTCTGGTCGCGTCGCGACACAGGCACAATGTGTTCGGTTCGTTAAGTTCGCGTTGCGGACAAGTGTTAGCGATCGCATCCACGAGTGTCAAGGCATCGATCGTCGTAGCTCCCCCGGCACCTGGCGAAGCCGGTTGTCACGCTCGACCCGCACCCTGAGCGCCGTGATCCCCGAGCACCTCACGCACCTGCATGAGCGCGAAGCCGAGCAGGTTGAGCCCTCGCCAACGGGCCGCGTCGCCGGCGGCCGGATCGTCGCGGTTCAGGCCGATACCCCAGATCCGGTCGAGAGGGCTGGCCTCCACCAGGACTCTCTGCCCGGTAGCCAGTAGAAATGCCCGGAGCGCCGGATTCTGGTCGAATTTCGCACGGTTGCCGGCCACCACGATCGCAAAGCGGTGTTCGCTCCAGGTCTGCTGATCGAAGCCCGCGACGCGTCCTCCCAACGCCTTGGCGGCATGGGGATGCGGCGCGGCAAGAATCTGTTCCGCCATCGCGCGGTCGCCGAACAGGGTGGCCTTGCGCCACATCATGAAATGCTCCGCGGTGGCGAATCGCCGCTTGTCGACTGTGAACGGGCTAGGCCACCACTGGCTCAGGCAACCTGATCCGACACCTCCGTCACGCTCGGGCTGGTGCCCCCAGAAGAACAGGAACCTGACCCGATGACCCTGCGCCTGCGCAGCGGCCAGATCCCCGACGCTACGAACGGATGCCAGCATGATGGCGAGTGTGCGGCACCGACGCTCCGCGTACCCCGCATTTTCGTCCGTGACGACCGGCTCCGCGCCGCCAGGCCGGCGCGCCCGGGTGGGCGGCGCACCGGGGACATCCGGAGCGCCGCGACTCGATTCCCCTCCGCCCGGTGACGAAGCATCGACAGACCGGGGTCGACCAGTCCTCGGATTACCATTCGGCCATGGACGACACCATCCGCGGCGTACGCATCAGACACGGTGGCCCGGCCGACGCACCTGCCGTGCTGGACATGCTCGACTCCGCGGTGGTCTGGATGAACGACCGCGGCAACACCGAGCAGTGGGGCACGACGTCGTTCTCGGAGAAGCCCGAGAGGGTCGAACAGGTCGACCGGTACCTGACCGAGAGCCTCCCGTACATCGCGGAGGTGGACGGGACGCCGGCCGCAGCCCTCGTGTTGGATTCGGGGCCCGACCCCCGGGTACCGATCTCGCCTGCGGCAGAACCGGAGCGGTTCGTCCGCCTCCTGGTCTCCGACCGACGATTCGCCGGCCGGAAACTCGGGTCGGCCCTGTTGGCGCACGCCGTCGAGGAAACCCGGCAAGCCGGCGTGCGACTGCTACGGGTCGACTGCTGGGCGGGCGGCGGTGGCGAGTTGGTGGCGTACTACGAGCGCCACGGGTTCACTCCCACCGAAACCTTCCTGGTTGGATCCTGGCCGGGGCAGGTGCTGGCCCAACGGGTCGACTGAGCCGCGCGCCCTCTGCCAGCGAGGGTGGGGCTGGAGCCATCGGAGCGATATTCGGGCGTCTCGCCGGGCTGCGTCCACTAGCGTCCCGCCTCATGGCGAACACCACAGTACGCACTGAACGCCTCGAGCTTCGCCCGGTGCGGGACGAGGACATCGACCGGATCCTGGAGTACCGCAACCTGCCGCAGGTCACACGCTGGCTACTCCGCACGCAGGTCGACCCCGCGTCCTTCCGCGCGGCATGGCGACGCGCGGCCGCGAACCCCGACGACCACAGCATGGCGGCCACCCTCGACGGCGTGGTGATCGGCACCGTCTCACTCGACGTCGTCGACGGCATGGGTCAACCCGGCATGCCACCACGGACCGAGGCCCACCTGGGCTACATCTTCGATCCGGCCTACGGCGGAAACGGGTACGCGACCGAGGCCGTGACCGCTGTGGTGGCGTACGCATTCGACCGGCTGGGCGTTCGGAGAATCACCGCCGGTTGCTTCGCGGACAACCTCGCCTCGGTGCGAATCCTCGAGAAGGTCGGCATGCGTCGTGAACAGCACGGCGTCGGCGATTCCTGGCACGCCGAACTGGGCTGGGTCGACGGCTACACCTACGCCCTCATCGCCGAGGCACGGCATCGAAAGGGACCACCGCCGGAGCACCCGGCCGCGTCCATGCCGGTGCCGCGAGCGCGGTGAACCTACAGCGTCACGGTTGGACGACCCGCGTGGCGGCGGCGAGGAGGCTAGCCGCTGGTGGACTCCAGCTGATCGAAGGCCAGGCTCCACCACGACTTCGGATCGGCGAACGCGGACGAGTCCACGCCCATCAGTTCCTCGCGGATGGCGGCGGCGCGGGCCGCGCGGGCCCGACCGCCCGGGTCCGTGGCGATGAGCCCTCCGAGCCGGTAGAGGAACTCGACGAACGCGGCGAAGGTCGCGTTGACCGCCTCGAAGTTGGGGGTCTCCAGGTCCAGCAACACGACGGCGCCGGTCAGCGCGTCGAGGCAGAAGAGCAGTTGCGGGTCCTCGGGCGAGCTGCCGAGGACGATGTGGATGCGCGGGCTGGCCTCGCCGATCTCGATCTTCAGCTTGGAGAACAACTCGATGCCGGACACGTCGACGTCGACGGTGAACAGGATCGGCACGTCGACCGGGATGGCCCCGAACGGCGGGAAGACCTCTGGCGTCAGCGGGCCGAGGACGTCGTCGAACCGGTCGACCGGGAAGTAGATCATCCCATCGGCGCCCCAGAGCGCCGTGAGCTCCTCATGTGTCGCGGTCAATCGTCCGCCTCCTCGTCATCGTCACCGGGCGTGGTGAGACCATGCTCGTCGAGGAAGCCCCACCACTCGTCGTCGTCGAAGCCGATCTCGCCGTAACCGGCGCCGAAGACGTAGTAGGCGAGGAACGAGTCGAGGTCCGGCGCGACGTCGAGGAACATCTCACGCATGAACCACTCGTCGGTGGTCTCCGCCGGGAAGTACCAGACCGCACCGGTGTCGCGTCGCATCAGCAGCGGCTCGTCGCTCAGTGTGCCGATGACCAGCCACTCGGCGGGTTCGTCGGCGACGCCGGTGAACTCGGGCATCTGCTCGAGGTAGTACTGGATGTCGTCGAGATCCGCGACCGCGGGCAGGTCGAACGCGCCGGCCAGGATGCCGTTGGCGGTCTCCAGCAGCTCCCGGACCGGCTGCGGCAGCTCGGCGGGAATCTGGTCGGCCGGAGCGCCCTCATTGATCTGTGCCCACGCCAGCGTCGCCGGCTGGTCCGCTTCCAGGTCGGTACGCAGCTCCGCGATGAGCTCCCGCAGCTCGGGATTCAATCCACTACCTCTATTCGGATCGGTGTGCCGTCGGGCAGGTTCTTGATCTGCTGCCAGATTTGCCCGCCGACATCCCAGTTTGTCTGACCGTGCAGGAGCTTCAGATTACTAACGTCGTCGGCGCCGCCAAGTTGCAGCTCCCACACATGGTCCGGCTGCTGCTTGCGGAGCCGGGCGGCGAGGGCGTTCGCCATCTTCTTGTTGTGGGGCCAGTACTTGTCGAAGATCTTCTGCCGAATGCGCTTCTTGTAGTCGGCCGTGATCTTCTTGTCCCGAGCGACCGGGTTCGCCTGCTTGAACAGCTTGCCCTCGTCGCTGAGCTTCTTCAGCGCGTTCATCTTGCGGTCGAACTGTCCGCGCGCGTGGAACGGCTTGCGCTGCACCTTGATCGTGACCTCGGGCAGGCTGTTGTTGCGCACCACCGGCTTCGCGGCGGCCTTCTTCACCGCCGCCCGGACGCCCTTGCCGACCTTCGGCTTGGCCGCGCCGCCGCGTTTCTTCGAACTCTTCGGCGCCCTGCTAGGCATCCAGGAGCTCCTGGATCACCTGGTCGATCAACAGGCCCACGATCTCCCGCGTGATCATCTGGAAGATCGGAACCTCGGCCAGCGATGCGCCGAACGTGACGACGGCTGTGGCGATCGCCTGCGCCACGGCGAAGGCGAGGATCGCCAGCTGCACGATCACCTGGATCTTCAGCGCGAGCACGATCGCAGCCGCGATGATCAGGCCGGTGCCGATCAGCATCGCGGCCTGGGAGTAGTCCGAGAGGGTTCCGGGACCGCTCTCCGGGTTGGCCCACCACTTCTGGAACGCCTGCATCGACTCGCCCTGGTGCTGCGACCAGATCGCCGCCGCAGCCGTTCCGGCCTGCCCGGAGGCCTCGGCGACCGTGCCGGAGAAGTCCAACCAGGCCTGGCCCATCTCGAACAGCTTCTCCTCGTCGGCCTCAGGCCAGGTGTAGCCGATCCAGCTGAGTGCCGTGATCAGCTCGCCGGGCAGTTGGAGCCCCATGCCGTCACCCCAGCATTCCCTGGATGTCCCGCAGCGCGCCCACGGAGGCTTCCTCGACCGACTCGTAGTTGTCGGCCATCTTGGTCAGGTCGCTACCGGCCGAGCCGATCTCCTCGGCGGCGACGCCGATGCAGTCCAGGACCCAGGTGGACGCCTCCGTGTACGCGATGCCGATGAGCGAGCCGATGTCGTCGGCGCCCCACGGCTCGCCGTACCCCTGCATCTGCGCCTCGAAGCTCTCCAGCTGGCCGATGAAGCGTTCGGCGGCGCCGATGACCTCGTCGCCGCCGGACCGCAGCAGCGCCGGATCGACCTCGAAGCCGTTCACCGGGTGCCTCCTCGGGCCATCCGCTCCTGCGCGTCGGTGAGCGCCTGGAGGAACGCACCGAGCCGCGGCACGGCAGTGTCACGAACCTGTTCCAGCTGCTCGGTGAGCTGCGACAGGTCGCCGGAGGCCACGGCTGGGCCGCCGCGCATCGAGTCGATTGCCGCGTTCACGGCCTCGATCACGTGGTCGCAGACCTCGGCCGAGCCGAGCCGCATCATCCGTGGGTCCAGCGTCAGCGACTCCAACCGGCCATCAGCGCCGAACTCGGCGCGGACCTGCCCCTCGGCGGACTCACCGACCCGACGCAGGCGCGCGGCCTCCTCGTCCTCCGGCGCAGTGCCGGCGGCGCGCAACGCGCCGACCGTCGCGTCCAGCATGCGAGCGAACTCCCCGCTCGCCGGCTCATTCACCGACATGCGCCCTCCATCGATCGCCTCCAAGACAGTGGAAAGCGTAGTCAGATCCGGCAAATCGTGTAGTCCCGCGAGGCGGTGCCGCCCGACGTGCTCGTGCTGACCGAGACCGCGCTGGCGGCGGTGGGCCACCGGAGAGCGAAACGTTGTCTCAGGCGGTCGCCAGGCGGACCATGAACTGGCAGCCGTCCGGGGTGTTGCGCACCTCGACCCGACCGCCGTGCGCCTCCACCAGGCCATGGACGATGGCCAGGCCGAGCCCTCCGGACGCCCCACCGTCGCCGGGGCCGGGCGTACGGGCCGGTTCACCACGGAACGCGATGTCGAACAGGCGGGGAAGGTCGGCCGGGGGGATGCCGCCACAGGTGTCGGCGACCGACAGCCAGGCGTGGTCGTCCTCCCGGCCGGCTTCGATGCGTACGGTGCCGTCCTCCGGGGTGTAGCGGACCGCGTTGAGCAGCAGGTTGGCCACGACCCGGGCCAACTCCGGTTCGCTCGCGGCAACCGTGGGCCACCCCGACTCGCTGGCGATCAGCTTGATCCGGCGAGCGTCGGCCAACGGGGTGGTGCTGGCCAGCGCGTCCGAGACCACCTCTCCGAGCGGCACCGCCGTCAACGACAACCGCAACGCTCCCGCGTTGATCCGGGACAGCTCGAACAGGTCGTCGACGAGTCGCGTCATCCGGTCGGTCTCCAGTCGGATGCGTCGGTGGTACTCGTCGACAGTGTCCGGATCACGAACCACCCGGTCCTCCAGCGCCTCCGCCATGGCCCTCAGCCCGGCGAGCGGGGTCCGCAGGTCGTGGGAGACCCAGGCGACCAGGTCGCGCCGGCCCTTCTCCAGTTGCCGTTCCCGCTCCCGGGCCTGGTCGCGCCAGACCGCGGCGCGGGCCAGTCGCCGGCCGAAGTGCCCGCCGACGGCGAGGCTGACCACCGCTGCCGCCGCGACGGTGATCAGGACCACCTCAAGGTCGTGCGCGGAGAGGAACATCGCTTCCGCGACCGCCATCACCCCGACGGCGACGGCGACCACAGTGGTGGTGAGCAGCACGTTGAGGTGCACGGTGATCGAGCGGCGTCGCAGGGCGCGGAGCAGAACCGCCCCCGCGAGCCCGATGCCGAGTGCCGCGCCGAGGGCGATCGCGAAGATCAGGACGATGTCACGCACTGGCTGGCTCGTACCGGTAGCCGACGCCCCAGACGGTCACGATCCGCTGCGGATCGGCGGGGTTGGCCTCGATCTTCTCCCGCAGCCGGCGTACGTGCACTGTCACTGTGGAGTGGTCCCCGAAGTTCCAGCCCCAGACCTGCTCAAGGAGTTCGGCCCGGCTGAAGACCCGGGAGGGATGCCGCATGAGGTGGACGAGCAGGTCGAATTCGCGCAACGTCAGGGCCAGATCCGCACCGGCGAGGCCTGCGGTTCGGGAGGCCGTGTGCACCACCAGGTTGCCGTCGGTGAGCGCCTCCGGCCGCTCTGGTGGAATCCCACCGCCGGCGCGACGAAGCACCGAACGGACCCGCAGCACCAGTTCCCGGGGTGAGAAGGGCTTGGTCAGGTAGTCGTCCGCGCCGAGTTGCAGACCGAGGATCCGGTCGGCTTCGTCGCCGCGCGCGGTGAGCATGACGATCGGTACGCCGTCCGGCCGTACCCGCAGCGCCCGACACACCTCCAGGCCACTGATCAACGGCAGCATCAGGTCGAGCACGACCAGGTCTGGCGCCTGCCGCTCCACGGCCGCCAGTGCCGCCGCACCGTCCGCCGCGAGGCTCACCTGGAAGCCGTCGTTCTCAAGGTAACGACGGATGACGTCGCTCACGGTCTGATCGTCGTCGACCACCAGCACGCGCTGCGTCACGAGCCTTCCCCGTTCCGCCCCGTCAACGTCTCCCCCGGATGTCCATCGGCCCAGCCTAGCCACGCGGCAGACTATGCCCGGACCAGCAAACCTTGCGAGGTTCTTACGGCTGGACGCGGAAACCCGCCCGGGCGTACGTGGGGTCATACGGTGACCGGAATGCGGATCCTTGTCACCGGTGCGGCCGGGTTCATCGGCTCACACATCGCCGACCTGCTCAGCGACGACGGGCACGAGGTGGTGGCCGTTGACGCGCTCCTGCCCGAGGCGCACGCTGCGACGGCGCCGCCCTGGACCGAGCGGCACGACCTGGTGGTCGGCGACGTCCGCGACAACGAACTGCTGACCCGGCTCCTGACCGGGGTCGACGCGGTCTGCCATCAGGCAGCCATGGTCGGCCATGGCCTCGACCCCGCCGACGCCCCCCGGTACGCCGCGCACAACGACCTCGGCACGGCCACAGTCCTCGCGGCGATGCACACCGCCGGGGTGCGCCGACTGGTGCTGGCCAGCTCGATGGTGGTCTACGGCGAGGGCCGCTACCACTGCCCCACCCACGGCATCGTCCGGCCTGCCGACCGCCGGGTGGTCGACCTGGCCGAGGGCCGGTACGAGCCGACCTGCCCTCGGTGCGATCAAGCGCTCTCCCCCGGTCTCGTGCCCGAGGACGCGCCGCTGGAGCCGCACAGCACGTACGCCGCCACCAAGCTGGCCCAGGAACACCTCGCCAATGCCTGGGCCCGGCAGACCGGCGGATCGGTCTGGGCCCTGCGCTATCACAACGTCTACGGTCCGCGAATGCCCCGCGACACCCCGTATTCGGGGGTCGCGTCGATCTTCCGCTCGGCCCTGGCCGCCGGACGACCGCCCCGGGTGCTGGAGGACGGCCGGCAACGGCGCGACTTCGTGCACGTGACCGACGTGGCCGCGGCCAATCTGCTGGCCCTCACGACACCGGCACCGGATCCCCTGACCCCGATCAACGTCTGCTCGGGCGAACCGCACACCGTCGGCGAATTGGCCCACGAGCTGGCGTCGGCGATGGGCGGGCCAGCGCCGGTCACGGTCGGGGGCGGACGGGCGGCTGACGTACGGCACGTCGTGGCCGATCCGGCACGCGCCGTCCGGGTGCTTGGCTTCACCGCCCGGGTCGGCTTCGCCGCTGGCGTCGCCGACTTCACCAACGCGGTGATGCGGGATCCGGCATCGGTCACGACACGGTCCACAGCAGGTGGTTGACGGCGAGAGCCGTGGCGGCCTGGGCGGCCAACCACCACCGTCGGTGACCGTGGGGCAGGTGCGCGGTGGCGACCAGCATCCAGACGGCGAACGGTAGCCAGATCCGTTCGACCTCGGCCTTGCTGAGCCCGGACAGGTCCGCCGCGAGCACCGCCGCCGTCGCCGCGACGGGCAACCACACGGTGGGTCCGGCGCTGACGATCCGCTGCCGGAGTGTCGTGGCGAGCGGTGGATGCGGTGCGTGGATCGACACGGCGGCCACCGCCCGGCGCAGCGCCGGCCCGACCACCGGGCCGGCCGAGAGCAGCAGGGCCGCGAGATTCGCCCAGACCCAGTAACCGTACGGACGCTCCGCCGCCCAACCCTGGTAGTAGCGACGCGCCACCAGGTGGTAGCCGTCCAGCCACCAGAAGCCGGCCAGGGTGAACACTGCGACGACGCCCGCGACCGCCGTCGCCGCGACCAGGAGCACTCCGAGTCGGTCCCGCGCCCGGAGCAGCACCACCGTCAACGCGAGCAGCCCGACCAGGACGAACCCGTACGACAGGTAGAGCGCGAAGCCGAGGAGCAACCCGCCCAGTGCGGCACCTGGTCGACCACCCACCGCCAGCAGCGCCAACCCGGCCGCGACCACCGCGGCGAAGATCCCGTCCGCGGACGCGCCCACCCAGACCGCCCCCGGCAGGAGCACCAGGAACGGCCACACCGCCCGCGCCGCGTCCTCGACGCCGAGTGCCCGCAGCGTCACCGGAACCGACACCGACACCGTGGCACCGAGCAGCACGCAGGCGAGCCCGGCGGCGGTCCCGCCGCCCAGGCCGATCCGCTCCAGCCAGACGAAGAACAGCAACGCCCCCGGTGGATGAGCGGCAGCGTGGGTGGACCACGAATCGGGCTGGAAGTCGAGAATGCGGTCGGCGAAGCCGGACAGCATGATGCCGACGTCCGTCACCCGGGGCACCTCGTGCAGGTACTCGGCCTGCACGGTGAGCCGCTCGGTCAACCCCGCGGACCAGCCGTCCACCAGGGCCAGCGACAGCGTCCAGAGCAGCGAGGCGAGATAGCCGACCGCCAGCAGCCGCGACCACGACGTGTCGGTCGCCCAGCGCACGCCCCGCCAGACGAACAGCGCCGCGACGAGCAACGCGGCGGGGGTACCGGGGCCCAGATGGGGCTGCCAACTCGCGTAGAGCGGTGCCGCGTCGGCGTGCAGCCGTACGCCCTGATGGTTGAGAAGGGCGCCGACGGCGACAGCGACGGCGAGCACTGCCACCTCGACGCCGAGGACGATCAGGTCGGCGGACCGGGTTCGTCCCGGGCGGGTCATCATGGTCATGGTGACGGCCGACCTTACGGCCTCCCACCAGGCATTCGACTGCCCGAAGGCGATACGTCAGCGAGTCGTAAGATCCGTTGCCGTGTAAGCGATTCGTAAGGACGAACCACGGTCCCGACGACCGGTGGCGGGCCTAGCGTCGCCGGTATGCACACAACGATCGACGTGGTGCTGCCGTGTCTGGACGAGGCGGCCGCACTGCCTGCCGTACTGGGCGGGCTACCGCCCGGCTACCACGCCATCGTGGTCGACAACGGCTCCACCGACGGTTCACCGGTCGTCGCGGCCGAGCATGGGGCCCGGGTCGTCCACGAGCCGCGGCGGGGGTACGGAGCGGCAGTGCACGCCGGCCTGCTGGCCGCGGAGGCGGATCTGGTCTGCGTGCTCGACGCGGACGGCTCGTTCGACCCGGCCGAGTTGCCCAGGCTCGTCTCGGCGGTGCACGACGGACGGGCCGATCTCGCCGTCGGGCGGCGTCGGCCGGTCTCGGCGGATGCCTGGCCATGGCATGCCCGAGCCGGGAACGCTGTGGTTGCCGCCCTGCTGCGGCGTCGCGGCGTGCCGGTGCACGACATCAGCCCGATCCGGGTGGCCCGCCGGGCGGCGCTGCTGGGCCTCGGTGTCGACGACCGCGCGTTCGGCTACCCCCTGGAGTTGCTGCTGCGCGCGGCCGGAGCGGGCTGGCGGATCCTCGAACTGGACGTCGCGTACGCGCCCCGCGCCGCCGGCACCAGTTCGAAGGTCTCCGGGTCGGTCCGGGGCACGCTGCGGGCGACCCGGGACTTCACCGGAGTGCTGCGCGCCGGTGGTGGCCGGTGAACGTCCTGCTCCTGGTCGCGAAGGCACCGGTCCCCGGGCAGGCCAAGACGCGCCTCTGCCCGCCCGCCGATCCCACCCAGGCGGCCCGGATCGCTGCGGCGTCGTTGTTGGACACCCTCGCGGCGGTGCGCGCCACCGCCTCGACCATTCCCGTGTTGGCACACACCGGTCGGTTCGCCGATGCCGAGTACAGCGCGGAGCTGACCGCCGCGTTGGCGGGTTGGCACCTGCTTCCGCAACGCGGCGACACGTTCGCCGACCGCCTCGCGAACGCCCACGCCGACACCGCTGCGGCGTTTCCCGGCCGACCGGTGCTGCAGATCGGCATGGACACCCCGCAGATCGGGCCGGCCCTGCTCAGCGCCGCGCTGGACCTGCTCTCGGAACACGAGGCGGTGTTCGGGCCGGCGCTGGACGGCGGCTGGTGGGCGCTCGGGTTACGCGATTCGAGGTACGCGAGCGCGTTACGCGAGGTACCCATGTCGACCGACGACACCGGGCGCCGCACCCTCGCCGCGCTGCGCGGGCACGGCGTACGACCGGCGATCCTGCCCGTGCAGCGGGATGTCGACGACTGGTCGACGGCGTTGGCAGTCGCGGCCGACCTACCCGGCACCCGGTTCGCGGATGCCGTCGCGTCGGTGGGCGACCATCTGCTGAGCGGACACCCCCGGTGAGTTCGACTGTCAGTCTCGACGGTTTCGCCGTGGTGCTGGGCAGACTCGGCGGGTGGTCCGCCGATCATGACGCCCACGGCACGCCGGTCGACCCGAGGCCTGCTACCCAACCCGACCACTGGCTGGTGCACACCGACGGGCGACGTGACCTGTTGCCGGTACGGCGATGGCACGGGCCGCCCGAGCCGGCCATCGAGTCCGTCGCCGCACGCTGCACCGGGCCCACGATCGATCTCGGCTGCGGCCCCGGGCGGGTGACGATGGCGCTCGCTCGCCGCGGCCTCGTCGCACTGGGGGTGGACATCTCCGCCGAGGCGGTACGTCTGACCCAGGACCGAGGGGTGGTCGCCCTGCGACGCGACGTCTTCGAACCCCTTCCCGGGGAGGGGAGGTGGGCGCACGCCCTGCTCATCGACGGCAACATCGGCATCGGTGGCGACCCGGTCCGCTTGCTGCGCCGGTGCGGCACCCTGATCGCGGCCGACGGAACGCTGGTGGTCGAGGTGGAACCCCCGGGGGCCGGGCTGTGGCAGGGGAAGGCGTACGTCGTGTCCGGGTCGTCCGGCGATCGGGAGCCGCGCGGACCGGTGTTCCGCTGGGCGCGGGTCGGGTCGGAGGCGGTGGCCCGGTCCGCCGCCGCTGCCGGCCTGCGGGTCGTCGACCGTTTCCGGTTCGGTCCACGCTGGTTCGCCGAGTTGGCGCGCTCATGATCCGCCGGCCCCGCGTGCCCGTACCCGAGGACTTCACAGCGCCCTCGCACTCACCGCTGGTCGCCGCGCGGCTCGGTCTCTGGCTCGGGATGGCGTTCGGGCTGTGTTTCGGCACCGGGCTGCTGAGTCACTACATCCAGCACCCGCCAGGCTGGTTCACCTGGCCGACCCGGCCGGTCAACCTGTACCGGGTCACCCAGGGCGTGCACGTGCTCTCCGGTGTCGCCGCGATCCCGTTGCTGCTGGCCAAGCTGTGGAGCGTCTACCCCCGGCTGTTCGTCCGCCCGCCCCTACGTCAGCCGATCCGGTTGACCGCCCACACCCTCGAACGGATCTCCGTCCTGGTGCTGGTCTGCGCCGCGTTCTTCGAACTGGTCACGGGCCTGTTCAACGTCGCCCAGTCGTACCCGTGGGGATTCTTCTTCCCGACGGCGCACTACGCGGTCGCCTGGCTGGTGGCGGGCGCGATGCTGCTGCACGTCGCGGTGAAGCTCCCGATCGCACGCGCGGCGCTGCGCACACCACTGCGGCGCAGCAGAGCGGTGCGGGCTGCGACACCGGAGGCTGACGACCGGGACTCGTCCGAGCGACGGGCGTTCCTGCGTACCTCGGCGGGCGTCGCCGGCATCGCCGTGCTGGCCACCGCCGGGGTCACCGTGCCGTGGCTACGTCGGGTGTCGCCGCTGGCCTGGCGTTCCGCGTCCGGGCCGCAGGGCGTACCGATCAACCGTACGGCGGCTGCCGCGCACATCGCCGTTCCCCCGGACTGGCGACTGGAGGTCGTCTGGCCGGGCGGGCGGGGCAGCCTGTCCCTGGCCGACCTGGCGGCCCTGCCGCAACTGACGGCGGAACTGCCGATCGCCTGTGTCGAGGGCTGGAGCGCGTCGGCCCACTGGACCGGCGTGCCCGTCGTCGAGTTGCTGCGCTGGGCCGGCGCACCGACCGGCCGACCGGTTCGGGTCAGCTCACTGGAAACCGACGGTCTGTACGCGGCCAGCACACTCCCTGCGGCCCATGCCCGCGACCCGCTGACCCTGCTCGCTCTGCGGATCAACGGCGAGCAACTGTCTCCCGACCACGGCTACCCCTGCCGACTCATCGCGCCGAGCCGGCCGGGCGTCCTGCAGACCAAGTGGGTGGCAAAGCTGGAGGTGTTGCGGTGAGAACCGTCCGGCTGCTCCTTTTCGTGGTCGGTGCCGCGGCCACCGCGTACGGCGGTTGGTTGCTCCTCCCCCAGCTCGGCAGCGCCCTGCCGTGGCTGATCGGCGGCCCGGTGCTGCACGACGTCCTGGTGGCGCCGCTGGTCGGGCTGGTCGGACTGGCGCTGGGCCGACTGGTGAGGAACCGGTTGCGCCTGGCCTGGATCGCCGCGGGTCTGCTGGCCAGCGCCACGTTGCTGCTGATCGCTGTGCCCCTGCTGTGGCGGCCACCCTCGGCGCCGCCGAACCCGGGCCTACCGGACCGCGACTACCCGCTGGGGCTCGCTGTCGGGCTGGCTGTGCTCTGGGCCGCGATCGTGGTCGTCCTGGTCGTCGCCACCACTGTCGACAGACGTGTCGCGGGCCGACGAGCCGAGCGTCGCTGAGTCGGCCCCAGCCGTTCTTCACTGTTCGTCCAGGAGGGGTACACATGTCAGCAGGAGACCTCAGCACGACCGGTCGCCCGCCGATCGGCGTGATCGGCGGATCCGGGTTCTACGAGTTCCTCGACGACGTCGCCGAGGTCACCGTCGACACACCGTACGGGCCGCCGAGCGACACGCTGTCCGTCGGGAGTGTCGCCGAGCGGCCGGTGGTGTTCCTGCCACGCCACGGACGCCGGCACACCCTCCCCCCACACCGCATCAACTACCGGGCCAACCTGTGGGCGCTGCGCGCACTCGGCGTCCGCCAGGTGCTCGCACCGGGCGCCGTGGGCGGCCTGCGACCGGATCTGGGCCCGGGGACCCTCGTCGTACCGGACCAACTGGTCGACCGGACCAGCGGCCGGGAGCAGACCTACTACGACGGACAGCCGCGCGCGGACGGGAAGCCCTCCCCGGTCGTTCACGTTCCCTTCGCCGACCCCTACTGCCCGGTCGGACGAGCCACCGTCCTCGACGCCGCCCGAACCGCTGGTTGGCAGCCGGTCGACGGTGGAACGATGGTCGTCATCGAGGGGCCCCGGTTCTCCACCCGCGCCGAATCGCTGTGGTACGGCCGGCAGGGCTGGTCGGTCGTCGGCATGACCGGTCACCCGGAAGCGGTGTTGGCCCGCGAACTGGCACTGTGTTACACCGCGCTGTCCCTGGTGACCGACCTCGACTCGGGCGTGGAGGTCGGTCAGGGCGTGACTCAGCAGGAGGTGTTCACGGTCTTCGCCCGGAACATCGAGCGCCTGCGCCTCCTGCTCGGCGACGCGGTGCAGACGTTGCCGGAGGACCAGGGCGCCTGCCGGTGCGGACAGGCGCTGGCAGATACGCAGAAGTGACCGTCGTAAGAGTTCCGAAATGGTTCGCGAACAGTTCGACGGCGGCTGCGGCCGTACGCTGCGGTGATGGGAGAACGGATGTTCCGGTCGCCGGTGGTCCGAGCCGGTCTCGCCTGCGCTGTCGTCGTGTCGATGCTGGCCCTGTACTGGTTCCAGCCGTGGAAGCTCTTCACCGACACCTACGTCGACGAGGCCGTTCCCCGCGTCGCGACGACATCTGTCACCCCGACCCCGGTGTCCGCGAGCCCGGCCCCGGCGGCGTCGGCAGCCACCCCAACCCCTGCGGCGTCGGCAGCCAGGCCGGCGGCGAACGAGATCCTGACCGCCGGCGAGTTCGTCACCCATGAGCACCGGACGACCGGCAGTGCCGAGATCCACCGGCTCGCCGACGGGCGCCACCAGCTGGTCATCCGCAATTTGGACACGTCGAACGGCCCGGACCTGCGGGTGTGGCTGACCGACCAACCGGTCATCCGGGGCACGGCCGGCTGGCGGGTGTTCGACGACGGCGAATGGGTCGAGCTGGCCAAGCTCAAGGGAAACAAGGGCAACCAGGTGTACGAGCTACCGGCGTCGGTGGATCCAGGTGACTTCCGGAGCGTCTCCATCTGGTGCAAGCGGTTCGCGGTCTCCTTCGGCGCGGCCGATCTCACGAGCGCCTGACCGACAGGGCCGGCCCGCAACCTGCCGGACACGGCATTGACATCTTTCACTGCGCGATCTAGCGTCGGAACGAATCGATTCGACGCCGAGCCAGGTGCTACGGCACCGTCGGTCGAACGGTCTCGTGATGTTTGGGCGCACGAGGTGACCACTGTCGAACCGATTGCCGACTGGTCCCGCGCGGGCGGCGAGACCAGCGGCAGACACCTGCGTCGATGAGCCGGTCGGCCGTGGACCCCTTTCAACCAGTTCGTGCCGAATGGCGGGAGCCCCTTCATGACAAGACGTAGACCCATCCTTGGATTGCTCGCGACGGCGGCGGCCGTCGTCGTGACCGTGAGCGCAGGGGCACTGGCCGGTGGTCTGAGCACCACCGCGTCGGCCGCGGACATCGGAGCGGCCGCAGCGACCGCCGGGTGCGGCAAGGCGCCCGCGTTGACCAGCGGCCAGCGGTCCATTCAGAGCAACGGCCAGAACCGCAGCTTCATCCTGAGGATCCCCGACAACTACGACAGGAACCACCCCTACCGGTTGATCTTCGGGTTCCACTGGAACGGCGGCACCGCGAACGACGTCGACGGCGGCGGGTCCGACGGGGCGGCCTGGTCCTACTACGGGCTGCGGCAGCAGGCGAACAACAGCACGATCTTCGTCGCACCCCAGGGCAACGGGAACGGCTGGGCCAACCCCGGCGGCCAGGACGTCACCTTCGTCGACAACATGATCAGCCTGATCGAGGCCGATCTGTGTGTCGAGACCACCCAGCGCTTCGCGCTCGGTTTCAGCTACGGCGGGGGCATGAGCTACTCGCTGGCCTGTTCCCGGCCGGGTGTCTTCCGCGCTGTCGCGGTCTACTCCGGTGGGCAGCTCAGCGGGTGCAGCGGCGGCACCCAGCCGGTCGCGTACATGGGAATCCACGGCATCGGGGACTCGGTGCTCAACATCTCCGCCGGACGGTCCCTGCGTGACACGTTCGTCAGGAACAACGGGTGCACCGCCCAGAGCCCACCCGAACCGAGGGCGGGCAGTCTGACCCACATCACCACCACCTACTCCGGCTGCCGGTCCGGCTATCCGGTGGTCTGGGCAGCCTTCGACGGCGGGCACACCCCCGGCCCGGTGGACGGCGGCGGAGACAGCGGCGCCAGGACCTGGACCAAGGGCGAGGTGTGGAGGTTCTTCACCCAGTTCGGTGGCACCGATCCCACGTCGCCGCCGACCACCCCGCCGCCGACCACCCCGCCGCCGAGCGACACGTCGGCCCTGCGCAGCACGTCCTCCGGACGGTGCCTCGACGTCAACGGCGCCTCGCAAACCAATGGCGCGGCGGCGATCATCTGGGACTGCCACGGTCAGAGCAACCAGAGCTGGACCTCGACAGCCGCCCAGGAGCTGCGCGTCTTTGGCGGCAAGTGCCTCGACGTCAACGGCGCCAGCACCGCGAACGGCAGCTCGGTGATCATTTGGGACTGCAACGGCCAGTCCAACCAGAAGTGGCGGTTCAACGCCGACGGCTCGATCACCGGAGTTGGTTCGGGTCGCTGCCTGAACCTGGTCGGCAACGGCACGGCCAACGGCACGCGCGTGCAGATCTCCGACTGCACCGGCGCGGCCAACCAACGCTGGAGCCGGAGTTGAGCCCGACGAGGTTCCCGCAGAGGGGACCGGTCCAACGGATGTTCAACGACCCGCAGGGAGGCGCAACCGTGCCGCTTCGCAAACTCTCCGGCCCCTGGCTGGGGGCAGCCATGGCGGTCATGGTTCTGATCGCCGTCGGAATGTACGTTGTCACGACCGTCGCACCGGCGGCGGCGGCCACCACTGCCGGCTGCGGCAAGGCGCCCGGGTTGAACAGCGGCACCCACACCATCCAGAGCGGTGGGAAGAGCCGTAGTTTCATCCTTCGACTGCCGGACAGCTACAACAACACCTACGCCCACCGGCTGGCCTTCGGGTTCCACTGGCTGGGCGGCACCGCCAGTCAGGTCGCGTCGGGCGGAAGCGACGGTGCGGCGTGGGCCTACTACGGCATGCAGTCGCAGGCGAACAACAGCACCATCTTCGTCGCCCCGCAGGGCCTCAACAACGGCTGGGGCAACTCCAACGGTGAAGACGTCACCTTCACCGACGACATGATCCGCATGATCGACAACGCTCTCTGCGTCGACACCACACAACGCTTCTCGGTCGGGTTCAGCTACGGCGGCGCGATGAGCTACTCGTTGGCGTGTTCCCGACCGACGGTGTTCCGTGCGGTCGCGGCAATCGCGGCCCCGGGGGCGATCAGCGGATGCAGCGGCGGCACCGGCCCGGTCGCGTACCTGGGGATCCACGGCATCAACGACAACATCCCCAGCGGGCGGTCGCTGCGCGACAGGTTCGTCCGCAACAACGGATGCGCCGCACAGAGCCCGCCCGAGCCGAGGGCTGGCAGCCTGACCCACATCACCACCGCGTACTCCTGCCAGGCCGGATACCCGGTGCTCTGGGCCGCCTTCGACGGCGGCCACCAGCAGGGCCCGGTGGACGGTTGCGCCGGCTGTGAGAGCGGCGCGCGGAGCTGGGTCAAGCAGGAGGTCTGGAACTTCTTCGCCCAGTTCGGGTCCACAGTGCCGCCCACCACTCCCCCGCCGTCGACCCCACCGGCCGGCCAGCAGAACGTGCTGATCGCCAGCAGCCCGGCCAACCGGTGCATCGACATTCCCAACTCGAGCACGACGAACGGTGCTCGTCCGCAGCTGTGGGACTGTCACGGTGGCACCAACCAGCGTTGGACCTACACCGCCAACCGCACGCTGACCGTGTACGGCAACAAGTGCCTGGACGCCAGCGGAGCGGGCAGCAGCAACGGCACCGCGGTCATCATCTGGGACTGCAACGGCCAGGCCAACCAACAGTGGAACCTGAACTCCAACGGCACCATCACCGGCGCCCAGTCGGGGCTGTGCCTCGACGCCGTCGCATCCGGCACGGCCAACGGGACGCAACTTCACCTCTGGGCCTGCCACGGCGGCGCCAACCAGCAGTGGAGCAGGCGCAACTAGTACCGCGCGCCACGTCGGAGTACGCGCCGCCCGGGTCCTGTCCCGGGCGGCGCGTACTCCGTCAGTCGGTGGCCGGGGCCGAGACGGAGACGTGCGCGGTGACGATCCGCCAGCCGACGGGCAGGCGTACCCAGGTCTGGGTCTGCCGCCCGGTCGTGGCGGTGCCGTCGTACCCGAACCGGGTTGTCACGACCGCCAGGTCCGGGCCGAACGTGGTGATGATCGGGTCGACCAGCCGGCGACCGGCCGGCAACGGTGGCTGCGCCGCGCGCCACTTGCGCTGCTCGTCCAGCCCGTACTGATGGTCGGCGAGGCCGAACCGTACGGTCCGCTCGGAGTCCCAGAAGTACCCGCAGATCAGGTCGGCGTCGCCAACTGCCAGCGCCTGTTCGTAGGCGGTGAAGGCCGCCGCCACCTCGGCGGCCACGTCCGTCCGGTCGATCTCCATGCGGTACGTCCCTTCGATCCGTTCGGTCAGGAACTTACCGGGCCGGTCGGGAGCCGTGACGCCCCCGACCGGGCCGGCCGGCTCACCCGCTCAGGGCCGACGTCCGCTGCTCCTCCGCTGACCGATCGGTGACCGGCCCGGCCCGACCCGGTTCCACGTCCGGCTCGACCTCCTCCGGGCCGGGATCGCGGGGCGTGGGGCGGCCCAGCGCGAAGACCACACAGATCACCGCGACGAAGAGGTAGCCGAGCGCCACCTGGCCGTTGGCGTTCCACTCGATCCGTTCGCCGTGGATCAACCCGATGAACGACAACAGCGCACCGGAGCCGGCGAAGATCGCGGCCCGAACGAACCGCTTGTCGATGATGAAGACCACCACCGCGCCGAGCACCAGGCCGGCGAGGATCGCGCCCTGACCCAGCACCAGAAGCCCGTCGTAGATCACGCCAGCGCCGTTGAGCGCATCGTCGCCGACCGCCGCGGCGGTGGTGCCCGCCGCTGCCAGAGCGTTGTCGATCTGCCCGGTCGCCCAGGCGGCGATGTTCGGAATCAGCGCCGCGACCACTGCGGCGGCGTGCGCCCTGGGGGTCGCCTGGAACGCCTGCGCCCCGATCAGCAACCCGATGTAGAGCAGAATCGGCACGATCGCCGCCGTCGGGAAGATCGCGCCGAGCAGCCCGAACATGCCGAGGAAGCAGAGCAACGCGATCACCACACCGGTCGCCATCGAGTAACCGCTGCGTCCACCCGCGGCCTTCCAACCCGGGTGACCGACATAGACGGCCGGTGGGAACGGCGAGCCGAGCGCGGCCCCGATCACCGCACCCGCGCCATCGGCGAGCAGCACGCTGCGCAGGTTGTAGTTGTCTCCCGCGGTGGCCGCGCTCTCCACGTTCGTCATTCCCTCGGTGAAGTTGTAGACACCGAGGGGGATCGCCGTCGCCAGCAGAGGCGCCATGTCGGCCAGCCCGGTGAAGAGCAGGTCCAGCTTGAACGAGGGTACGGCGATCGCGATGTCCCGGGCGGCGGCCGTGACGTCCGGCACCGACATGGCACCGCCGGCCCAGCCGATCGCGGTACCGAGCAGCAGTGCGGCGAGCCCGATCGGGAAGTTGAACGGCAACTTCACGTCGGTCAACAACCCGATCAGCAGCAGCGCGAGGACCGGCAGGGCGACCCAGGCCATCCGCCACATCTGCCCGGCGGGGTTCATCGAGATGAACGTGATGGAGATTCCCGCAAGGGTGCCGAGCAGCGCGGCCCGTGGCGCGTACCGGCGGATGTAGGGCCCGACGAACGCGCCGATCAGCACGATCACGCCGATGATGAAGGCCCACGCCAGCCCGGCCTCCCAGGCCCGCACCGGATCCTGGGTGCGCAGGTAGATGGGGAGCATGATGACGAAGATGACGATGAACATGTGCGGCACGCTCGGCCCGTACGGCAGGGCCGTCACGTCGGTGCGGTTCTCCCGTCGAGCCAGCCGGCGGGCCAGGTAGGTGTAGTAGATGTTCCCGGCGACCAGGGCGATGCCCAGTGCCGGCAGGATGGTGCCGAACACCTCCCCCTCGGGGAGGTTCACCACGGCGAGGCAGAGCCCGGTCAGGGTGAGCACGTTGACAAGGACGTTGACGCCGAATCCGAAGAACGCGTTGGTGTCGCCGCGGACCCAGTACGGCAGCGCGACGCTTGTGGGTTTGGTCGAGACCATGACTGCTCCCGGTCAGGAGGAGGGCTGCAACACGGGGGTGGCGGGTAGCGCGGCGCGTACCTGCGCCGAGTCGGCGACCCAGCCGAAAATGCCGCCCTGGGCGACGATCATGTCGAGGCCGACCCGGTGGAATTCCGGGAAGTAGGACCCGACGCAGTCGGCGAGCACGAGGCACTCGTACCCGCGGTCGTTGGCTTCCCGGACGGTGGTGTGCACGCAGACCTCGGTGGTGACCCCGGTGACCAGGAGGCTACGAACACCCCGCTCGGCGAGCAGGACGTCCAGGTGGGTGGCGTGGAAGGCACCCTTGCCGGGCTTGTCGATGACCGGCTCGTCGGGCAGCGGCCTCAGCTCGTCGATGATGTCGTGGCCGTACTCGCCCCGGACGAGGATGCGACCCTTGGGTCCGGGATCACCGATCCGCCTGCTCGGCGCACCGCGGCTGAGCTTGGCCGGCGGACAGTCGGACAGGTCGGGCAGGTGCCCCTCGCGGGTGTGCACGACACTCAGGCCGACGGCGCGGGCGGCGGCCAGCAGCGCCGCGAGCGGTGCGATGGTGCGGCGCAACTGGCCGACGTCGTTGCCCAGGCTCTCACCGAACCCGCCGGGCTCCAGAAAGTCGCGCTGCATGTCGATGACGAGCAGAGCCGTGGTCGAGATGTCGAAGGCGTACGGGCCGGGCCGCGCCGCCGCGATGGTCACCATGGGCACCTCACTCGGCCGTGGCGGCGATGACGTCGTCGGATGTGGTGACGCAGCCGAAGACGCCGCCCTGCATGGTGACCATGTGCAGTGCCGCGTCGTGGTTGGCCTTGTCGGTGGCGCCGGTGCAGTCGGAGAGGATGAGGCACTCGTACCCCCGGTCGTTCGCCTCGCGCATCGTGGTGTGCACGCAGACGTCGGTGGTGATGCCGGTGAGGATCAGGTGGGTGATGCCCCTGCTGCGGAGCACCAGGTCGAGGTTCGTCGCGTAGAAGGCACCCTTGCCGGGCTTGTCGATGATCACTTCGCCGGCCACCGGGGCCACTTCCGGCACGATCTCCCAGCCCGGCTCGCCCCGGACCAGGATCCGGCCGGCCGGGCCGGGCGCGCCGATTTCGGCGCCGATGCGCGCCGAACGCCACAGCTTGTTCGCCGGCAGGTCGGACAACTGCGGGTCGTGTCCCTCCCGGGTGTGCACGACAAGCATCCCGAGCGATCGCGCGTGCTCGAGCAGCCGGGCAGTGGCCGGCAGGCCGGCCCGGGTGAGGCCGATGTCGTAACCCATCGCGTCGACGTAGCCGCCCGGCCCGCAGAAGTCGGTCTGCCAGTCGATGCAGAGCAGTGCGGTACGCGCGGTGTCCGCCACGCCGTCGTAGGGCCACGGGTAGGGGTTGGCCGTTACCGGCCCGATGCTGCCCATCCTCTCGCCTCCTGTCGTGATCGCTGATGCTGGCGCGTCAGCGCCGGGCGGCGGATCGCCGGTAGGCCCGCCACCCTCCGCTGGCGCTGATGTCCTCGGCCGGCGGGCCCGCCGCGTACGCTTCGCAGAGGAAACCGAGCACGTCACGTCCGTCGTGCAGCTGGACCCAACCGAGCGAGAGGGGTGCTGGCACTCCGGCCAGCAACCCACCGAGAGCCGCGCTGGGCAGCCGCCACAGCTCGACCTCGATCGGGTGACCGTTCGCCCCGTCCGGGCCGATCCGGACCAGGCCTGGCAGCCCTTCGCCATCGGGCGTGTCCATCCGGTACAGCCGGTAGAGCGGCGCGGTGCGGGCGGTACCGGCGAGGACCGCGCCGCGCCCGAGCAGCTCGCCGTTGCGGGATTCGCCGGTCAGGTGCCGGCCGACCACGGCGACAAGCAGTTCAGCCGAGCGCTGGGGAGGCGGCGGGCTCGCCTCGACCATCTGGGCCGACGGCCCGCCCTCGGTGACCGCGGCGGCCAGCCTGGCCAGGGTGGTGTCGCTGAACGCCGGGCCGACCAGGGTCAGGCTTGCCGGGCGGCCGGAGCTGGTGAACCCGTTGGGTACGGTCACCGCGGCCAGGTCGAGCAGATTCGCGAACTGGGTGTAGCGGCCGAGCATCGCGTTGCGCCCGATCGGATCCTCGGCGATCTCGTCGAGCGTGAAGGTGGTGCCGACGGTGGGCACCACCAGCACGTCGACGTCCTGCCAGAGCTGGTCGACCTGGGCTCGCAGTTCGCGCAGGCGGTGCTGACCGCGGAAGGCGTCGATCGCGTCGTAACGACGCCCGGTCTCCAGTACGGCACGGGTCACCTCGAAGACCGACTCGGGGTGCGACCGCAGGAAGCCGTCCAGGGCGACGAGCCGCTCGGCCACCCACGGCCCCCGGTAGAGCAGGTCGCCCGCCTCGAAGAAGGCACCGAGCGGCACCGACCGACGTGACCCGACGAAAGTGTGCAGGCGTTCCACCCCTGCCGCGAACCGGGCCTGCTGGCCGCTGTCGCCGAAGAACTCCAGGTCCTCCGCCCACGGCACCCCGAGGCGGAGCGTCCCCGGCAGGCGGGGAACCACCCGCTCGGCCGGGAATGGACGCCCCCAGGGGTCGGCCGCGGTGACCGCCCGGGCGGCGTGCAGCACGTCGAGGGCGCCAGCCACGTCGGAGGTGAAGACCGACACGCAGTCCAGTGAGCGGCAGGCGGGCACCACGCCGGCCGTACTGAGCAGACCCCGGGTGGGCTTGAGGCCGACGATCCCGTTGAGCGCCGCCGGCACCCGACCGGAGCCGGCGGTGTCCGTACCCAGGGCGAAGCTGACCTGGCCCGCAGCTACGGCGACCGCCGAGCCGGAGCTGGAACCCCCGGAGATGAGGCCGCCGCCGAACACGCTCTGGCAACTGCCGTACGGCGAGCGGGCGCCGGTCAGACCGGTGGCGAACTGGTCGAGGTTGGTCTTGCCGACAAGCAGCGCGCCGGCGTCGAGGAGTCGCCGCACCACTGGCGCGTCCTCGACGGCCTCGTACCCGAAGTCGGGGCAGCCCGCCGTGGTGACCATGCCGGCCACGTCGATGTTGTCCTTCACCGCGAACGGGATCCCGTACAGCGGCAGCGCGGGATCGCCGTAGCGGCTCAGCGACTCGGCGCGCTCACGCAGACGATCGGCCGGGACGGTGCTGATCCAGACCGGTCCGTCGTCGCGCCCGGCGAGCCCGTCCAGGACTCGCTCGGCCTGGTCCGCCGGGGTCAGGCTGCCCTCACGGTACGCCGACCGAAGCTCCGAAATGGACCCTACTCGCTCTGGCATACTGTCGATTGTCGACTGTTCTGTTACAGGAACCCGCGCGTCACGTAACGACACCATGACGGCGCGTGGCCCCGACTCCGCCGGGCCACGGCCGACCTCCGGCTAGCCCAGATACGAGCGAGCGCCGTGCCCGGAGAGCACTGTGAGTACCTCTTCCGGGTCTCCCCCGGCGACAGCCTCGAACAACCGCTCATGCCGGTGGACACCGTCCAGCGGCTGCGCCAGTTCCGCCTCCCGGCGCAGGTTGATCGCCATGTAGAGCTGAAGCTTCACCAGGATCGAGCCGTACACAGCGGAAAGCTGACGGTTACCGGCGAGCGCCACAAGCGCGACGTGGAACTCCCGGTGCGACTCGGCGACCGCCATCCGGTCGCCGGCCCGGGTCGCCTCCCTCAACTGGTCCAGCGTCGCCCGCAGTCCGGCGAGGTCACTCTCCCTGGCGACCGGGATCCCCGCCCGTACCGAGAAGCGTTCCAGCACGTCACGCAGCTCGTACAGCTCCCGCACGTCGCGGTCCGACAGGGTGGCGACCCGAACACCGCGCCGGGGCACGTGCTCGACCAGCCCCTGCTGGGCCAGCAGCCGCAGCGCCTCCCGCAACGGAGCCCGGCTGATCCCCAGCCGCCGGGTCAACTGCTCCTCCACCAGGCGCTCGCCCGGGTCACTCTTGCCGCTGAGGATTTCCCGGGTCAGCCGAGAGACGGCGAGGTCCACCAGGCTGACGCTCTCCAGCTCACCATCCACCGTCGATGCGGCCACGTCGTCCACGCCGATGAGTCTGCCACCTGCCGCCGGACACTCCGGCCCCACCCGCAAACGCCTGACCACGGCGTCAGGCGACGCAGAACTCGTTGCCCTCAGGGTCGAGCATGACGACGTGCCCGAGGACATCGCCGTAGCACTCCTCGCGGACCACAGTCGCGCCGGCGGCAACCAGTTCGGGCACCCTCTGCCGGATCAGCCGGGCGCGCTCGACCATGTCGCCGGAGTCAGGCCCAGCCACCCGGATGTCGATGTGCATGCGATTCTTGGCGGACTTGCCTTCGGGGACCTTGAGGAAGCCGATGGCCGGGCCCCGACCGTCCGGGTCGACGATGGACGCGTTGTCGGGCTCGTCGAAACCGGGTTCCTTGACATAGCCGAGGGCCAACGCCCAGAAGGCAGCGATCCGTTGGGGATCATCGGCGTCGCATCCCAGGGTCCAGAGAGTGGCCATCGAGCCAACGTACGCGAGTTGTGACACCGTGTCACCAGCAGGCCGGGCGGCAGCGTCGGCGTGGGTACGACGGTGGCTCAGTGGCCACGGAACGCCTCCTCCAACCACCACGATCCGCGCGCGGCGCTGACCTTGGCGTCGATCACCAACGGTCGGGTACGGGGACCAGCGAGCCAGTGGCGTACCGGTTCGAGGTCGTCGACGGTCCGGACGGTCAACCCGTCGCAGCCGTAGCCACCGGCGATCGCGGCCAGGTCGGTCTCGGGGAAGGTGACCGTCTCCAACGGGTGCCCGTCCGGGCCGAAGTGGTGCACCTCCGCCCCGTACGCCGCGTCGTCGTAGATCACCACGAGCAGGGGTAGCGCCAGCCGGACGGCGGTGACCAGTTCGGTGGCGGACATGACGAAGCCACCGTCGCCGACCGCGGCGACGGTGAGCCGGTCCGGGCGGGCGACCGCCGCGCCGAGCGCGCTGGCCAGCCCGAGCCCGACCGACTGGAACGCCTGGGTGAAACAGAATCCGGCCACGTCCGGCACGTCGAGCCACATCGACGGGTAGCCCATGAAGTTGCCGGAGTCGACCACCACCGTCCGGTCGGCCGGCAGCAGGTCGTCCAGGGCGGTCGAGAGCGTCCTCGGGTCGATCGTCGCCGGGGCACCGCCGCCCTCATCCTGGTACGGAACGGTCCGCCACCGGCCATGGTGGCGAATCAGTTGTGCCAGGTCCGGCGTACGCCACCCGCCGGTCCGCGCGCCCCCGGGCCCGCTGGAGCCGACGCCCAGCCGGGCGAGCAACGCCTCGGCGACCGCCGTCACCTCGCCGGCCACCGCCAGGTCGACCGGGCGGTTGACCCCGAACGCGGCCGGGTCGCGGTCGACCTGGACGACGACGGCGGCGGGCGGGATCAGTTCGCCGTGCCGGGTGGTCCACATGTTCAGCGTGCTGCCCCAGGCGACGACCAGATCCGCCCCGCCGATCAGCTCGGCGGCGAGCGGGGTGGCGAAGCCGCCGGCCACGTCGAGGTTCCACGGGTTCCCGGCGAACAGCCCCTTCGCCGCGGCCGAGACCGCGAGCAACGCGCCGCACGCGTCGGCGAGCCGGATCAGCGGCTCCCGGGCCGAGCGTGCGCCCCTACCGGCGATGAACACCGGTCGGCGGGCAGCCTGGAGCGCGGCCAGCAACGGCTCGATCTGCGGGGCGGTGACCGGGGTCGGCGCGGCCGCGGGGACCGGGCCGGACCATGGTTCGGTCACTGCTTGCTGCACCTCCAACGGGAGGCCCAGCACCACTGTCGCGCCCCGGGCGGCGGCCCGGTAGGCCGCGCCCGCGTCCTCGGCCGCGTGCGTCGCGCGTACCCGGTGGAAGTCGGCCCCGACCGAGGCGGCGAGTGCCGGCAGGTCGATGAAGAAGTTCGACAGCGGCGCGGTCGCCTCCGGGGCCAGGACCACCATCGGGGTACGGCTCTTCGCCGCCTCGGTGAGGCCGGTCAGCGCGTTGGTGACGCCGGGGCCCTGGTGCACCGAGAGCAGCCCCACCGTCCCGGCGGTGCGGGCGTACCCGTCTGCCATGCTCGCCGCGCCGCCCTCGTGGGCCGCCGCCACGAACCGGGCGCCGGCCGCGACGAGCGCGTTCGTGACATGGAAGTTGCCACTGCCGACCACCCCGAAGACGTGCCGTGCGCCGTGTCCGTACAGGACCCGCCCGACCACCTCGGCTACCCGCATCGGTGGTCCGGCCTACCGTTCGACCAGCGCGAGGACCCGGCACGGGCTGCCCGACCCGGAGACGATGGGCAGCGGCCCGGCGATCACCACCGCGCCGGTCGCCGGCAACTGCGCCAGGTTACGGAGCTGGGTCAGGCCGTACTTGTCCTGGCCCAGCAGGAACGAGTGGCACGGGAACGGCGGGTCGAACGAGTGCGCGGCGCCCGCGTCGGTCCCGACCGTCTCCACCCCGACGCCCTGGATGGGTGACTCCTCGGCCAGCCAGCGGGCGCACTCCACGGAGATGCCCGGGGTACGCCCGGCGTTGGCGTACCGCTCCGGGTCGTCGCCGTACGCGTCCCAGCCGGTGCGGTAGAGCAGCCAGCCACCGCTGGGCAGGGCGCCATGTTCCGCCTCCCATGCCTTGACGTGCTCGACCTCGAGCAGGAAGTCGGGATTCTCGGCGGCGTCGGCGGCGTGGTCGATCACCACCGCCGGGGCGATCAACTGGCTCACCGGAACCTGCGACACGTCCGCGCCCTGTTGACCGGTGACCCAGTGCACCGGGGCGTCGAAGTGGGTGCCGGTGTGCTCACCGGTGGAGAAGTTGTTCCAGTACCAGGCCGGACCCCTCTCGTCGTACCGGCTGATCTCGCTGAGCTGAAACGGCCAGGTCTGGCCGAACTGCTCGGGCAGACCCAGGATCGGGGTCTGGTCCGAGAGCGGAGCGGTGAGGTCGACAACCTGGATCCGGCCGCTGGAGAGAGCGGCGACAAACTCCTGCAGCACCGTCATGCGGCGACGGTACACCCGCTCATACTCCAGATAGGACCGGCGCCCACAAGCCCGTTCCTCCCGTGTCGGACCGGGGCGGTCACTCGGCGGGCAGGTACCCCACGTCGGAGCCACGACACTGTTGATCTAGCTCCTGACGTGCCGTCGGCGTCGCGTCGACGTCTAGGCTGCTTGGGTGACCGACGCCGACCTGGTGACGAACGAGGAGCGACTGAGACGTATCGAGGCGATCACCGACGCCGCCCTGTCGGGGCTCAACATCGCCGAGTTGCTCGACGAGCTCCTTGAGCGGGTCCGGGACCTGCTCAAGGTCGACACCGCCACCATTCTGCTGCTCGACGACCACACCGGCGAGCTCGTCGCGACCGCGGCCAAGGGCCTGGAGGAGGAGGTGCGCCGCGGTTTCCGCATCCGGGTCGGGCGCGGCTTCGCCGGCCGAGTGGCAGCGACACGCGCCCCGGTCACGATCGACAACGTGACGCCCGACGACGTGGTGAATCCGATCCTGCTCGCCACGGGCATACGTGCCCTGCTGGGCGTGCCCATGCTCGTCAACGGCAACCTCGTCGGCGTACTGCACGTCGGCTCTCTGGCCCTGCGGCGGTTCGGTCCCGACGACGTGCGGCTGCTGCAGCTCGTTGCCGATCGCGCCGGCCTGGCAGGGCAGGCCCGAGCACAGGTTCTCGACCGGCAGGCGGCGCTGGCCCTGCAACGCAGCCTGCTACCCGGCCGGCTGCCCGACATCCCCGGCCTGGACCTGGCCGCCCGGTACGTGCCCGGCCACGACCTCGGCATCGGCGGCGACTGGTACGACGTCTTCACGTTGCCGTCGGGCTGGCTGGGTGCCGTCATCGGTGATGTCTCCGGCCACGGGCTGCCGTCCGCCGTCGTCATGGGACGCATCCGCAGCGCGCTACGCGCCTACGCTCTCGATTCCGACGATCCCGCCACCGCGCTGACCTCTCTCGACCGCAAGATCCACCACTTCGAGGCCGGCAGCCTCACCACCGCCGTCTACGCCCTGATCGCACCCGACCGCACGACTGTGCACCTCTCCTCCGCCGGCCATCTGCCACCGCTGCTGGCCGTCCCCGGCCACCCCACCCGGCCTGTCGACCTGGCGGTGGACCGCCCACTCGGTGTGGGTCGACCATCAGTCGATCGCCGAACCACCGTTCTGGACCTACCGCCGGGTGCGTCACTCGTCCTCTACACCGACGGACTGGTCGAACGCCGCAGCGAAGTGATCGACACCGGCATCGAGCGTCTCGCCGGCGCCGTGCAGTCGGGGCCAGCCGAGGCGTTGTGCGACCACATCATGGTCACCACCGCGGAGGAGCGTCCCAACGACGACATCGCTCTGCTGGTCATCCGCCGTCTGAGCCACTGAACGTCATCGCCTCGCCCCACCAGTTCGTCGGCACCGACCTGGCCACCGCCTTGCACGGCGTCACCGCGTCGTTGCGCCGAGTAGGCCAAGCGTCGCTCAACCAGCTCCGGTTTGTCGGCAATAGACAGGGGTACCAGCGTCGCAGTGCTTCGGACGGGGACCCGGGGCGACACGTCCGCCATCGCTCAGGTCCAGGAGGCAGTCAATGCGAGCAATGGTCTACCGCGGTCCGTACCGCCTGCGGGTGGAGGAGAAGGACCGTCCCGCCATCGAACATCCCAACGACGCGATCATCAAGGTGACCCGAGCGGCGATCTGCGGGTCCGACCTGCACCTTTACCACGGAATGATGCCCGACACCCGGGTCGGGATGACCTTCGGTCACGAGTTCGTCGGCGTGGTCGACGAGGTCGGTCCGTCGGTGCGCAACGTCCAGCCGGGTGACCGGGTGATGGTTCCCTTCAACGTCTACTGCGGGTCGTGCTTCTTCTGCGCCCGGGGGCTGTTCAGCAACTGCCACAACGTCAACCCCAACGCCACAGCCGTCGGCGGCATCTACGGCTACTCACACACCTGCGGCGGCTACGACGGCGGTCAGGCCGAGTACGTCCGGGTGCCGTTCGCCGACATCGGCCCGAGCCTGATCCCCGAGTGGATGGACGACGACGACGCCGTCCTGCTCACCGACGCGCTCGCCACCGGTTACTTCGGTGCGCAGCTCGGTGACATCGTCGAGGGTGACGTGGTCGTGGTCTTCGGCGCCGGACCCGTGGGCCTGTACGCGGCGAAGTCGGCCTGGCTGATGGGCGCCGGCCGGGTCATCGTCATCGACCACCTCGACTACCGGCTGGAGAAGGCGGCGTCGTTCGCCCACGCCGAGACCTACAACTTCGGCGAGTACGACGACATCGTCGTGCACCTGAAGAAGATGACCGACCACCTGGGCGCCGACGTGGCCATCGACGCCGTCGGCGCGGAGGCGGACGGCAACCTCCTCCAGCACGTCACCGCCGCGAAGCTGAAACTGCAGGGTGGCTCCCCGGTCGCCCTCAACTGGGCGATCGACGCGGTACGCAAGGGCGGCAACGTCTCGGTGATGGGCGCGTACGGGCCGATGTTCAGCGCGGTCAAGTTCGGTGACGCGCTGAACAAGGGCCTGACCCTGCGGATGAACCAGTGCCCGGTGAAGCGGCAGTGGCCGCGCCTGTTCGAGCACATCCGCAACGGCTACCTCAAGCCCAGCGACATCGTGACCCACCGGATTCCGCTGGAGCACATCGCCGAGGCGTACCACATCTTCTCCGCCAAGCTCGACGGCTGCATCAAGCCGCTGATCGTTCCGAACCCCGCCTGACCTGATCGGGAGCCCGACATGGCCTACACAGCAGACAAGCCGAAACTCGCCGAGTCCAGCGACGAGTTGCGTGCCCGGATCCCTGGCTGGGGTGTCGACCTGGACCCGAAGGACCGACCCTCGGTGCCGCAGGAGCGGTTCGACCCGACCCTCAACGGTGCGCACTGGGAGTTCCCCGAGCGGCAGCCTGAGAAGTGGCCGAGGGAGCGGTCGATCGAGCACAAGTTCCTCACCCCGGTGTTCGGTACCTCGTGCCCGCCCAGAGGCCTGTCCGGGGTGATCCGTCGGTACTCCTACCGCAGGTACAGCGAGGGACGGGCCGCCCACTGGCTGCTCCTGCTCGCTGCCGACCGGGTGGACGCGGTCGAGGGCGCCTTGGCGTCGTTCCTGACCCGCCACCCTGACAATCCGATCACCGAAACTGGTGTCCTGAGCGAGTTCACGCACCACGGGCTCTCGTCCCGGCTGAGCGGCAACCGGGTCGACCGCGTCCACCATCCGCTCGACCCGGTCCTCGTCGCCGCGCCCTGGGTGCTGGCCGCGGGGGTCGCCTACCTGGCCCTCCGCCGGGTCGCCGGCCGCGCAAGGAACTAAGCCGGCCTCTGCGGTGGAGCCGCGCCGAGACACTTTCCCTGGCGGCACCGAACATCGAACGCCCCACTTCAACCCACCTGCGCGCCACGAGTGGAGGTGGGGGTGTCGCGCGACGCGGACGGCAACCCGGCCAGGATCAGCAGGGGGTCAGCTGCCAAGTCACCTTCGTCACGTTGACCGGTATATACAGGTTTCCCCCGGTCCCGCCGGCAGGAGCGCAATTCGTGAAGGGAATCGACGAGCCGAAAGTGAACCCGGATATCACGGCGTCGCGGCCCGTGCCGTTGTAGAAGTTGAACCCCTGGATGCTGCCGGTCCACTCGCTGTTGGTCGTCAGAGACGGCGTCTCCACGGGACCTTGCGGCGGGTGATTCCAGTTGGGCCAGATGCAGAGCATGCCCTGCGGGCAGTTCCCGGACCCCCAGCCTTGTATCGACACTCCGGGTGCTGCCGCCGAGGCGGCGGGGGCGGTGGCCAGCACGCCTGCGACGGACGCGGCGATGGCGATGGATTTCAACAGCACGGTTCACCTGGTTTCATAGATACCGGTAGATGCGGAATTTAAACTACCGGCGGAAATTTGACAGGTCAACCACTTGAAACGACGTAGTCCGGGCGGGACGCTGCACGTCCTCGATCTCGGCCGCTGGCTGTGCCGTCAGACCAGTCGGCGGCGGACCCACCAGAGGGAGAACAGGGACAGCGCGACGGTCAGCGCGAACAGCGCGCCGAACTCCCGCCATTGCAGGTCCCAGAACTTCGAGCCGGGCACGTAGCTCACCTTCAGGCTGAGGTTCTGCTTCCCCAGCCAACTCTGGCACGCCTCGCGCCCACCGGACGCCCTCGGCCCGCACTGGGTCATATCGGCCGGACCAGTGAACTCCGCTCCGGTCGAGGTGATCGTGGTGCTCGACACGATCCAGTCACCCCTGCGGTCGGGCTCGACATGGACCGTCATCCGCCCTGTGTCAGGGCTCATCGAGATCCCGTAATCACCGTCGAACTGCAGGGGGCTGACCGTGGTGACCGGCTGAGCCAGCCAGGGGCGCACCACGAACGGCGCGGCGATCTGCAGGCTGACCACCACCAGCAGGGTCACCGCCATCGCGGCGAGAGTCCGCCGCAGCAGCAGCCCGGTGGCGACACCCACCACGAAGGCCAGCGTGGCATAGCCGATCGGCACAATCCCCCGGGCCGCGAACACCAGCGGGTTCATGCGGTCCGCCGAGGCCCCGTCGATCGGCTGCGCCCACTCGGTCAGCACCAGGCTGAGCAGGCCGGCGCCGAGCGCGGCGGCACCGCAGCCGGCCGCCAGTTTGACCAGCAGCCAGCGGCCGCGGCTGACGGACTGGCTGAAGACCATGCGGTACGTGCCGGACTCCAACTCCCGGGCCACCAGCGGCGCGCCCCAGAAGATGCCCACCAGGGCGGGCAGCAGGTACAGGGTCCCGATGGCGGCGATGTGGAACTCACTCGCCCAACCCCGTTGCAACGCCTGCAGGAACGCCTCGCCGGCGGCACGACAGGCATCGCCCTGGCAGCCGGTGTATCCGGTCTGCGTGGCCAGCTCCGTGACCTCGGACCAGGTCAGCGCCAGACCGCCCAGGAGCACCAGCAACAGGGTGCCGGTGGCCAGGGCCGGGGTGCGGAACTGCCGCCACGTCATCCAGATCATCGCTGTCCCTCCAGAATCCGACCCGTGCCCTCGCCGGTGGCACCGCTCATGTACGCCAGCACGATGTCCTCCAGGTCCAGCCGGTCGACCTGCCAGGACGGGTCGACGATCGGCGCTGTGCTGCGCACCACCAGGGTCGACTGCACCTCGGTGTGACTCTGCTCGACCACAGCTCGCCCGGCGCCCAGCTCGGCGGTGTCGCGCCGCCGCCCGACCAGACGGTGGTGGGTGGCGAGCAGGTCGTCCACGTCGCCGGCCACCCGCACCCGGGAGGCGACCAGCACGATCAGGTGGTCGCAGACCCGTTCCAGGTCGGCGACCAGATGCGAGGACATCACGATGCTCATGCCCTGCTCGGCGGTCAGCTCCATCAGCCCCTGCAGGAAACCGCGCCGGGCGAGCGGGTCGAGTGCCGCCACCGGCTCGTCGAGCAGCAGCAGGCTGGGACGCTTCGCCGCGGCGATGGTCAGGGCCAGTTGGGCGCGCTGGCCACCGGAGAGCTTGCCCGCCTTCTGTGCCGGGTCCAGGCCGACCTGGGCGATGCGCCGCTCGGCGAGGGCAGCGTCCCAGGACGGGTTGAGGTGCGCGCCCATCCGCAGGTGGTCGGCGACGGTCAGGCCGGCGTAGACCGGGGTGTCCTGCGCCACGAACCCGACCCGCGGCGACCCGCTAACCGGCCGCGCGCCGAGCACCTCGATCCGCCCCGCGGTCGGATCGAGCAGCCCGCAGGCCAGTTGCAGCAGCGTGGACTTACCGGCGCCGTTCGGCCCGACCAGGCCCACGACGTGGCCGGCCGGAATGTCCAGAGTGCAATCCTTCAGTGCGGAGCGCCGCCCGTACCACTTGGTCAGACCGTCCGCCAACAGGGCACTAGTCATCCTCGGACCTCCGAAAATGCCCGAAAGCTGCTGAGGAAGAGCGCCTCGATGCTCTCGTCGTCCAGGCCCGCCTCCCGTGCCTCGGTCAGCCAGCGGGCCAGGCCCTGCCGCAGCGGCTCATGCTTGCTCAGCGAATCGCCGACCAGCGAGCGGGTGACGAACGTGCCCAGCCCGGGCCGAGCGGTGACCAAGCCCTCGTACTCCAACTCGCGGTACGCCTTGGACACCGTGTTCGGGTTGATGGCGACCCGGGCCACCACCTCCTTCACTGTGGGCAGCTTGTCGCCCTCGTTCAGGACTCCGAGCCGGAGCGCGTGCCGTACCTGTCGGATGAGCTGCATGTACGGCGCGACCCCGGACCGCGCGTCCAGGTGAAACTCGATCACCTCGCCACCCCATTTCACTAGTTGCCTAGCACAATAGGGCCATGGCAGGCCTGTCCGCCAGTAGATGACGCTTCTCGCACCACGGATCCCGAGGCGACCACCCGTCCAGTCACCGGGCGCGGCGTGGGCCGGTCAGTCCTGGAGGCCGCCCTAGCGGCTCTCTTCGTCGAGCAGTGGTTCAAGTTGGCGAAGCAGGGTCGCCCGGTTGACGTTGGGGGGCAGCTCGATCCGCAGGCTGATGTTCGCCCCCTCGACCGTCAACACCGCCGGCTTCTGGTGGTTGCGCAGGCGCCAATTGCGTATCGCGGCAACCAACGACTCCGCCTGTGGCTGCAGCGTGGCCAGGGTGGCGAGATTCGCCAACACCGCGATCCCCTCGATCGCCACGGTGATCGCACCGCTGTCGCGAACACCCTCGTAGGGCAGATCGAGTTCCTCGATCACTTCAGCAGGTAGCAGTAGCTTGACGCTGGTCACGTCTTCCCTCTCACGAGTGAGGCGATCCGCTCCTGCACGGCTGGGTCCAACTCGCGCAGCGTGGCTGAGGCGACCCCGCCGCTGAAGTAGCCCTGCACGTGATGGATCCCCAGCCGGAAGATCTCGTAGAGACTGACCGGGGCGTCATCGTCGAAGCCCTCGACGATGACCGTCCTCGGCTGCCCGGTCTGCCCCTGGTCGCTGGCGTATCGAGCGACGCGCGCCACGAGTGCGAGTTCCTCCAACGCCATAGGGTGGTGCAGGATCGCCCGGTCGACCTTGATCTGGGTGAGCGGAAGCTCGGCCATACGCGCCAGCGATGCGTAACCCACTCCGAAGTCGTCGACTGCGAAGCTGATCCGGAGTTCTCGCGCGAGTGTGGTCAGCCGGTTGTGGAAGTAGACCAAGGGCTCCTGCGGCCATCGCTCGCCCGGCTCCGGTGTGATCGGATCCTGCTCGGAGATCTCCAACGTCAAGGTTCGCGGATGCAACCCTGCCTCGGCGAGCGCTTTGCTCACCTGGTTGAGGTACGCGTCGCTGAGCAGCGAGCGGACCGCCACGTTGACCGACAACGGCTTGGTGCCCTGCCATCCTGACGCCGCGTCGGCCTCGGCATAGGAGTGGATCGCCTTGGCCGCGAGGATCGCGTCACGCTCGACGACGAAACGGTCACCCCAGTCGTGGGCCATGCGCAATGCGGACAAGGGAGCGCGCCGCTCGCGGTCGTTGCGGCGGGCCAGGGCCTCGAAACTCTGCACGCTGACCCCGGTGGCGCGTTGGTCCAGCTCGACGACCGGCTGAAACACCATGATCATCGAATCGATCAGCTGTTGGTAGAGGCCGAAGGCATCCTCATACAGCTTGAGCGGAAGTCGACCGAAGGAGGTACGCAGGGCGGTCAGGACGGTCATCTCCGACTGCAACGGATCGGCCACCGGATCGGACTCCCAGACCGCACGGAGCATGACGGCCAGCGGTTCGCCCATGTCCAGCTGGGTGAGTGCCGGATCGACCACGGCAAGGTTGAGGGTGCGGTCGCTGGCGAACGCGAGAGGCACGCAGAGCATCCGGCGACCGACCCCGTGCGAGACGACAAACCCTGGCGTCGCCCTCGGATGCTTCACCCTGTCGACGGCAGCGGTCTCCAGCATCGGCGACAGGCTGTCCTTGTCGAACCGCGCCGTCCGGTCCACCACGGCGAAGCTGTTGCCCGTGAACTCGACGACCGCGACCGATTCCGCGTCGAGTGCCTGCCGGATGAGTTCGACACGTCCGTCGCGTTCGCTCTGCTGAGACTGGTGCGGGGAACGGACGTCCGCACGGAAGATCCGGTCCAGCAGCTGCCGGATCGAGCTCGTCTGGTCTTCGAGCGGGTTGAGGCAGGGGCGCGAGACGCCCGGGTTCGCCGGGCTGTTGAGCGCTTGGCGGTCGTGGCGGGACATCGGCGGTTGGGTCAGCACCGTGGTCGCCCCGTAGACGTGCGCCGAGTGCACCGGCGGTGGATCCATGCCCTGCTCGGCGACGAACGTCGCCATCTGCGCGAACGACACCCGTCCAGCCTCGTCACCCGCCCCGCCGCGCAGCGCCCGCAAGACATGGTGCGTCAGTGTCCCGTGGCGATGCTCGGCGCTCTCCCGGGTCACCGATCCGCTGGGACAGGCGAGCAGCGCGTTGTGCCGTGGTCGGTCCACCGCCTCCGCGTACGACTGCAGAACCTTGATGTTGCGTCGGTCGGCATCGGCGTACACGCCTGCATGGCAGCAGTCGAGCACCAGGAACGAGGCACCGGCGAAGGCATCGAAGATGTCCCGTTTCAGAAAGGACATCCGTAACCCGTTGTCAGGTTCGCGGGCAAGCGTCTCCGGGTCAAGGTCGGCCGTGACCAGATAGGCGTCGAGCTGATCACTCCATTGCGGAACGAGGGTATGGCCGGCGAAGTAGACGAACAAAACGTCCGATGGCGCCGAGCGGAGGGCCACGTCACGCAGGAACAGCTTGATCTCGCGCCAGGTGGCGTCGCGACCGACGAACATTTGTACCGCACCGTCGTCGAAGGTGCCGATGTCCTGGTCCAACAACACATCCCGCAGGGCCAGAGCATCACTTTCGGCGTATCGAAGCGGTGGCAGTTGGACGTCGCGGCCGCACTGGTCGACCCCGATCAGGACTGCCCAACGTCTGCTCGACGCCATCAACCCCCCAGGGCGCTCGCTGCGGTGACAGTGTGAGTTCAGGTCGGTGCCGCGAGTGACACTATCGGCATCGCGGTACAGACGGCGCCCTGAGCAATCAGTCAGATTGTTGTCACGGCATCAGCCCGGACCGACCCGAACCCGCCCGAGCAGTGACCCGGCGGCCCTGCCTCGCCCTTTGGGCAGAGCACCTGATCGAACAGCGATGGTGCGCGCACACGTCACCGGATGCGGCTACGTGAGCACATCGCTACTATGGGTCAGCTATCCAGAGGGAAGGGGCCGTACCCGCGTGCGAAGTCCCGTCATCGGCACCACGCCAACGTCCGGGCCAGGCCGATCCGCGCCACTTGTGGCCGCTCGGCTGCACAGGCTTATCCGACGGCTGGTGCTGATCGCGGCTGCCGCCGGGGCCGGTTTCGTCGTGGCCGCCCTGTTCCAGGGGCCGGCCGCCGCCGACGGGCTGCGCGACGGGTCTGGTGACGAGCCCCATCGCATAGTCGGCGGTCTGGTCGAGTCGGTCGCGCAGCTCACGGTCGCCGAGCGCCCCCGCGACGTCCGCCAGGCACCCCCGGGTGCCGACGAAAGACGCCGCGGCGGGCTTCGCGCCCCGCTGGGAGGGCCCATCCGTGACGTCGTCGCCTCCCGCGAGAAGCCACCCCCGACGGACCTTCGACGGTCAACGGGTGCGCCGAGAATCACCGCGCCCGTTCCGGTCCGCGCGGCGGAGCGCGAGAGGCTCCGGCCGGCCTCAGTGGCCCGAGCGGCTCATCGGCCAGTTCGCCATGTCGAACTGGCCCAGCCCGCCGCCGACGCACCGCGACAGCCAGCTGCCCCCGCCCCGCCCGTGGTGCGCGCGCCGACCGTCTCGCCGGTGGTGGGCCTGATCGCCGCGCCGCTGCCATCCGTCGTCGACATCGTCAACGCGGTGCCGATCCGGCCCATCGTCATGGCGCTCCTCTGTGTCGCCGATGCCGTACTCCCACCCGTCGCACGCCCGGTGACCGTGCCGGCGGCGACACCTCCGCTTCCGGCACCCCCAGCGGTCACGCCGGTGACAGGCCCGGCTCCCGCAGCGGCGGTGGCGGCGCTACCGGCGGTTCCTGCCCCGGCCGCCGTACACGCTGCGGCGCCACCCAGCGCGCCGCAGCGGATGTCCGTCGTCGGCCCCGCGCGTGCCGCCGTCTCGACGGGGCATCCCACCGCACACCCGTCACCTGTGGACGTGGGCGAGTTGCTGTCGGGTCAGCCCATAGCGCCGGCCGACCAGGATGCCGCTAGCGTCGACAACGGATCGACGCCCGGCCCGGGGCTGGCCCGGCCGCTCGAGAGGCAGTCGCACGTCGATGCTGGGCCGCCCGCCGATCTCGTGCCGCTCCCGGTCGAGAGCCGAGCCCTCTCTCCGATGACCCGCCCCGGCTGAGGCCTGTCGACCGACCCCGGTGACTGGTGCCCGCAGCCCGTTTCACCGCTGGCCGGTCGATTCGTGTCCGCGCCCGTCCGCCGTGACGGTGCCGCGGGCCGATGCCTACCTGTCTGTAGCGCACGACCTCCCCGATCAACCCGTGGATGTTCCGGGATCGGTGGCCGTCGTGACGCGTACCTGAGATCGGAGAAGACGTGGTGATCCACGTTGTCGTCGCCGAGGACATGGGTTTGCTCCGCGGGGCGCTCTGCGCCGCGCTGTCACGTGAGGAGGACATGGAGGTGGTCGCCGACGTCGAGGGTGTCGGTGAACTGTTGACGGTGGTCCGGCGGTGCCGACCGCAGGTGGTGGTGCTGGCACTGACACCGGAGCTGCCCGACCCGGTGGAGGTGGTCGCCCGCATCGACGTCGAGGCGCCGCACGCCGCCGTGCTGGCGATGAGCCCACGGTGGAGCCCGACGCTGGTGGAGGCGGCGCTGGCAGCCGGCGCGCGCGGCCTGGTCGGGAAGGACAGCTCGCTGGCCGAGTTGGTGCGCGCGATCCGCGCGCTCGCGGCCGGGGAGCGAGCGATCGACCCCGCCGCGGCGATCGCGGTGCTGAGCCCTCCGGAGATGCCGTTGACGCCTCGGGAGATGGACGTGCTCCGGATGGCGGCCGAGGGCCTGCCGCTGAAGGAGATCGCCGGCCGCCTCTACCTGGCACACGGGACGGTGCGCAATCACCTGTCGGTGATTCTGCGCAAGACCGGGGCTCGCAACCGCTTGGAGGCGGTGTCGCACGCGCGGCGTAACGGCTGGTTGTAGCCGTTGGGGGGGTGGGTCCGGAGGCAACGTCCGGACCCACCCGTCGCCGTGCGACCCCACCGGGTGCGTGTTTGAATGTTGACGTACCGTGATCATTGTCGGAGTGCGGGAAGGTTCATCGTGATCCGTACCCTGCTCGCCCTGGACGGCGCCCTGGTTCTGGGCGCGTTGTCGCTCGTCCTCGCCGCCGAGGACGACATCCGTGTCGTGGCGGAGGTGGATCGCGGCGACGAGGTCTCCGCGGCCGTCCGCGCGCAAAGCCCCGACGTGGTGGTGGCCGACCTCGACTTCGTCGAGGGAGTCGATCCCGACCGTCTAGGCCGGTGTCCCGTCCTGGTGCTGGCGCACCCGCATCGAGCGCGACGGTTGCGAGGCATGTTGGGCCCGACCAGGGCGGTCGGCATCCTGCGCAGTGACGCCACCCCCGAGCGGGTCATCGACGGGATCCGCCGGCTCGCCCGCCGGGAACCCGTGCTCGACGCGGATCTCGTGGTCGCCGCGCTGCACTCGGACAGCCCACTGACCAGCCGTGAGACGGAGGTGTTGAGGCTGACGGCCGCAGGTGCGCCGGTCGCGGACGTGGCGGTGTCGCTCGGGCTCACCCGTGGCACCGTCCGCAACCATCTCGGTCGGATCGCCCGCAAGGTGGGCGCCCGTACCCGGGTGGAGGCCGTGCGGATGGCCGGCGAGGCGGGCTGGATCTGACCGGCGCCGTCGGCGCGGTCGTGCGGGGTTCAGCCCGGCGGCGCCGACGCCGCCGGGGACGGCACCACCGGGTCGTCCCAGCAGCCGACGAGCACCCGGTAGGTGGCCGAGCGGGTCATCAACTGTTCGTGCGTCCCCACCAGCGGCTCGTCGCCGTCGAGGACCAACACCCGTCCGGCCCGCAACGCGGAGCTGATCCGGTGCGCGATCACGACGAGGGTGCCGGGCCGCCGGGCGAAGGCAGCCTCGACCGTCGCTTCCAGCGCCGGGTCCAGGTGGCAGGTCGCCTCGTCGAGGACCACCAGCGGGGCGGGTGCCAGCCAGGCCCGGACCGCCGCGATGAGCTGCCGCTCGCCGGCGGACAGCAGGGCCGGCGCGACCGGCGCGTCCAGGCCGCCCAGGCGGGTCGCCAGAGGACGCGCGCCGAGCGTGTCGAGGGCGACCTCCAGCGTGTCGTCGTCGGCGTCCGGCCGGAGGTAGCGGATGTTGTCGGCGAGACTGCCGGTGAAGACGTACGCCTCCTGGGGCACCAGCACTCGCATCCGGGCGAGGACGGCCGGCTCGATGTCGGCGACCCTCGTGCCGGCCAGGTGGACCGTTCCTGCCTGCGGCGGCACCAGTCCGGCCATCAGGGAGGCCAGTGTGGACTTGCCCGCACCGCTCGGGCCGATCACGGCGAGATGGTCCCGGTCGGCCAGTGTCAGCGAGAAGTTCCGCAGGACGGGCCGGGCGCGCGGGCCGTAGCCGAAGGTCAGTCCCCGGACCTCGACGGCTGCCGGACGATCGGCAGAGGCTGCGGGTGGTCGGCAGCGAGGCATCCGGGCGGTGAGGGCTGGCGGGCGCGGGTCGTCGGAGACCGGACAGGTGCGAAGGATGTTCTCCAGGGTGACCGCGTAGCGCAGCCCGCCTCCGCCGATGCCCTGCACCAGGGTGTGCAGGGCGGGTTGCAGTCCGGTGGAGACGTAGATCAGCGCGCCCAGCACCGCGCCGGCGGTGAGACCACGCTCGACCAGCCACGGGGCGGTCACCATCAGCACCAGCAGTGGCAGCCAGCCGCCGATGCCGAGGCTGAGGCTGCGGATCGCCGCCATCCGGGCGAGCATGCGTTCGGCGGCGGCCTGCGCCGACACCCAACGTTCCACCTCCGCCGACACGCGTGTCTGGGCGCCGCAGGCCAGCACGTCACGGTGAGCGGCCAGGGCGGTCGCCGCGGACTGGCCGAGCTGTTCACCGGCCCGGACGTAGGCGCGCTGGTGCGTGACCATCGACGGCAGCGCGGCGAGGAACACGACCAGACCGGCGACCAGCGGGGCGAACGCCAGCGCCGCCACCACCGGCGCCAGCGCGAGCAGGCCGAGCAGGGCCGCGCCAGCGGAGAAGAGGAAGCCGCGGGTCACCATCAGCAGACCGGCGAAGGTATCGCGGACGATCTCCATCTGGTGGGTCAGCCGGGTCACGGCGGCGCTGTCCGGGCGGCCACCCGCTCTGGTGGCGTCGCGGAGCGCACCCCGGATCACCTGGGCGGCCACCTCGTCGCGGAACGGCTCGACCACGGCGCCGAGGCTCCGGTACGTCCGGCCGGTGGCCGCCGCGCCGACCAGCACGGCCACGGCGAGGACCCCCAACCAGGCCAGGCCGGTGAGGAGACGTCCGGCCAGAAAACCCTCGTCGACGGCGCGGGCGACCAGATAGCCGGCGAGCAGCGCGGGCAGCGACTCGACAAGCGACCAGCCGCCGAGCCCGGCGAGTTCCCACCGACGGGCCCGCAGCGCCCGCCAGGTCACCCGGCGTACGCCGGGACGGCTCACGACCCACCGCCGGCCGGCTGGAAGACGGCACGGTAGTCCGGGTCGGCCCACAGTTGCCGGTGCGGTGCCAGGCCGCGCAGCCGACCGCCGTCCAGCCAGGCGACGAGGTCGGCCGCCGCGGCCGCCGCGGTCCGGTAGGTGACCACCAGTCGGGTACGCCCCCCGGCGTGCCCGAGAACCGCCTCGGTGATCCGGTGTTCGGTCGCGGTGTCGAGATTGGACATCGCGTCGTCCAGGATGAGCAGCCGCTCGGCGGCGAACGCGCGGGCCAGGCCGATGCGTTGGGTCTCGCCCCCGGAGAGCGGTGTGTCCACCAGCGGAGTGCGGTAACCGCCGGGCAGACGCTCGATCACGTCGGCGACCGCCGCCATCCGGGCCGCCCGCAGAACCGCCGGTGTGGCCGGGCTCCGATCGGCCGGCGGCACCGCCGAATCGACCGGCAGCGCCAAGCCGATCGCGTCGTGGACGGTCACGCCGATCAGCACCGGCCGGTCGAAGGCGTAGCCGACGGCCCGGCGCAGCGCCACCGCGTCGAGGTCCCGCAGCGGCACCCCGTCGAGGAGCACCTCACCGCGGTCGGGGTCGTACAGGCGTCCCGCCACGGCAGCCAGGGTCGACTTGCCGGCACCGGACGCTCCGACGACGGCCACTGTCGCGCCGGCCGGCACGTCCAGGTCGACGCCGTCCAGGACGGGTCGCCCGTCGTCGGCGTGCACGCATACCCCACGCAGTCGCAGGGCGCCGCCGCCGGGTGGCAGGGGCCGATCGCCCACCGACGTGGTGGGCTGTGTCAGCAGCTCGGCGACCCGGTGTGCTCCCGCGCGGCTGCGGACCAGGTGGTTCAGGGTGGCGAGCACCGCACCGAGCCCGGCGCCCATGGCCGCGTACCGGACCGCGGCGACCAGTTCACCCGGTGTGAGCCAGCCTGCGGTCAGGGCGTACCCGCCGACCGCGATGACGCTCAGGTTCAGCAGCGGCGCCACGGCCGAGGTGCGCGCACTCGCCCGGGCCAGCAGTCCCCAGGTACGCCGGCCGTGCCGGTCCAGCTCCGGTAGGGCCGCCAGCACCCGGTCCTCCTCGCGGCGGGTGGTGCCGGCGGCGGCGATGGTCCGGGCACCGGTCAGCGACTCCAACAGCCGGCCGGCGATGCTGCCGAGGACCCGTTGGTACCCGGCGGTCGCGGTCGAGGCGTCGGCCACGAAGGCGCGCATGAGGACGGCGAGCAGGCCGAGACCGGCGAGCAGGGTGACTCCGAGGACCGGTTCCATGATGGCGAGCGCGACGACGCTGCCGAGCGGCGGAAGCACCGCCACGATGGCCAGCACCACCGCGTTGCCGGCTTGTCCCGTGTCGGCGGCCTGGCCGACCAGTCGGCCGACGAGGTCACCCACCGGGTACCGGCGGGTGGCGCGGACGTCCACGGCGAACAGGTGACGCAGGAGACGCCGGCGCAGCCCGGCGGTGGCGCGCGCCGCACCGAACCCGCTGGCCAGGTCCGTCAGGGTGTCGACGCAGATGAGGACGACGACAAGGGCGCCGGCGGACACCGCCCACCAGGCGGAGCCGGCGTCGAGGGCGGCGTCGACGGCGCGGCCGAGGACCGCGGGGAGCAACAGTTCGGCGGCCGCGCCGAGCAGCGCGACCGCCGCGAGCGCGGCCGTCCAGCCGCCGCCCGCCAGGACCGTCTGCCGCAGCAGCCTGTCCCCCGCGGCGAACGTCGGCATCGGTCCTCCCGTTGGTACACGGATGCCCTGGGTGGGCACGTCTACCCACCCAGGGCCCACGTGTGCGTGGATCAGTTGCAGGTCGTGACGGAGAGCGAGCTGTCGCCGCAGAGCAGCAGGCTCGCCCGGCTACCGCCACCGGTACGGTCGGCCGGAGCCATCTCCAGGCCCTGGAGGTCCAGAAGTGCCATGTCGTTCACCTCCCTTCCATCCGTTCGCCGATCGGGTCGCCCCCGCTGTCGCGAGGGAGTCTGTCCGCGCCCGGCAGGGGCGCGAGAAAGGGCAGCGCCGGCGGCTGGTCGTGCCGCGCGCTGGCCAGCGCGTACAGCACGCCGGCGGTGCCGGTGCCGAAGTCCATGGAGAGGCGCAGCAACTGCTCACCGGGGAAGGCGGTCCCTTCCCGGTACGGCAGCGCGTGCCAGGCCAGCCGGTCCACCTGTGCGCGAAGTTCGAGGCGGTCGGCGGCGTCGGTCGAGGCGGCGAGGTAGGCGATGATGCCGGCCCGGCCGGCGAAGAGCCCGGACTGCGCGTAGAACGGTGAGCGCGCCGCGAGGCGGACTCCCGCGCTCGCCTCGACGAACTGCTCGTCGGCCCGGTGACGCAGGTACTGGTCGAGGACCAGCCCGATCCCGACACTGCCGTGCGCCAGGTAGGGCATGGTGCGCCAGCCCTCATTGACCTCCAGCGCACCGTCGGGGCGCAGCACACACCGGCGCAGATCCTGACGCAGAGCCGTGGCGGCGTGCGCTAGCAACTCGTCGTCGCCGCTGAGCTCGTAGAGCCGCACCAGCATCAGCGCCGGTCCGGTCCGGCCCCGCAGCAGCCCGGCGTACGGGTTTCGTCCGCCGCTGACGTCCGGGCCCGGGTCGTCGGCGAGCTGCCGAATCACACGCTCGGCGGCCCGCCACGCGGCGTCGTACAGCGACAGCTCCCCGGTACGCGTGGCCATCTCGGCCAGGTTGAGCGCGATCCCGGACAGTCCGCTGGCCAGGCTGTGGTCGAGCCCGTCGAGGGGTTCCCGCAGGCAGATGTCGACAACGTCCAGCGCGTCCTGCCGGCGTCCGAGGTGAGCGAGGGCGTAGGCGACGCCATGCAGCCCGTCGTAGAAGCCGCAGCGGGTGCCGGACGGGGGCGATGTCGCCCGCCGCACCAGCCACTCTTCGTGCTCGGGCCACCGTCCGGCGCCGCTCTTGTCGAGCGCGTGCAGCACTCCTGCCGCCCCGTGGGCGAGGTTGAGGCCGCCGCTGCGGAACTGCTCGATGTCACCGGGGAAGAGCCGGTCGTCGCGTTCGGGGGTGGCGCTGGCCAGGATCGCCGTCGTCAACCGGTCCCGCGAGGTGGGCCAATCGGCGGCGCGGAGATTCCCTCGCGGGTTTGCGGTGACACGCGGCTCACCGGTGATCTCCTCGACCGCCGGATCGAGGAAGGACCTCGGCACCGGGAAGTTCGCGGCGATGATGTCGGCCAGGTGAGTCACCTTCGCCGGGGCGAGCCGGACGAGCTGGGTCAGTGGCAGGAACAGCGCCAGCCGCAGGCACGCCAGGGCGTACCGGTCGACAGCGGGTCCGCTGCGGTCTCTCGGGGCCGCGAAGCCCTGGTTGCGCAGCCCGGGTCGGCGGTGCCCGGCGATCGGGGCGGCCACCTCGAAGTCGACCAGGGCGACCCGGTCGTCCGGCCGGATCATGATGTTGAACAGGTGCAGGTCCCCGTAGACCAGGCCGCGTTCGTGGATCGCCGCCACGACGGATTCGACCTGCTCGTAGGTCTGGCGGGCCCACCGGGCGTACTCCGCCCGGTCGCCGTCGGTCGCGTCGGCGTCGATCAGCGGGTACCGGTCGACCAGCACCTTGTTCAGCGGTCGGCCCTCGATGAACTCGAGCGCGAGGAACCGGTGCTCGCCGAGGACGAACTCGTCGTGCACCCGAGGCACCTGCGGCAGGTCGGCGAGTTTCCGCAGGGCCTGCGCCTCACGGGCCAGCCGGGCGACGGCGTCGGTGCCGTCGGCGTCCAGGCCGGCATGCGGCCGGGCCTCCTTGAGCACCACCTCGGTGTCGGTACGCAGGTCCCTGCCCACGTACAGCCCGCCGCCGTTCGAGAAGTGGATCACCCGTTCGATCCGGTACGGCACCTCGTTGGTGCTGGTGTCGTTGCGGGCGGCCAGGTGCGGGCCGAGGAAGTCGGGCAGCGTGACCCAGGCGGGTACGTGGAAGACGGGCTCGCGGCGGTCGGGCACCAGCGTGCCGGAGTCGTCCTCGATCGCCGGCACCACCTGACCGTCGGGTGAGTGGCAGTAGCGGGCGGCGAAGCCGCCGTAGCGCACGTGGACCGGGCCGGCGCCGTAGCGGAGGTCACTGAGGATGTACGGCCCGGTCTCGCCGGTCAGCAGCTCGTCGAGTTCCTTGCAGGCCAGCTCCAGCTCCGCGTCGTCGCGCGGATAGACGGTGACGAACTTGCCGCTGGCGGCCCGGGCGGCGTACTTGGAGTTGCGCAGCAGCAGCGTGCGCGGCCCGCGCAGGAACTTGAAGGACAGGCCGCGGGGGACGCAGTAGTTCCAGACCGCGTCCAGCACCCGCTCGGCGTTCGCCAGACCGGCCGAGACATGAATCTTCCAGCCCTGCTGCGGCAGCGAGCCGCCGTCCGGCGCGTAGATCAGCCAGTCGTCGAGTGGCTCACGACGCCAGCCGGTCGGAAGCGCTCGTTCGGCGGCCGGGAAGACGGGCTGGGCGACGGCGCTGCCGAGCGAGTCGTAGAACAACCGATCCGCGGCGCAGTAGCTGTCGTAGCGTTCGTCCACCGTCTCGCCGCCTCTCGAACTCGGCCGGCTGTTGTTCCGGCGTCGAATCGAGTCTCATCGACGGGACGTGGTGGGCTCCAGTGCGCTTAGTCACGACGTTCGATGCGGTGCGCACAGGCACTCATGACATTAGTCAGGCCCGCCCGCCGTAGACGGCGGCGCCCATCGGCTTGTCGACGTCGAGGTCCGTCACCGCGGCGACCCGGGCGATCATCATGTACTGCCCGATCACCATCAGGAGCTCGACCACCTCGCGCGGGGAGAGCAGCCCGGTCAGCGCGGTGGTGGTGTCGTCGGGCGGGCGGACGTCACGGACGACGTCGGTCGTGAAGCGCAGGACGATCCGTTGCTCTGACGTGAAACAGTCGTCCCCGATCTCGTCGCGCCCGAGCGCGTGGATCATCTCGTCCGTGGCGCCGACGGAGCGGGCGATGGGCTCGTGCTGAACCCACTCGTATGTCACGTTGCTCAACTGAGCGACTCGCAGGATCGCGATTTCGCGGAGCAGTGGGTCGAGGGCCAGGTCCTTGAGCAGCGTGCCGCCCCAGCGCATCCAGTCTGGAAACGCCGTCTCGGCGTGGGCCATGACGCGGAAGAAGCCCAGAGGAAGCGCGGCCTGCAGCGTCTCGCGGACCGGCGCCGGGGCGTCGGCGGGGTTCACGTACGGCAAGCGACTCATGTTTCCCCTTGTTAGCAGTATGCAGTAAATCGGGTTAAACCGACCATATCCAATCCCGATTGCGCCCGCCGCAGTTCCGTTCCGGGGGACCCGGCGGCGGTGCGGCGATGAGCACCCGCGCGAGGAGGGTGCTGGTGGCCGGCCGAGCCCTCGCTGACGCTCGTCGATGTTGCGAAGCCGATCCAGACGTGTTGGAATGGCTCATATCGCCGCAGCGCGGGGGCAACCGCGCTGGGAACGGCCAGCACGGGAGCATCGCAGCGCCGGCAGCGCGCCGCCTCGGCGGACGCTCGCCTGGCGGATCGCCGGGCCACCTCTACGACGACGGGCGCTTTGCCGGGCAATCATCCTCGCCCGCCGTAGGTAACCCCTGGCACGTGTCCCCCACGGCTGACGCGCTCGACGCCTGACCCGCCGGGGGCGTCCGATTCGGCCTGCCAGCACCAGAACCGGCGACGAGGTGAGAAGCAACAATGATGTCCCGAGAGAACTTCGCGGGTTGGTACCGAAACCGCTTCGTGTGGGTGGCGGTGATTCTGCTGGTGGTGTCGGCTGGCGCTGTCGTACTGGTCAACCGGGCCGACCCGGAGGCGAAGCCGGCGGATCTGCAGTCGCAGATCATCGCCCGGATGCGCACCACGCTCGAGAAGGCGGACCCGGGGCAGCACAACCACGCCGGCCACGGGGCCCAGCAGGCGGCGACCGCGGAGAAGGCGGCAGTGATCTGCGGGGTCCGCGTCTACGGTTACGAGCCGACCGAGGCCACCGCGCTCGCCGACGTGCAGACCGTCTACGGCTTCCACCTCTGCGGGGTCGCCGAGAAGCAGCGCCCCTGGGACGTGGCGGTCAAACTGGCCGGCCCGGTGATCATGGACGTGTCCACCACACCTCCGGGCATCCAGGTGGTCGAGGCGACCGCCGACGTCAGGTTCATCGACCGACTGCGGCAGATGTTCCCGCCCAAGTACGCCGAACCGGCGACCAGGGAAGCGCTGACCGAGTCGGAGATGGCCGACCTTCGGCGTCGGTACGACGCCGCAGCCGGCCTGTAACCAGGCTGGGCGGCCGGTGCCGTGGACGTATCCCGCACCCGGATCCGAACCGGGCGGCTGCGGACACCCCGGTCAGCTCGATCCACATCCGACCATAGATAGATAAGCATTGATATCTAAGTCGATAGATGCAACAGTTGGCTTGGGAGCGTTCCCATTCTGAGTTGCAGTCCCGAAGAGCGGAGGATGAACAGTGCGTTCACTCAAGTCCGATCGATCCGGCGGACGATCCCGGTCACCAGTCCGTCGGTCCCTGCGAGCATTCGTCATGGTGTTCGCCATCGTGGCCGGCATGCTGCCCTTCACCGGGGCAGCCCAGGCCCACGGCACGATCATCAACCCGATGAGCCGCGCCTACCAGTGCTGGAAGGCGTGGGGCAACCAGCACATGAACCCCGCCATGCAGCAGCAGGACCCCATGTGTTGGCAGGCGTTCCAGGCCAACCCCGACACCATGTGGAACTGGATGAGTCAGTTGCGGGACGGCCTCGGCGGCCAGTACCAGGCTCGCACCCCGGACGGGCAGCTGTGCAGCAACGCCCTGTCCCGGAACGACAGCGTGAACCAGCCAGGCGCGTGGAAGACGACCACCGTCAGCCGCAACCTCACGGTCCAGCTGTACGACCAGGCCAGCCACGGCGCTGACTACTTCCAGGTCTACGTCACCAAGCAGGGGTTCAACCCGTCCACCCAGAAGCTCGGATGGGGCAACCTCGACCTGATCACGACGACCGGGCGCTACGCGCCGGCGCAGAACATCTCGTTCAACGTCTCGCTCCCGTCACGCAGCGGGAACCACATCCTGTTCGTGCTCTGGCGGGCGTCGCACCTGGACCAGACCTACATGTGGTGCAGCGACATCAACGTCACCTGATCGACAGTTCCAACAACTGCGATGCTGATCCGGCTCAGGGCGTTGACGCCCTGAGCCGGATTGGTCCTTCCGTTTGGAGGTCACACGTCGGCTTCGAGAGCGAAGGTGTTGCCGTCCGGGTCCTGGAACCACGCGATACGTCCACCTCCGGCCCGCGCGGTGATCCCCTTGTCGTCGTGCTCGAACTGCTCGTAGCGAACGAACTCGACGCCGGACGAGGTGAGCTCGTCGACGATCTGGTCGAGATCCTCGACGTACCACGTCGCCAGCGTCGCCGAGGTCTTCCCGGCGGTGACTGACTGGTACACGTTCAGCGCCGGCCCGCCACCGGAGCCATAGACGCGGCTGCCGTCGGCGATGGTGGCGCTGGGACCGGACCGCAACGCCCGCAGACCGAGCGCCCCTTCGTAGAAGGCCACGGCCCTCTGAATGTCGGACACGGCGACCGAGGCTCTGAGGTGGTACGTACTCAAGGGCATGAACCACTCTGGCAGGTGCTCGACGAATGGGGGCGCCGAATCGGAGACCCTCACGTCCGCGCGCTACGGGAAATGCGGTACAGCGCGGGGCAATCTCTTGTCGCTTCGCCCGCGCGTCACCGCCATGCGTCACAGCACTGGACCTACCCCTGCGGCAGCCCGTCGTGCGCAGTGGCGGCGCGTAGCTCCTTGAGCACGTACGTGGCAGCCTTCTCGACGACGCGGATGCCCTCCTTCTGGCTCACGTGATGGTCGGAGAGCACAGCGATCAGCCAGTCATGATCGGCCTCGACGATCCGCCCGATGCTGTTGACCAGCCAGCGGCCCCCGTCGACATCAGCGGTGTCCCAGCCGTTCTTGACGTACTCGGAACGACCGCCCGGCTCCCGCGCGGCGGTGACTCCCCACCGCTGCTCGGGGATCACCTTCTTCATGAGACCCATGACGAAGGTACGGTCCTGCGGGGTCAGCGGTCCCGTCGGCGACGTCAGCGCGGTCAGCAGACGAAGCTGGTCGGCGACCGTGGTCGTGGTGAGTCCCCAGTGCGAGTTGGGCTTCGTCTCACGCAGGCCGAGCTCGCGGTTCGCGGCGTTGAGGCCGCGCGAGCCCTCGATCCGCTGCCACAGGGCCACCGCCGCATCGTTGTCACTGGACACGATCATGGCCTCGGCCAACCGCCGGGTGCCAGAACTCAGGGCCTTGCCCGGCGGGTTCTGGCGCAGCAGGAGAGCCGCGAGAATGTTGACCTTGACGATGCTGGCGGTCTCGAACCGTTTGGCGCCGACCGTCACCGAAGCCGTTCCCAGCCGATCCAGTACCGCGACCGCCAGGTGGCCGTCGTACCGCTCCACGTAGGCCTTGATGCGCGTTCTCGCCTGGCCGATCCAGTCGATGGCCGGCGTCGTGGGGATCGGGCTGGCCGGGGAGGAACCGTGCGATGGTCCGGCTCCGTCGCCGTCGCGGCCGCGCGTGGCACCGAAGGCCGCCGTCGCAACGCCGGCCAGCGACACGGTGGCCGCGGAGAGGACCCAGCGTCGCGACAGCTGCCGCCCTGTCCGCTCAGCCAAGGCGGGCCACCACCCTCGTCGCGATCGAGTCCACCACGGCCTGGCTGCCCGGATCGGGCAGGCGGACCGTCGAGACCGTCTCGCCTCGTCTCACCATCACGAAGTACGTGACGGTGCTCGGGGTGTCCGCACGCGCGATACGACCTCGAATGAGCATCCCGGCGCCCTCCAGATAATGCGGATCCACGACGTCGAACGAGACATGCGACCCGAGGACCGCGTAGCTCGCACACCGCAGGAGGACCCGACGGACGTCATCGACGTTCCGCTCGGCCCATCCAGGTTCGTACGTCTCCACGACGTGGTGGGCCCGCGACGAGCCGTCAGACAGCCGGTAGTAGCGCTCCACGGCAACGCGCCGATGCGACTTGGCCAGGTAGTCGCTGCTCCGGTAGTTGGGGCAGCTGTCCTGCTCCCACGGCCAGGCCGCCAGACTGGGTCGCGCGTCGTCCTCGTACCAGTCCGCTCCCAGATCGCCCGCTCCCAGCAGCAGACCCGGGTCGCCCCGGTCCGCGTTCACTGTGTGCAGCTCGTCGGAGCCGACACCGGCCTCCCCCCGATGGCACCCTGCGGCCATCACCAACAACGCCGACAGGACCGCGACCGAACCTCGGCCTCTGCCGCGAATCCGGCCTCGGCTCGTCCTGCTGCTCGATACGGACACCGAAAACCTCCCCAAACGCAGATACCTGCCACCACACGTGGCGCTTCGGCCGACGAGGCGTGGCGGCACCTTCGTCGCCGCCGCAGCACCGAGGCGGCGGTTCGCCGGCCGACGGTCCGACCCCATTGGGATCCGCCACACCCCGCCCGCAGACGGGACCCGTCAATGGCGTTCCTCGGCGAACAGCTCGGAACGGGTCTCGCCGAGCAGCTCGCGCAGCCGGTTGAGGGAGCGCATGCTCTGGCTCTTGACGACGGCGATGGAGACGCCCACAACCTCGGCGGTCGCCTCCACGCTCAGGTCGTCCCAGTAACGCAGGACGATGATCGCCCGGTCCCGCAACGGCAGGGTGGCGACCGCGTCCAGCAACGTCATGCGCAGCTCAGCCGGATGTTCCTCGCCCCGCTCCGGCGGCGTCGACATCGCCAACTCGCGGCTGGAACGACGCCGCTGCTGGTCGAGCATGCAGCGCAGCAGTATCTTGCGGGCGTACGCGTGGGGATCGTCGGCCCGGCGGACCCGCCTCCAGTTGGCGTACACCTTGGCCAGCGTCGTCTGGGTGAGGTCCTGGGCGAGATGCCAGTCGCGGCACATCAGGAAGGCGGCGTCGCGCAGCCGGCCGGCGGCCGCCTGCGCGAACTCCACGAAGTCTTCGTCAGCCATTCGACCGGGCCAACTTGGGGAACCTCTTGGCACCGTTGATGACGTACTCGGCCGGCAGTCGCGTCCCCCAGGTCGGGTTGGCGGCGATCTCGGTCGCCTCCTCCACGGAGAGGACGGCCGGTGCCGCAACGGTTCCCTTGGGGTCCCAGACCAGACAGGTAGCGATCATGAGGTCGACCTGGAGGCCGGCGTCGTGATGCACGGTGATGATCTGGCTCTGCACGCAGTTGCCGGGTACCTCGGTCAGCTCCACCGTCCCCGGGCGAGGGTCGTCGCCGAGGCGGTCTCGGTAGATGGAGAGCCGCAGCATGCCCGGTCCGTCGCCGCGGTCGAGGTAGAGCTGGACGAACGGCATGCCGGGGCCCGCCCCACTGCTCTCCAGATTCGCGTAACCGCTGGTCTTGCCCGGGGGCAGCAGCCGCGTCAGCAGTTCCAGGGCGCCCTGCGGTGTGGTGGTCGCCAGCTCACCGTCCGGCCCCGCCCCGATCCTCACAGTGTCGATCACAGTGGTGGAGGGAGTCGGCCCCACTGGCGGAGCGGGGTTCTCGTCGGTGCCCGGCTCGAACCCGCGCGGGGCGCCAGTCGGGGAATCGGCCGGGGACGGCGAGCCGGTGTCGACCGACCCGCCCGGCAAAACCAGGTTCGGCCCGCCGGGCTGGCCGGTGTCATCCGCTCCGATGCCGAGCGGACCGGCGGCCAGGCCGATCACGAGCAGCATCGCCAACGCCGATCCGCCGGCGCCGAACTGCGCCAGGCGACGCTGGCGGCGCAGTCGGCGGCCCTGCACCACCGCCTGCTGGACCAGGTCACCCAATGGCGGGGCGGGGTGTCGGGCCAGGTCGTCCCTGAAACGCCCACGCACGTCGCCCATGTTCTTGTTCCTCCTCGGCCGACCGCCCGCAGTGGCGATCCGTCATTGACCTGACGGGTTGGCAAGCCGCTTTGGTTACCGGATTTCGACGGGAATTTTCAGCCACCCGCGTCGGCGGAGCGCAGCGTTCCAGGGCGTGTGCGGCCACCTCCGTAGCGTCACGCTCCGCTTGCCAGAAGCGTCGCCGCGGGCGGTTCGAGCAGCTGAGGCTGTTGGCGACTTCGCCTAACTGCCGCAGTGGCGACACTGTCGCTTGAGGCACAATCCGTAGAGCATCCTAGGAGGTTAGGTCGACGCCCTTCGGCGATCCGGCCCGCGATTGACCTTCATCGAGCCAGGTCCATAGGATGGCCATTGATGAGGATCGCGAGTTGGAGTCGCGCCACACCAGCCGAGGCAGCAGAGCTGGCAGCACTCTTCCAGCGCGCCGAGGCGGTCGCCCCGGTCGGCATGGAGCAGCGCGCTGAGGACGTCCGGAACCGACTGGACACTCTCGGGCCGGGCAGCGCCGGACGCACCCGGGTCGGCCGCGACGACACCGGCAGCGTCGCCGCGTACGGCGAGGTCGCCGACATGGGAACAGCGGACGACATGCTCCGCATCCGCCTGACCAACGTGTTTCATCCCGACGTCGCGGACGACGTCCGCACAGAGCTGCACCACTGGCTCATCGACCAGGCGAAGCAGGTGCGGGACGACCGGGGGTCGGCACAGGCCGTCCTCGGTATCCGGTCTGCCGAGAACGACCCGGCCGGCCGCGAGCTGCTGATCCGTGGCGGCTTCGCGCTGGTCCGGCACGAACGGGACCTCGTCCTGGCGGTGCCTGACGAGCCGCCGGCTCCCGCGCTGCCGCCCGGCCTGGTGCTGACACCTGTCGACGAGCGCTACGACGAACTCGCCCGGTTGGCTCACAACGAGGCCTACGCCGACAGCCCCGCAGCGGTTCGACCAGACCAGCGCACCTGGCCCCAGCACGCGACCGGGCACCCGCGGTTCCTGCCCGACCTCTCCTGCCTGGTGCTCGCCGAGGCCGACCGAGGCGACAACCCGGTGGCCGCCTTCCTCTTCGCACTCGCCGACGGCAGCACGGACACGCCGACGGCGATTCTGCACTGCCTGGGCACCCGAGCACAGTGGCGCCGCAGTGGTCTGGCCACCGCGATGATCTCGCGGGTCCTGCACCGTGCGCACTCGGCCGGCATCCGACAACTACGACTCAAGGTCACCGACAGCAATCACAGCGCTCTGGCGCTCTACCGGAAACTGGGTTTTGTGGAGTCGGGGCAAGGGTTCGCGGTGCTGATGCGCCAGCTCAACACCGAGGCCGACGAGCAGCCGTAAGACCGACTCGGACTCTGCGCCGGGTACGGGGCAGGTTCCGCGATCCGCCACAGCGCGTGGAGCCCGCCGATGCGGCCGTCCAGCTTGTCGCCTCCGGTCTGGTCCACGCGTGACGCGGGTCGACCAGCCGCAGTGCGCGCGGACTCCACCCCGTCCGCCCGGACCCGTAACAGGTCCGAAACTACCGGTTGAAAACTCTGGAATTTTCTGCCAGCCTGGGAGCCATCGACAAGTGTGAACGTTAACAAGATCACTTAGCACTGGAGGCGCTCCACGCGACCGTCGGGCCCACCCACCTGCCAGGAGACCACGTCCACCACCGAAAGAGCCCAACGCCGCAACCACTCCCCCACGGGCGACCGGGCCTACCTGTCACCACTCCTCTATCCGCTGGCCAGGTAGCCCGAACCGACTCGCAGCCAGGCGGACGCCCGACCTGAGTCCCGCCCCCCGCTCGGGCGAACTCACCATCGCGTCCGCCGCTGTTCCACCGGGGCCTCCCGCTGGAACAGCGACAGGAATTCCCTACCCCACCACTGGAGGATCAGCATGGTTTCCCGGACCCGTCCCATCGGGCGCACCCGACTACGAACACTCACTCTTTCCGGAACGGCCGCGATAATTCTGGCCCTGGTCGTGTCACTGATGCCCAATCTGGCCCAGGCCGCCGAGACGACCCTCGGTGCCGCCGCAGCCCAGTCCGGCCGGTACTTCGGTGCCGCAGTCGCCGCCAACAAACTCAACGACAGCGCCTATACGACGATCCTGAACCGCGAGTTCAATGCCATCACCCCCGAAAACGAAATGAAGATCGACGCGACCGAGCCGCAGCAGAACAACTTCACCTTCGGCAACGCGGACCGGATCGTGAACCACGCCCTCTCCCGGGGTTGGAAGGTCCGCGGCCACACCCTGGCCTGGTACTCGCAGCAGCCGGGCTGGATGCAAAGCATGGAGGGCACCACGCTGCGCAACGCGATGCTGAACCACGTCACCCGGGTGGCCACCTACTACCGCGGCAAGATCTACTCGTGGGACGTCGTGAACGAGGCGTTCGAGGACGGCAACAGCGGCGCCCGTCGCAACTCGAACCTCCAGCGCACCGGCAACGACTGGATCGAGGCGGCGTTCCGCGCCGCCGACGCGGCGGACCCGGACGCGAAGCTCTGCTACAACGACTACAACACCGACAACTGGACCTGGGCCAAGACCCAGGCCGTGTACAACATGGTGCGCGACTTCAAGTCCCGTGGCGTGCCGATCGACTGCGTCGGGTTCCAGTCGCACTTCAACGCCAACTCGCCGTACAACAGCAACTACCGCACCACGCTGTCCAGCTTCGCCGCGCTCGGGGTGGACGTGCAGATCACCGAGTTGGACATTGAGGGGTCCGGCACGACGCAGGCCAACACCTACCGCAGCGTGGTCAACGACTGCCTTGCCGTGGCTCGCTGCAACGGGCTCACCGTGTGGGGGGTGCGGGACTGCGACTCGTGGCGCTCCGGCGGCACTCCGCTGCTCTTCGACTGCAACGGCAACAAGAAGGCCGCCTACACCTCCACGCTGGAGGCCCTGAACAGCGCGGGCCCCGGCACCACCCCCACGCCCACCACGCCGGGCCCCACCCCCACCCCCACCCCCACCGTCCCACCGGGCTCGGCCAGCGAGATCGTCGGCACCCAGTCCGGCCGGTGCGTCGACGTGCCGAACGCGGCGACCACCAACGGCACCCGGGTCCAGCTCTACGACTGCAACAAGCAGACCAACCAGGCCTGGACCTACACCTCGGGCAAACAACTCCAGGTGTACGGCAACATGTGCCTCGACGCGGCCGGAACCGGCAACGGCGCGGCAGTGCAGATCTACAGCTGCCACAGCCAGACCAACCAGCAGTGGAACGTCAACTCCAATGGCACCATCAGCGGCGTGCAGTCCGGGCGATGCCTGGACGTCTGGAGCACCGCCAACGGCGCCCAGATCCAGCTCTACGACTGCAACGGTCAGAGCAACCAGCAGTTCCGGCTGGCCTCCCTCGGCGGCGGCACCCAGACGCCCACACCCACGCCCACGCCGACCACGCCGCCGCCGACCACCACGTGTGACCTTCCCTCGTCGTACCGCTGGTCATCGACCGGCGCGCTGGCGCAGCCGAGGTCCGGGTGGGTGTCGCTGAAGGACTTCACCGTCGCCCCGTACAACGGCCAGCAGCTCGTCTACGCCACCACCCACGACACCGGCACCACGTGGGGCTCGATGAACTTCGGCCTCTTCAGCAACTACTCCCAGATGGGCTCGGCCAGCCAGAACGCGATGAACTCGGCGACCGTCGCGCCGTCGCTGTTCTACTTCGCGCCGCGCAACATCTGGGTGCTGGCCTACCAGTGGGGCGGCACGGCCTTCTCGTACCGGACCTCCAGCGACCCGACCAACCCGAACGGGTGGTCGTCGGCGCAGACGCTGTTCACCGGCAGCATCTCCAACTCGAACACCGGCCCGATCGACCAGGCGGTCATCGGCGATGACCAGAACATGTACCTGTTCTTCGCCGGCGACAACGGCCGGATCTACCGGGCCAGCATGCCGATCGGCAACTTCCCCGGCAGCTTCGGCTCGAACTACACGACCATCATGACCGACTCGACGAACAACCTGTTCGAGGCCGTCCAGGTCTACAAGCTCCAGGGCCTGAACAAGTACCTCATGATCGTCGAGGCCATCGGCGCGAACGGGCGCTACTTCCGTTCGTTCACGGCCAGCAGCCTGGGTGGGTCGTGGACGCCGCAGGCCACCAGCGAGAGCAACCCGTTCGCGGGTAAGGCCAACAGCGGTGCCACCTGGACGAACGACATCAGCCACGGTGAGCTGCTGCGCACCAACGCCGACCAGACCATGACGGTCGACGCCTGCAACCTGCAACTGCTCTACCAGGGTCGTTCCCCCAGCTCCGGCGGCGACTACGGCCTGCTGCCGTACCGGCCGGGTCTGCTGACCCTGCAACGCTGACGATCGGACATCACCGGGGGCGGGCAGGCTCGGCACACGACGAGCCCGCCCGCCCCTCGCTCTCCCACCACCAGGAGGTACCGACAGTGCGAGGACCTGTAGACCACTCCCCGCCCACGGGGAACACCAAGGCCGACCGAGTGTCGACCGGCTTGAAGGGCCGACTGTTCACGCTCGCCGCAGCCGGGATCGCCGCCGCAGTCGGGTTGCTCACCATCACCCTGGCGACCGGGTCGGCGTCGGCCGCCGACAACCCGTACCAGCGGGGCCCGGACCCCACCCGGACCAGCGTCACCGCTGTGAACGGCCCCTTTGCCAACACGTCGGTCAGCGTCCCGACCGGGTACGGCTTCAACGGCGGCCGGATCTACTACCCGACCGACACCAGCCAGGGAACCTTCGGGGCCATCGCGATCTCGCCGGGTTACACGGCGTTGTTCTCCGCCGAACTGGCCTGGATGGGGCCGTGGCTGGCGTCCCACGGCTTCGTCGTGATCGGCATCGAGACCAACAGCCGCAACGACTTCGACACGGCCCGAGGCACCCAGTTGCTCGCCGCACTGGACTACCTCACGCAGCAGAGCCCCGTACGCGACCGGGTCGACCCCAACCGGTTGGCGGTCGCCGGTCACTCGATGGGCGGCGGCGGCGCGCTGAGCGCAGCCACGCGACGCCCGTCGTTGAAGGCAGTGGTCGGCATCGCGCCGTACTCGCCGTCGTCGAACCTGGCCAACGACCGGGTCCCCACCATGATCTTCGCCGGTCAGGCGGACACGGTGGTCACCCCGTCCTACGCCACCGGCCTGTACAACAGCCTCCCGGCCACGACGGAGAGCGTCTACGTGGAGGTCGCCGGCGCCGATCATGGCTTCATGGTCGGGCGGTCGAACCCGGTGATGGTCCGGACCATGCTGCCGTTCGTCAAGATGTTCCTCGACAACGACACCCGGTACAGCCAGTTCCTCTGCCCCCTGCTGGACTCCAGCGGCGTGGTCACCTACCGCAGCACCTGCCCGCTGCTGCCGTCGACGCCAACCCCGACCGACCCGCCGACCCCCACCGACCCGCCGACCCCCACCCCCACCGTCCCACCGGGCTCCGCCAGTGAGATCGTCGGCACCCAGTCCGGCCGGTGTATCGACGTACCCAACGCCTCGCGTAACAACGGCACCCGGGTCCAGCTCTACGACTGCAACAAGCAGACCAACCAGGCCTGGACCTACACCTCGGGCAAACAACTCCAGGTGTACGGCAACA
>NZ_JBEZEX010000032.1:0-71718 GCF_040649115.1 Micromonospora sp. NPDC049049 | reverse complement strand
CACCAGTCGGCCCTCGCTGTCGTAGACGAAGACGTCCCGGACCCGGTCGTACTGGCTGTCGACAGCGGTCGGGTCGTAGCCGTAGTCGCCGTAACCTGCGGGGGTACGGGCGCAGCCGACCGGCCACCGGCCCGCCACAGCGGCCGCGTCTAGAGGGTCTGCACGGTGGCGATGCGTTCCTCAAGCTGCTCGATGGTGGCCTGGGCGCTCGGCGGCCCGCCGCAGAGTCGGCGCAGCTCGGCATGGATCTTGCCGTGCGGCTGGCCGGTGCGGTGGTGTCGGGCGGCCACCAGAGCGTTCAGTTGGCGCCGGAGCGCCACGCGACGCTGGGCGGCGCTCATGGGTGCGGGCGGCGCTGCCGTGGCCGCAGCGGCCGGCTGAGCGGCCCCGTCGGCCGTACGACGGCGTTGGGCGGCGAGCTGTGCGGCTTGGCGCTTGGTGAGCAGCAGCGAAACCTGGTCGGCGGTGAGCAGACCGGGCAGGCCGAGGTATTCCTCTTCCTCGGGGGTGCCGGCCTGGGCCGCGGTGCCGAACGACGCGCCGTCGAAGATCACCTGGTCCAGCTCGGCGGTGGCCGAGAGCGCCGCGAACCGCTTCTCCAGTTCCCCGCTGGCCTGGTCGTCGCGCTGCGCGCGTTCCAGCAGGTCGTCGTCGAGACCGTCGGCTTCCTTGGGTTTACCGAGTACGTGGTCGCGCTCGGTCTCCATCTCGCTGGCCAGCCCGAGCAGGTGCGGCACGCTGGGCAGGAACACCGACGCGGTCTCCCCGGGCCGGCGGGCCCGCACGAACCGGCCGATCGCCTGGGCGAAGTACAGCGGCGTGCTGGCGCTGGTGGCGTAGACCCCGACTGCCAGTCGTGGGATGTCGACCCCCTCGGACACCATCCGCACCGCGACCATCCATCGCTGGTCGGACGCCGCGAACGTCGCGATCCGCGCGGACGCGCCCTGGTCGTCGGAGAGCACCACGGCGGCCTTCTCACCGGTCACCTGCTCGATGAGCTTGGCGTAGGAGCGGGCGGTCTGCTGATCGGTGGCGATGATCAAACCACCGGCGTCGGCCATGCCCGCGTTGCGCAGCACCGTGAGTCGGGCGTCGGCGGCCCGCAGCACCTGCGGCATCCAGTCGCCGGCCGGGTCCAGGGCGGTACGCCACGCCTGGGCCACCAGGTCCTGGGTCATCGGCTCGCCCAGCCGGGCGGCCAGTTCCTCCCCCGCGTTGGTACGCCAGCGGGTCTCCCCGGAGTACGCCAGGAAGAGCACCGGCCGGACCACCCCGTCGCGCAGCGCGTCGGAGTAGCCGTACACCGAGTCGGCGCGGGAGCGCAGCAGCCCGTCCCCGCCCCGCTCGTAGCTGACGAACGGGATCGGGTTGTCGTCGGAGCGGAACGGTGTCCCGGTGAGCATCAGCCGGCGTACGGCGGGTTCGAAGGCGTTCTTCACCCCGTCGCCCCAGGAGCGGGAGTCGCCGGCGTGGTGGATCTCGTCGAGGATGACCAGGGTGCGTCGGGTCATGGTGCGCCGTCGGTGCACCTGCGGGGCCATCCCCACCTGCGCGTAGGTGATCACCGCGCCGTGGAAGTCGGCCGAGGAGTGCAGGTCGGCGTTGCGGAAGGCGGCGTCGAGTTGGATGCCCACCCGGGCCGCCGCGTCTGCCCACTGGCTCTTCAGGTGCTCGGTCGGGGCGACCACAGTGACCGCCTCCACGGTGCCGTCACCGAGCAACTCGGCCGCGATCCGCAGGGCGAAGGTGGTCTTGCCGGCGCCGGGAGTGGCGACCGCGGTGAAGTCCTCGGTACGGCGACGCAGGTATTCCACCATCGCCTTGCGCTGCCAGGCGCGTAGCGCGGGGAACGTCTCGAGCACCGGCGTCCGGGCTGCCACGCGAAGCTCCTCTCCGACCGCACGATGGCGGACCCCGGGCGAGGGCCACGAGGATCCGCCGCCCATGAAAACGCCTCCGCGCAGAAGCTGCCGCGAAGGCCGACTCAGCATAACCAGCACGGGCCGTCGGGCCCAGGCGACGCCACGCTGGTCACAATCCCGCACCCGAGCGAACAGCGGCCCGACCGTCTCACCATTCCCGGTCGGTGCGTGGATCCGCCCCGTCGGCGCGCGGCGGGCGCAGCGTCGCCACCGGCGCGGACCAGCGTCGACGCAGCGCGATCAGGCGCAGCCCGAAGACCAGGACGGCGGCGGCGGTGAGCGGGACGGGCCCGGTCTGCCCGGTGACGTACAGCAGCACCACCAGGATCGAACCGGCCAGCGCGGCCAGCGCGTAGATCTCCCGGCGCAGCACGACCGGGATCTCGGCGGTGAGCAGGTCGCGGCCGAGCCCGCCGCCGATGGCGGTGAGCATGCCGATCAGGCAGGCCCCGACCGCCGGCACCCGGGCGTCGAGCGCCTTGAGCGTGCCGGTGACGGTGAACAGCGCCAGGCCGGCCGCGTCCAGCACCAGCACTGTGGTGCGCAGTCGGGCCAGTTGCGGGTGCAGCCAGAAGACGGCGAGCGCGGTGATCGCGGCAGTGGCCGCGTACCGCCAGTCGGCGAAGGCCAGCGGCGGCACCTCGTCGATGACCAGGTCCCGCAGGATCCCACCGCCGAGGGCGGCGACGAAGCCGACGAACGCGACACCGAACAGGTCCAGTCGCTTGGCCACCGCCGCCGAGGCCCCGGACGCGGCGAACACCGCCACCCCGGTCAGGTCGGCGAAGAGCAGGGCGGTGGAGGTGGTCACCGCCGCAGGCTACGTCGCCGGCCGGAGCACCGGCCGGGGTTCACTCACGGTACGAGTCGTAGATCTCCTTGCACTTGGGGCAGACCGGCGAACCCGGCTTGGCCGCCTTGGTGACCGGGAAGGTTTCGCCGCAGAGAGCGACGACGAAAGTGCCCATGACGGCGCTTTCGGCGATCTTCTCCTTGCGGACGTAATGGAACATCTCGGGACCGGTGTCGGCGTCCTTCAGCTCCGGACGCTCGAGAACCTCTGTGCTCACGTCTACACCTCCGACGGACAAGTTTGGCAGGTCATCACGGCCGGGTCCACTTGAGCCCGGCGGGGGCCCCACCCCGTACGGTGCCCGTGTGACTGACTTTCGCATCAGCTACGGCACCGAGGTGGCCGAAGCCCAGCGCGACGGCCGACCCGTCGTCGCCCTGGAGAGCACCATCGTCTCGCACGGGCTTCCCCGACCGGAGAACCTGCGCGTGGCCAGGGAGATCGAGCGGACGGTTCGGGAGGCCGGGGCCGTTCCGGCGACGATCGGCATGATCGCCGGTGAGCTGGTGGTCGGCCTGGACGACGCACAGCTGACCCGGCTGGCCACGGTCGACGGCGTGACCAAGCTCTCCGTCCGCGACCTCGCGGTCGCCGCCGCGACCGGCGCGGACGGCGCGACCACCGTCGCCGCCACCAGTGCGGTGGCCGCCGCCGCCGGCATCGGCGTGTTCGCCACCGGCGGGCTGGGTGGGGTGCACCGGGAGGCCGAGCACACCTTCGACGAGTCGGCGGACCTGGTCACCCTGGCGCAGACCCCGATCGCTGTGGTCTGCGCCGGGGTCAAGTCGATCCTCGACGTGGGCGCGACGCTGGAGCGGCTGGAGACCCTCGGGGTCGCTGTCGTCGGTTACCGCACCCGCCGGTTCCCCGGCTTCTACCTGACCGACGCCGGCTTCGACCTGGACTGGTCGGTGGACTCGCCGGAGCAGGTCGCCGCCGTGCTCGCCGCCCGGGACGAACACGCCGTGCACACCGGCGGGCTGCTCATCGCCAACCCGCTGCCGGTCGACGAACAGCTCGACCCGGAGTTGCACGACCGGACTCTCACCGAGGGCCTGGCCCTGCTGGAGCGGGACGGCATCACCGGAAAGGCCGTCACCCCATACCTGCTCGCGCACTTCCACTCGGCAACCGAGGGCGCGAGCCTGGCGGTGAACGTACGGATCATCCTGCGCAACGCCGACCTGGCCGCGCGGATCGCGGTCGCCTCGGTGGCCCGCGGCACCGCCGTCCCGGCATGACCCGACCGGGCCGGATGGTCGTCGTCGGCGACGTGATCACCGATGTGGTCGCCGTGTTGTCCGGACCGCTGGCTGCCGGCTCGGACACCGGGGCCGCCATCAGCCTCGGCGGCGGCGGTCAGGCGGCCAACACCGCCGCCTGGATCGCCGCGCAGCGGGTGGACGTCACGCTCGTCGGGGCCGTCGGTGACGACGACGCCGGGCGGGACCGGGTGGCCGAGCTGGAACGGGCCGGCGTCGACTGCGCCATCGAGCGGATCGACGGCGCCCCGACCGGCACCGTCATCGTGTTGGCCGCCGACGACGAGCGCACCATGGTCAGCCAGCGGGGCGCGAACCTGCGGTTGAGCGCCGCCCACGTCGAGCAGGCCCTCGCGGCGGTGCCCGACGCTGGGCATCTGCACCTGTCCGCGTACACCCTGTTGGACGCTGAGTCGCGCGGCGCGGGGCTGCGGGCGTTGGCCTCCGCCCGCGAGCGCGGGCTCACCATCAGCGTCGACGCAGCCTCTGCGGCGCCGTTGCGGCGGGTCGGCGCGGCGGTGTTCCTGAGTTGGGTACGCGACATCGACCTGCTCCTGGTCAACGCGGACGAGGCCACGGTGCTGGCCGGCGGCCTGGACCCGGCGGCGCAGGGGCGGGTGCTGTCGGCGACGGCTCGACGGGTGGTGGTGAAGCGCGGTGCGGCCGGCGCGGTCTGGGTGGATCGCACCACGCCGGTCTGCGTGGCTCCGGCCAACCGGGTGGCGGTGGTGGACGTCACGGGCGCGGGCGACGCGTTCGCGGCCGGTCTGCTCACCGCGTGGCTCGCCGGTGCCACTCCGACCGCGGCACTGGGTCGCGCCACCGACCTGGGCGCGCTGGCCGTCTCCACCGCCGGGGCTCGGCCACAGGCGTAGCGCGGCCGGCGCGCGGCCACCGCCCGGCTGCTCGAACCCTGGCCCGTTCGCGGGTCAGGGTTCGGCGTCGATGACCTTGTGTGGGCGCTCCTCGGCGGTGAGGCTCATCGGCGGGGTGTCGTCCTGCTGACGGCGGTGGAACCGGTTGGCCAGCCGGTGCTCTTCCTTCGGCGGCCGGTCGTTGGCCAGCAGCACGGCCAGCCAGGGGATGAGCACCATGCCCAGGGCGCACAACGGCAGCCAGAGCCAGAGCAGTGGGGCGTTCGCACCGACCAGGATCGCGCCGACGATGATGCAGGCCACCCGGATGCCCATCATCAGGACATAGCGGCGCTGACGGCTGTTGAGCTGATCACCCTGGCTGCGCGAGGCGTCGGTGATCAGAATCGGCTGGTACGCCTGACGCTTCACCATGGACCTCCTCGAGGGGGTTACGCCTCATCCTGTCACCGCAGGTCCGTGATCAGCGAACTTCGTCTCATCCCGCCACGTGTTACGTGCGTGGTACGCTCCGCGATGTGGGCAGCAGGTTCAGCTTCACCGACGAGGCGTTGGCCAACCTGAGGGTCTACGACGTCACACCCGGGGAAGTCTGGGAGGCGCTGCACAGCGCCCGACGGGTCATCCGTCATCTGGGTGACGACGTGATGGTGGTCTACGCCGCCGCCCGTCGGGGCCGCAGGCTGGCGGTGCTGCTCGCCGAGGCCGATGGCACCGACAACGACTGGGACATTCTCTCCGCCCGCGAGTTGAGCGACGTCGAGTCCAAGCGCTACGACGAGGCCGTGCGGAGATCTCGGTAGATGAGGAGGCCGTGACGATGCACCGTAACGACGCGACCAAGCAGTTCCACGGCGGCGGCGAACGAATCGCCGAGCTGATCGACGAGAGCCCGGCGGCGGAGCTGCCCACCCCCGACAGCGACGTGCCGATGGTGAGCCGCTCGGTGCGGCTACCACTGGACACCTACGAGCGGGTCCGCGCTGCCGCCGACGCCAGGGGCATCGGGGTCACCACGCTGATGCGCCAGTGGATCGAGGCCGGCCTGGCCGACCTGGACGACTCGGCGACCGTGTCGCTGGCCGACGTCCGGCGCGCGCTGGCCTCGCTGGCGCACCCCACCGCCGCCTGAGCCGAGCACGCCTCACCAGGCCGGTTGGTCAGCCGCCGGCGGCCTTCGCCTTGGCTGCCGCCTTCATCTGCTGCTTGAACTCCCGCACCCGACGCAGCGAATCGGCGTCGGTGACGTCGGCCACCGACCGGTAGGCGCCCGGATCGCCGTAGTCCCCGGCCGCCTTCCGCCAGTCCTGCGGGGTCACCCCGAACCGCTTGCCGAGCAGGGCCACGAAGATCTGCGCCTTCTGCTTGCCGAAGCCGGGCAGCGCGGAGACCCGGCGCAGCAACTCCGGCCCGTCGGCGACCTCGGCCCAGAGCAGCGCAGCGTCACCGTCGTACCGCTCCACCAGCACCTGGCAGACCTCCTGCACCCGGGCCGCCATGGCCTTGGGAAACCGGTGCAGCGCGGGCGGCTGGGCGAAGAGCGCGACCAGGGCCTCCGGGTCGTACCCGGCCAGCTCCGCCGCGTCCAGCTCGTGGCCGAGCCGCTGCGCCAGCACGTACGGCGAGGAGAACGCCTTCTCCATCGGCACCTGTTGATCCAGGACCATGCCGAGGAGCAGGGCCAGTGGGCTGCGCTCCAGCAGCCGGTTCGCTTCGGGGTCGATGGGCAGCACGAGCGTCATGCCGACCATCCTGCCCGGCGCACCGGTCCGGGCGGACACCGACGCTCCGACACCTTCCGGCGGGTGACGCTGACCCGGGACGCGACGGAAGGCAGGATGTCGGGGTGGACGAACACGACATGCTGCTCTCCCCCGCCGGTGTCGACGCGCTGCGCACCGCGCTGACCCGGACCGGTTTCACCAGCCACGGCATCGCCGAGCGGCTGGGCGCGCAGGCGACCGCGGCGGTCGCCCGCAACGACTACCGGGCCGCGCTGCGCGCCACCGAGGACGGCGACCCGCTCGGCACCCTGATCCGGGTGTTCATCTGCGACCAGACCGAGCCGGAGGCGGCGGTGGCTGCCGCGCTGACACCGCTGAACCTGGCGGAGGCCCTGGCCGGCGGGCTGGTCGAGCGATACGGCGACGGCCTGCGTGCCGGCGTCGACCTGGAACCGTACGGCGAGGACTGGTGGGTGCTCGCCGACGTGCCGGCCAGCGCCCGCCCGGGTCGCCCGTTGCACGCCGAGCACGTCCTCGGGATCGGGGGAGCCACCCACACGCTGATCGGCGCGACCGTGCGCCGACCGGTCGGCACCGCGCTGGACCTGGGCACCGGCTCCGGCGTCCAGGCCCTGCACCTGGGCACGCACGCCGACTCGGTGACCGCCACCGACCTCTCCGAGCGGGCGCTGCGCTTCGCCGCGACCACCGCCGCCCTCAACGGTCAGAACTGGGAGCTGCTCCGCGGCGACCTGGTCGCCCCGGTGGCCGGTCGGCGGTTCGACCTGGTGGTGAGCAACCCACCGTTCGTGGTCGGCCCGGGCACCACCACGCACGTGTACCGCGACTCCGGCCGGGTCGGTGACGCGATCGGCGCGGAACTGGCCGCCGCCGCCCCGGGCCTGCTCACCGACGGCGGCACCATGCAGTACCTGGCCAACTGGGTGCACGTCGCCGGCGAGGAGTGGGACGAGCGGGTGGCCGGCTGGTTCGCCGGGACCGGCCTGGACGCCTGGGTGATCCAACGCGAGGTGGCCGACCCGATGGCGTACGTCGACCTGTGGCTCACCGACGCCGCCGAGACCGCCGACCCGCAGCGGATGGCCGCCTGGCTGGACTGGTTCGACGCGCACAAGGTGGAGAGCATCGGCTTCGGCATCGTGTCGCTGCGTCGTGGTGGGCATGCCGACCCGGTGGTCCGGGTGGAGGATCTGCGCCAGCAGGTGCAGCCGCCGCTGGGCGATCAGGTCGCCGCCTGGTTCGACCGCCAGGACTTCCTCCGGGTACGCGACACCGAAGCGTTGCTCGCCGAGCGCTACCGGGCCGCCGAGGGCCTCCAACTGCGACAGGAGGCCACCATGGGCGACGAGGGCTGGGGGGTGGACCGCCAGGTCCTCGCGATGCCGCACGGCCTGCGCTGGACCGAGGAGATCGACCCGCTGGTACTGGCGCTGGTCGGTGGCGCCGACGGCCGGCTGCCGCTGCGTGACCAGCTCGCCCTGCTCGCCGCCGCGCACGACGTCGAGCCCGACGAGATGGCCGAGGCCGCCGGCCCGATCGTGGCGCACCTGGTGGAGCGCGGCTTCATCGAGCCGGTGAACGCCTGATGCGGGCGGTGGTGCAGACAGTCGGGCGGGCCAGCGTGACGGTGGACGGTGAGGTGGTCGGTGCGATCGAGAACGGCCTGCTGGTGCTGCTCGGCGTGACCCACACCGACACCGCGGAGACGGCTCGGACGATGGCCCGCAAGGTGCACGAGGTACGCATCCTGGACGGGGAGCGGTCCGCCGCCGACACCGGCGCGCCGATCCTGGTGGTCAGCCAGTTCACCCTCTACGGCGACGCCCGCAAGGGCCGCCGACCGAGCTGGTCCGCCGCCGCCCCCGCCGAGGTCGCCGAGCCACTGGTGACAGCGGTGGTCGACGCCCTACGCGAACGAGGAGCGAAGGTGGAGACCGGCCGCTTCCGCGCCCACATGGTGGTGGAAAGCACCAACATAGGCCCCCAAACCCTCCTCCTAGACCTCTAACCCCAGCCCACCCCACCCAATCCACCCGCCCCGCCCCGCCCCGCCCCACCTCCGTTGATCATGAAGTTGTTGCCCTTCGCCTCGGCGTGTCGGGGCAATAACTTCATGATCAACGCGCAAAAGAGGGGGTGAGGTTAGGAGAAGAGGCCTCGGCGGGTCAGGGACTGGCGGAGCCAGTTGTCGAGTTCGACGGTCCAGTCGGTGCGGTCGGCGGTGGCGTGGTCGACGGTGAACCGACCGAAGGCGTCCCGGCCCTCCGTGAAGACGCCGCCGCGCTTGTCGACCTCCAGCACCACCTGCATCTGCTGGGCGTCGGCGATGAAGGTGACCTCCAACTGGTTGATCGAGCGGGCGTACTGCGGCGCCGGGCTGAACTCGATCTCCTGGTAGAACGGCAACGTCTGGCGTACGCCGTAGATGTGACCGCGCTCCACATCGGCGCGTGCGAACCGGAATCCCAGCCGCAGCAGCGCGTCCAGCAGTCGCTCCTGCGCCGGCAGTGGGTGCACCGACACGGCGTCCAGGTCCCCCTTGTCGACCGCGCGGGCGACCTCCAGCTCGGTACGCAGGCCCATCGTCATCCCGTGCAGGTGCTGCCCGCACAGCTCGGTGACCGGTGTCTCCCACGGCACGTCGAAGCGGAACGGGAGGTCGTAGCGCTGCCCCGGCTCCAGCCGGAACGCGCCGGTGACCTGCTGGCGGTGGAACTCCTGAGTGGTGTCGTAGTCGTTGTCACCGCTCTCCACCTCGACCCGGGTGACCAGGCCGAGGGTGACGTGGTCGATGTCGACCTGGTGGTCGCCGCCCAGCACCTGGATCCGGCCCTCCAACTGGCCGCCCGGGCGGCAGTTCGGGTTGGCCAGCACCGTCTCCACCGACGGACCACCGACGCCCATCGCCTTCATGAGCCGCTTGAAGACCACACCGTCCTCCAACTGTCGTTTCCGGCTGGCCAGAGGTGGCCGGCCGTCCGCAACGTAGCCGGGGCGGGCAACCACACACTTCGACGACACACCGCACCAGCGATCTGACGCGATTCCTGTCGGGTGCCCGATCGCCTCACTCCCGTTTTACGCCCCGCCCGCCAAGCTGTTGTCACACCGGCACCACTGGGCCGGGAACACGGCACCGACGTGGAAACGGGGAGAGACAGAGATGGTCCTGCAGATGACGGAACACCGGACGCGCCCGGCCACCACGACCGACACTGACGGGGCCCCCGAGGCCCTTGTCGACCTGGACGCCACCGACGAGCGCGGCATCTCCACCGACCTGGTCCGGGCCTACCTCAACGGCATCGGCCGGACGAAGCTGCTGACCGCCGCGCAGGAGGTCGACCTGGCCCGGCGCATCGAGGCCGGCCTGTTCGCCGACGAGAAGCTGGCCACCTGCACCCCGGTCTCCGCGGAGCTGCGAGCCGATCTGGAGCTGATCGTCGCCGAGGGTCGGGCGGCCAAGGACCACCTGTTGGAGGCGAACCTGCGGCTGGTGGTCAGCATCGCCAAGCGCTACACGGGCCGTGGCATGGCGTTTCTCGACCTGATCCAGGAGGGCAACCTCGGTCTGATCCGGGCCGTGGAGAAGTTCGACTACGCCAAGGGCTACAAGTTCTCCACGTACGCCACCTGGTGGATCCGGCAGGCCATCACCCGCGCGATGGCCGACCAGGCCCGCACCATCCGCATTCCCGTGCACATGGTCGAGCAGGTCAACCGGATGGTCCGGGCCCGCCGCGAACTGGCGGTGACGCTGGGCCGCGAACCGACTGTCGCCGAGGTGGCCCGCGCGCTGGAGGTCCCCGAGATCCAGGTCATCGAGCTGATCTCCTACGACCGGGAGCCGGTCAGCCTGGACCAGGCCGTCGGCGACGACGGTGAGAGCGCGCTCGGTGACTTCGTGGCCTCGGTGGACCCGCGCACCGAGCCGGGCGACGCCGCCGCCCAGGGCGAGCTGCGCAACGAGGTCAGCATCGTGCTCTCCACCCTGTCCCAGCGGGAACAGGCGGTCATCCGCCTCCGATTCGGCCTGGACGACGGCCGTCAGCGCACCCTGGACGAGGTCGGTCGGGAGTTCGGCCTGTCCCGGGAGCGGATCCGACAGATCGAGAAGGTGACGCTGCTGAAGCTGCGCGCCCCGGAGCGGGCTCAGCGCCTGGAGGCGTACGCCTGCTGACGCACCCGGTTCCCACGGAAGGCCCCGGCGGTTCGCCGGGGCCTTCCGTGCTGTCGGGGTGCTTGACTGGGGACACCGCCCACCGGCCGACGACCGAGGAGAACGACCATGAACTGGACACTCGAAGTGGTGATCGTGCCGGTCTCGGACGTGGACCGGGCAAAGAAGTTCTACGCCGAACAGCTCGGCTTCACTGTGGACCACGACACCGTGATCAGTGACGACGCGCGCATCGTCCAGCTGACGCCGCCCGGCTCGGGCTGCTCGGTCGTGATCGGCAAGGGCGTCGTCCCGGAGATGCCTCCCGGCTCACTCAAGGGCCTGCAACTGGTGGTGCCCGACCTGAAGCGGGCCCACGAGGAGCTGGTCGAACGGGGTGTGGAGGTCAGCGAGATCCAGGTGGTCGGTCAGAACCCCCGGCCGGTGCCGGATCCACTGGACAATGTGGGCTTCATCTTCTTCGCCGACCCGGACGGCAACACCTGGGGCGTCCAGCAGATCTCCAGCCGTGCCTGACCGGGCACGCTCACAGGCGGCGGGGGCCGGTGTCCGGACGGGCGACCACGCCACCCACCCCCACCTGCGCGTGCAGGATCGAGATGCCATCCGGGCGGGCGAGCACCGGGTTGAGGGTCAGCGAGCGCACCCGGGGTTGTTCGTCGGCGAGCTGACCCACCCGTAGCAGCAGATCGGCCAGGGCCGCCAGGTCGACCGGTGCGGCCCCCCGGTGCCCGCGCAGCAGCGGCGCCGCCCGAGGCTCGTCGACCAGCTCGGCCGCGTCGGTGTCGGTCAGCGGCACCGCCCGCCACGCCCGATCGCCGAGCAGCTCGGTGGCGACGCCGCCCAGGCCGAAGCCGACCACCGGCCCGAACGCGGGGTCTTCCACCACCTCCACCACGCAGGCCACGCCGGGCGGGACCATCGGCTGCACCAGGGCGTCCGCGCCGAAGGTCGCCGCCAGGTCGGTGTACGCCCGGCGGAGGGTCGGCTCGTCGGGCAGGTCCAGCCGGACCGCGCCGAGGTCGAGTCGGTGCCGCAACCCGGGAGCGGCAGCCTTGAGCGCAACCGGGAAGCCCAGCCGCGCCGCCGCGTCGACAGCAGCGTCGACCGAGTCGACAGACACCGAGGCCACCACGTCGATGCCGTACGCGGCCAGCAGCGCACCCGGGTCGGTGCCGTCGGCTCGCAGCGCGGCCTGCGCGGCGGCCCGATCGACGTCGGGCAGCTCCGGTGCCACCCCGGGTGGGCGGCGAAGCCATTCGGCGTACCGGTGGGCGCGGGCGAGCGCGTGGACCGCCTCCTCCACGCCGCCGTACGCCGGCACCCCCGGTGGCAGCCGCCCGACCAGGAACGTCGCCACTGTCGGCTTGCCCAACGCGAGGGCGGCCGGCAGCGCGGCGGTCACGTCGGCGTCCACCTCGGTCAGCTGGCCGGGAAGCGGCGGGGCGAAGACCACCACCAGGGCGTCCACCCGTTCGTCGGCGGCCGTCTCGGCGAGCGCGGCGGCGAACTCGGCGGCACCGGCGCTCGGCCCGACGTCGCGGGGGTATCCGTCGGCCACGCTCAGCCCGTGCCCGACGCAGGCGGTCGCGGCGAGCCCGGTGAGGGCCGAGGAGTTGCCGACCACACCGACCCGGCCGCCGGCCGGCAACGGCTGGTTGGCCAGCAGCACACCCACGTCGAGCAGCTCCGGCACGGTGTCCACCCGAATCACCCCGGACTGGGCGAAGAGCGCCGCCACCGCCACCTCGTCCGGCCCGACGGCGTCACCGACCCCTGGCGGTCGGGCCGGCGAGGCGAGCGCGACCACCGGTTTGGCGCGGCCGATCCGCCGGGCCAGCCGGGCGAACTTGCGCGGGTTCCCGAAGGTCTCCAGGTAGAGCATGATCACGTCGGTGCCGCTGTCGTCCTGCCAGTACTGCAGGAGGTCGTTGCCGGAGACGTCGGCCCGGTTGCCGGCCGAGACGAAGCTGGACAGCCCGAGGCCCCGCCGGTCCGCCTCGGCCAGCAGCGCCACCCCGAACGCACCGGACTGACTGAAGATGCCGACCCGGCCGGCCGGCGGCAACGCCGGGGCGAGGGTGGCGTTGAGGCGTACCGTCGGGTCGGTGTTGGCCACGCCCAGGCAGTTCGGGCCGACGACCCGCATGCCGGCCGCGTGCGCCGCGCGGACCAGCGCCCGCTGGGTGGCCGCGCCCTCGCCGCCGGCCTCGGCGAAGCCGGCCGAGATGACCACCAGGCCGTGCACCCCCGCGGCGGCGGCGTCGGCGACCACAGCGGTCGCCGCTTCCGGTGGGACCGCCACCACCGCCAGGTCCACCGGCGCTCCGGCAGCAACAGCCGACGGGTACGCGGGGAGGCCCGCCACTGTCGACGCGCTCGGATGCACCGGCACCACCGCACCGGTGAACCCGCCGTCGCGCAGGTGCCCGAGCACCGCCGCGCCGACGCCCTGGCCGGTGGCGCTGGCACCGTAGACGACGATGCCGCGCGGGGCGAGCAGCCGGGCGATCGAGCGGGCCTCGGTGCGGTGCTCCCGGCCGCGCTGCACCTCCAGGCTGGCCTCGGTGGGCGCGATGGGGAAGCTCAGGTGGACCACGCCGTCGGCGTACTCGCGCTGGACCTGGTAGCCGAAGTCGGCGAAGACCCGCAGCATCGTCCCGTTGGCCGGCAGCACCTCCGCGACGAAGCTCATGATGTCGTTGCGCCGGGCCGCGTCGGCCAGGTGCTCCATCAGCACCGAGCCGATCCCCCGCCCCTGGTAGGCGTCCTCCACCACGAAGGCCACCTCCGCCTCGGGGGCCTGGGGGCCGAGCCGCTCGTACCGGCCGACAGCGACGATCTGGTCGGCGGCCAGCACCACGAACGCCTCCCGGTCGTGGTGGTCCACCGTGACGAAACGGATCAGATCCCGTTCCGGGATGCGTGGGTACGGCGAGAAGTACCGCAGGTAGCGGGTGCGCTCGGAGAACCGGCTGTGCATCGCCACGATGCCCGGCGCATCGGCCGGGTCGATCGGTCGCAACTGGACAGTGCTGCCATCGCTGAGCAGCACGTCGACCGGCTGGTCCAGACTCGTCACCGAACGGCCCGGCTCAGTCCCGCGGATCGTGCGGGTCGAGCCCGAGCAGCGGGAAGACCGTCTTGCGGGTGGCCGCGATCGCCCGGTCCACCGCGTTCGGCTCGCCGGTCGGCTGCCACGGCTCGTACGACGGGTCGGCGTCGTCGGTCATCCGCAGCGGCACCTCCCGGCCCAGACCTCGGGAGGTGACCAGGTCCCGCCACGCGGGTGGGGTGAGCGTGGCCGGGTCGATCGGGTCACCGGTGGCCACTGCCAGCAGGTGACTCCAGGCCCGGGGCACCACCTCGACGAGCGCGTACCCGCCGCCGCCGGTGGCCACCCACCGGCCGTCGCACAGCTCGTCGGCGAGCGCCCGCAGCGCCAGGTAGGTGGCCCGCTGCCCGTCCACCGTCAGGTTGAGATCGGCGAGCGGATCCAGCCGGTGGCCGTCGGCGCCACACTGGCTGACCAGTATCTGCGGCTTGAACGCGCGCAGCACCGACGGCACTGTCGCGTGGAACGCGCGCTGCCAGCCGCTGTCGTCGACACCCGGCGGCAACGGCATGTTGACGGCGGTGCCCTGCGCACCCGGCCCACCCGTCTCGTCCGGGAAACCCGTGCCCGGGAAGAGCGCCAGCGGGGTCTCGTGCAGGCTGACCGTCAGCACCCGTGGGTCGTTCCAGAAGATGTCCTGCACGCCGTCGCCGTGGTGCACGTCGACGTCCACGTACGCGACCCGCTCGGCGCCCAGGTCGAGCAGACGGGCGATGGCCACTGCGGGGTCGTTGTAGACACAGAAGCCGGAGGCTCGGGCGGACATGGCGTGGTGCAGCCCACCGGCCACGTTCACCGCCCGCCGGGCGTCGCCGCGCCAGACCGCCTCGGCGGCGGCAACCGTCGCGCCGGCGATGAGCGCGCTGGACTCGTGCATGCCCTCGAAGACCGGGTTGTCGGAGGTGCCCAGCCCGTACCCGGCGAAGAGCGGGTCGCGCGGCGCGTTGCGCACGGCGGCGAGGTAGGCCGGCGCGTGCACCCGGGTGAGCAGGGCGTCGTCGGCGGGCTCCGGCTTGACCATCCGCACCCCTGGCCGATTCAGGATGCCCAGCTCGCGGGCGAGCGCGATGGTCAGCTCCACCCGGACCGGGTCGAGTGGATGGTCACCCATGTCGTAGGCGAGCAGCGACTCGTCCCACACCACCACAGTGTCGTCGGACATGAGCCCATCGTCGCACGAGGATCGGCGCGGGCCCACCGCACGCGCTGGTCAGCGACCGGGTGTCGACCCCGAGGCGACCGGTCGGGCCGGGTCCGCCACCCAGTTGCTCCACGATCCAACGTAGAGCGCGGCGTCCGTCCGGCCGGCCAGGTGCAGCGCCAGCACCGCCTGGGCGGCGGTCACCCCCGAGCCGCAGTACGCCGCGACGGCCCGCCCCTCGGTCACCCCGGCGGCGGCGAACCGCTCACTCAGCACGTCGGCGGGCAGGAAACGTCCGTCCGGGCCGACGTACTCCCCGGCGGGCAGGTTCGCCGCTCCCGGCACGTGCCCGGCCACCGGGTCGATCGGCTCGACCTCGCCCCGGTAGCGGGGCGCCGCCCGTACGTCGAGCAGCACGGCATCGTCCGCGGCGGCCAACGCGGCGGCCTGCCCGGCGTCGAGCACCGGGAGATCCCCGGGGCGCACCACGATGTCACCGGGCGGTGGGGCGGGCGCGTCGGTGGAGACGGGTCGGCCGGCGGCGACCCAGGCCGGATAGCCACCGTGCAGCAGGCGCACCGGCCGGTGGCCGGCCCAGCGCAGCGTCCACCAGGCCCGCGAGGCGGCCATGCCGTCGCCGCCGTCGTACACCACCACGGGGTGACCGGCGCGGACGCCGGCGGCCCGCAGAGCCGCCTGCAACGCTGCCGGGTCGGGCAACGGGTGCCGGCCGCCGACGCCCGGCACCCCACAGAGCGCGGTGTCCAGGTCGACGAAGACGGCCCCCGGCAGGTGGCCGGCGAGGTAGTCGTCGTGCCCGGGCGGGCCGATGAGCCGCCAGCGGACGTCGAGCAGGGTGGGCGGGTCGACCTGGTCGAGCTCGGCGGCGAGCCGGTCGACCTCGACCAACGGCTCCTGGGTACCGGACATGGCGACATCCAACACCATTCGGCGGGACGGCATGCGGTTCGGCGACGGTCGTCGGCCGTTCACCCGAGGTACCATCGTGCACCGGAGGGCCGCTGACGTTATGAAGTCTCACGACCTGGTCGACACGACCGAAATGTACCTGCGCACCATCCTCGAACTCGAAGAGGAGGGGGTGCCGCCGCTGCGTGCCAGGATCGCCGAGCGGCTACGACAGAGCGGCCCCACAGTGAGCCAGACCGTCGCCCGGATGGAGCGCGACGGCCTGCTCACCGTCGAGGGTGACCGACACCTCACGCTCACCGCGCTGGGTCGCGGCTCGGCCGTTTCCGTGATGCGCAAGCACCGCCTCGCCGAGCTGCTGCTGGTCAACGTCATCGGGATGCCCTACGAGGAGGCCCACGAGGAGGCCTGCCGCTGGGAGCACGTGATGAGCGACGCGGTGGAGAAGCGGGTCTACGACCTGCTCAACCGGCCGACCCGCTCCCCGTACGGCAACCCGATCCCGGGTCTGGAGGAGCTGGGCTCCCCCGAGGCGGAAGCGACCGAGGCCGCCGAGGGTGAGCGCAACCTGGCCTTCCCCGGCCTCTCCGGGCCGGTGGTGGTCCGCCGGATCTGCGAGAGCGTGCAGACCGACGGCGACGTGCTGCGTCAGCTGCACGCCGCCGGTGTCGACCCGGGCGCCACTGTGACAGTGGCCCAGGAGCGCGACGGGGTGTCGATCGACCGCTCCGGTGACCGGGTGCGGCTGCCCCGCGAGGTCGCCTCCCGGGTCTTCGTCGCCGCCAACTGATCAACCGGGCATCCGGGCGTCACAACGCCCGGGTGTCCACCTTTTTCGCCAACGCGGTCAGGTCACCGGTCAGCTTCTCCGCCGCCGAGCGCTCACTGCCACGGGCCGTGGTCCAACTCACCGTGGCCAGCCTTCCGTCGCCGGCCAGCCAGCCGACTTCGGCGACCGGCCCGTGCCCGCTCGCCGCCGCGGTGGTCCGCTTGTACGCCTGCTGACCCAGCCCGGTGACCTTCGCCGCCTTGTCCGGCACCACGTCCGCGCCGAAGGTGGTCTTGTCGATCGTGGTCTCGGTCACGCTGAGCGCCAACTCCGGCAGGGTGGCACCCGCGGCCCGGACCACACAGGTGTGGGTGTCGCCCTGCTCGCTGGCCGCCGCCACGTCGAAGCGGACCTTCACCACCTGCTCGATCACCGCGAAGTCCAGCAGACGGCAGGCGCCGCCCGAGGAGGCCGCCGCCACGTCCACCGCGATCGGCACCGGCGGCGGCACCGCCACCGGCTCCGCCTCGTCGGCGCACCCGCTCACCAGCAGCCCGGCCAGCCCGGCGACCATGATCCGCCCGCGCACGTTCCACCCTCTCGCCGACCGACGGCGGAAGGCGCCCGCCAGGTGTCCGTCGGACACCGTACGGGGTGTCGGTGTCGGGCGAAAGCCCCCGCTGACGCCTATTCCGACGGTGGATCGTCCACGTACGGACAGTGCCGGCAGCCGCGCCCGCAGCACGTGCCACGACGGGCCAGGAAGCCGGCGCTGAGCACGAACAGCCCGCTCGCCGGGTCGAGGTAACCAGCCTCACCGGCGGCCAACGCGGCGGTGTGCGCGGCGAGGATCCGGGCCCGGTCGGGGTGCTCCGGGGACAGCCGGGAGGGGTGCGGCTCGGTGAGCGGCCGGCCGGCCAGGGGTTTCCGCTCTTCGCTCACCGCAGCAGTCTAGGGACGGTGCGGTGTCGGCCTCCCGCTGCCTGGAATCCGGCGACATGCCCCCGGCGTGGTCGCGTTTCGTCGTACGGTCCGACGACGATCGAGGTCGACAACCATCGGATCCTACGGAGGAGACGCGATGCGGAAGATCGTTGTGCAGATGAGCCTGTCGTTGGACGGGTTCTTCGAAGGCCCGGGTGGCGACATCAGTTGGCACCAGGTCGACGAGGAGTTGCACCAGCACTTCAACGACGTGATCGCCCCGATGGGCGGGTTCCTCAACGGCCGGGTCAGCTACGAGCTGATGGCCGCCTACTGGCCGACCGCCGATCAGGACCCGACCGCCAGCGGCCCGGAGCGCGAGTTCGCCCGGATCTGGCGGGACATGCCAAAGATCGTCTATTCGCGCACCCTCGACCACGCCGACTGGAACTCCACAGTCGTGCGCGAGGTCGACGTGGAGCAGGTCCGCAAACTCACCGCCGAACCGGGCGGCGACCTGGCGCTCGGTGGGGCCGACCTGGCCGCGACGTTCGCCCGACACGACCTGATCGACGAGTACCGGATCTACGTTCACCCGGTGCTTGTCGGTCGGGGCCGCCGACTCTTCCCCGACGCCGAGACCCCGACTGGTCTGCGGCTGGCGGAGAGCCGCGTCTTCGGCAACGGCGTGGTCCTGCTCCGCCACCAGCGGGTCCGCTGACCGATGATCAGCACCTTCGCCGGGATCGACGGAACCACCCTCGCGTACCGGACGGTCGGGGTTGGAGACCCGCTCGTCTGCCTGCCGGGCGGGCCGATGCGCGACGCCGCGTACCTCGGTGACCTCGGCGGTCTGGGCGCACACCGGACGCTTGTCATCCTCGATCCGCGGGGCACCGGCCGCTCGGAGGCCCCAGCGGACGTCTCGACCTACCGCTGCGACCGCATGGTCGACGATGTGGAGGCGCTACGCGGACACCTGGGCCTCGACCGGCTGGATCTGCTCGGGCACTCCGCCGGCGCCAACCTGGCTCTGCGATACCTGACCCGGCACCCCGATCGGGTGGGCCGACTCGCGCTCATCAACCCGAGCATCCGAGCGGTCGGGCTGGAGGTGACCGCTGCCCAGCGCCAGGAGGTCATCCAGCCCCGGGCCGACGAGCCGTGGTTTCCAGCGGCGGCAGCGGCGTTGGAGTCGGTCCTCTCAGGTCAGGCCGACCCGGACGCCCGGCAGGCAATCGCGCCGTTCCTCTACGGGCGGTGGGACGAGACGGCACGGGCGCATCAGGCGGCCGAGGATGGTCAGCGCAACGACGAGGCGGCAGGGGTCTTCAGCTCCGAAGGCGCCTTCGATCCGCCGGCCACTCGTACGGCGCTCGCCGCGCATCGAGGCCCGGTGCTGCTGCTCGCCGGTGCGGTCGACCTGGCCGCGCCGCCAGGACTGGTGGCCCGGTTCGCCGAGCTGAGTCCGCGCGCCACGCTGGTCGTCCAGCCGGGCGCCGGGCACTACCCGTGGCTCGACGACGCCGAGGTGTTCACCGCGACGGTCGCGGCATTCCTCGCCGGCTCGGATGGTGCTTGAGTCTCCACCGGGGGGAGGCGCGAGGGTGGGGGCATGAGCGGGGAGACGCGTCACACGATCGGCGAGCTGGCCCGACGAACCGGCCTGAGCGTCAAGACCATCCGGTACTACGCCGACAGCGGGATCGTGCCGCCGACCGATCGGAGCCCGGCCGGCTACCGGCGGTACGGCCCGGCGGCCGTGGCCCGGTTGGAGCTGGTCCGGACGTTGCGTGACCTGGGCCTGGACCTGGCCACCATCCGGCGGGTGGTCAATGACGAGGTGCCCCTGCACGAGGTGGCCGCCGCGCACGCCGAGGCGTTGGCCGTGCAGATCCGGGTGCTGCGGCTGCGCCAGGCGGTGCTCACCGTCGCGGCGAAACGCGGGTCGAGCCCGACCGAGGTGGATGAGCTGCACCGGCTGGCCCAGCTCAGCACCCGCGAACGCGGGCAGTTGGTGGCGGAGTTCCTGGACGGCGTATTCGCCGGCCTCGGCGACCAGACCGCGTACCAGGGTGTGATCGTCTCCATGACACCGGAGCTTCCCGACGACCCGAGCACTGAGCAGGTCGAGGCGTGGCTGGAGCTGGCCGAGTTGTGCCGGGACCGGGAGTTCCGGGCCCGGATGCGACGGCTCGCGCGGCAGCACGCCGCCGACCACGACATCCCGGGGCTGCCCCGCCCGGACGCCGTCGCGCTGGTCCGGGACGCGGTGGCACCCGCCCTCGCGGCCGGTCTCGACCCGACCAGCCCGGACGCCGGTCCGGTGGTCGCGGCCGTCACCAACCGGTACGCGAACCTGCACGGTCACTCCGACGAGGCCGACCTGCGTCAGCGGTTGCTCGACCGGCTGGTGCCTGCCAACGACCCCCGCCGGGACCGCTACCTCGACCTGTTGGCGGTGCTCAACGGCTGGTCGACAGGCGATGCGACGACGCCTGCGGTGGACTGGTTCATCCGGGCCCTTCGCCACCGGATGTCCGAGCCGGCCCGCTGAGCTGACCGGGTCGAACCAACGGCCTGGCCGCCGGTCGGCCCGGTGACGTCAGCCGAACCAGGTGAGCGACTGACCGTGGCCTCTGGTCCAGGCCAGCGGCTTTCCGTCGAGCGCGAGGACGTTGTGCAGCGCGTCGCTCGGCGGGGCGGGCAGCCCGTCGTACCGGAGCACCGTTGGCGCCTCGTTCGCCACCCAGTGCCCCGGCAGCTCGCCGACCAACCGGACGAACGCGTCCCGGCGCGGGGACGGCACCTGATAGAGCACGGACGTGTGGAAGACCACCAGCGTCGCATCGGTCGGCGCCCGCGCGGCCAGCGCCGGCAGATCGTCCACCAGGTCACCGCGGACCAACAACGGCGGGTCGGCCGCGGCCACCGCCGCCGCGGCGCGCAGCCGGGCCCGCCGATGGGCCTGTTCCGGCCAGATCAGCGCGTCCAACCAGGACACGTCGTCGCTGTCGGTCACGTCGAGCGGGTTGAGGTCGAGCCCGGCCCGCCACACCACCCGGGGTACGCCTGCCGGCGGCACCAACCCGCTGGCCGCGCAGTCGAGAAGCGGCTCACCCGAGCCGACCTGATGGTCGCCGTAGCGGTACGCGTACCGGTCGGGGTAGAGGCAGAGCCCGGCCGACGCACCGACCTCCAGCAGGGCGAGGGGCTGCGGTAGCGCGGCGAGCACCGGCAGCAGGACCGCGCATCGGCCCGCCTCGTTCGTCTGGGTCGCCCGGGTGAGCATCTGCGTCTCGATGGCCGGCCAGTGCGTCACCACGTAGTCGTGGAACGCGGCCGGGTCGTCGACCGGGCCACCGAGCCAACGGACGACGCCGAACAGCAGATTCGGCTGCCGCTTGGCCGGCGGCAGCCCGTCGAGCAGGGTGAGCAGGTCATCGTCGCGGGCGACCGCCTGCGACAGGCGCTCGTACGTGGGCGACACACCGCGCGCCTCGCGGCTGCCGAACTCGGCGTACGTCTCAGCGGTCGTCATGGCCTCATCGTCGCAGCCCATTCCTCGGTATTTCAGCCCCCGTTCCCGTGCGCCGGCTCACCCGCCTCGTAGAGTGCTGCCGCGGCTGGACCATTGAGCAGCAGCTCAGCGGGGTCGCGCAGGGGCAACGGGGAGGAATGTGTCGTGCGGGGTGACGGCGTCCGGGTACTGATCGTCGGCGGAGGTGTCGCCGGGCTTGCGGCGGTTGCCGCGCTGCGCGAGTGGGGTGCCACTGTCGACGTGGTCGAGCGGGCATCCGGGCCGACCGACTCCGGCACCGGGATCTACCTGACCGGCAACGCCACCCGGATGCTCGACGTACTCGGTCTGCGGGAGCCGGTCGCCGACGTCTCCGTGGAGATCACCCGGCAGCGCAGCGCCAACCAGCGCGGGCGTCGCCTCTTCGACATCGACGTGGCCGCGCTGTGGCGGGGCGTCGGGCCGTGCGTGTCGCTGCCGCGGGCACAACTGCACCGGGCGCTGCTCGCCGGCGTCGGCGACACCCCGGTCCGCTGGGGTCGCCAACCGGTCGCGCTCCTCGCGGAGGGCGACCAGGTCGCCGTCGAGTTCGACGACGGCGCCACCGAACGGTACGACCTGGTGCTCGGCGCGGACGGGGTGAACTCGACGGTCCGCCGGCTCGCCTTCGACGGGCAGGCGGCCCGCGACCTCAGCCAGTACGCGTATCGGTGGGTCGCTCCCCGCGTCGACGACGAGCCGGTCTGGTCGGTGCAGTTGGGGCGCGGCAGGCAGTTCCTGACCATCCCGATCAGCGCCGAGCAGACGTACTGCTACTACAACGACGGTCCGGTGGCCGACCGGCCCGGCTGGCGCGACGAGCTGGCCGAGACGTTCACCGAGCCGGTGGCCACCATGCTCAAGGCCCTCGACTACGACGACAGCACCCTGCACTCCGGGCCGAACCAGGAGGTCGTGCTCGACTCCTGGTCCCGGGGGCCGGTGCTGCTGATCGGCGACGCCGCCCACGCCACCTCACCGAACATGGCCCAGGGCGCGGCGATGGCCCTGGAGGACGCTTTCGTGCTCGCCTCCTCGTTGGCCACCGCCGGGTCCGTTGCCGAGGCCCTGCGCGGGTACGAGGCGCGGCGCCGCCCGCGTACCGACTGGGTGCTCAGCCAGACCCATCGCCGCGACAAGGCCACCGGGCTCCCACCCGCGCTGCGCGACCTGGTGATGCGCCGCCTCGGCGAGCAGATGTTCCGCTCGAACTACAGCCCCCTGTTCGCCCAGCCCTGACCGACCGGCCGTGACCGGCTCGCTCACGGCACCTGGCCCGGCCGGTCGACGATGGCGACCCGCAGGAGCGCGGCAGCCGACTCCAGTGACTCCTTGCCGTTGCGTATCACCGAGTGGCGGCGCCCGAGGAAGACGTGGGTGTCGCGGTCGAAGAGCAGGTCCACGTTGCCACCGATCACACCGGGCATCCGGATCGCCACCCCGTGCCGGCCTGCGGCGTCCACCACGTCGGCGGAGATGACTGTCGCGCCGGGCTCCCGGGCCAGCACTTCATACAGCGCCGCGAGCGCGCGGGGCGGCACGTAGCCGTCAAGCATCGACCGCGCGGTGGTGTACGCCATGCTCTCGTCCGCGTAGAGGGCCTCCTCGTCGGCCCCTTCGGGGAGATGCAGGTCGACCGGGTGTTCCCGAAGGTAGCGAAGCAGCTCGTCCGGGTCGGTGGGCAGGTCGCCGTGGTACGCCGGCGGCTGGAACGCGTCGAGCTCCTTCGTGGGATCGGCGGCATCGTCCATCCGGAGCTCCCTCAGCTCGCCCCACCCGTTCGGGTCGCTCTCCGGTCGGTAGCGTCCCTTCGTGTACGCGACTCCGCCAGCTGACTGCCACAGCTGGTTCCGGATGGTCTGGTAGGGCCCGCTGTCCGGCAGGTCCCGGATCGTCGCCAGGGTTTCGGTGAAGACGTACTGGTCGGGTCGGGCGGTGAGTTCCGGCTGTTGTCGAGCCGCGTCGGCCGCCAGGTGGAAGATCTCCGACGCGCTGGCAGTCGGCGGCGGCTGATCGCCCAGCCTCACGGTCTGGACCGCCAGCGCACCGGCGGTCAACGTCACCACCAGTCCGAGCGCTCCGACGAGACGCCAACCGCGCAGGAACTGGGTATGGCGTCCGGCGGGACGGACCGCCGACGCCTCCTCGGCCCGTTGGGCGACGTGTGCGGTCAGATCCCTGAGAAGCTGCTCCTCGAACCCCTGCGGCGACCGTTCGGTCTCGTTCATCGTCATCTCCGTCTCTCAGGCGAGGGTGGTGACCGGGCGGGCGAGCACGGCGCGGACGATGCGGCGGGCACGATGCAGGCGGACCCGAGCGGCCACCGGTGACATCCCCAGCACTGTCGCCGCCTCCGCGACGCTGAGGCCGTCCACGGCGACGAGTTCGACAAGCGTCCGGGTGCCCTCGGGCAGCTCGCTCAGCGCCCTGTGGGTGCGGCGGGCCGCCGACTCGGCGTCGATCCGCTCCTCGATGCGCGCGATGTCATCGGGGCCGAGGTCCCGTCGTCCGGCCAGTCGGCCGGTCACCCGCAGCCGTTGGGCAGCCCGACGCCGCTCGTCGCCGATGACGTTGCGGGCCACCCCGTACAGCCAGCCGATCTGGCTGCCCCGCTCCGGCCGGTAGCCCGCCGCCGATTCGATCACCGCCAGGAACACGTCGGCGGTCAGGTCGGCGGCGAGATGCGGGTCGTCGACCCGCCGCGCCACGAACCGGCCCACCGCCTCCAGGTGCCGGCGGTAGAACACCTCGAAAGCCACCGGATCGGCTCCGATGCCGGAGATGTCATCGTCGGCTCGGCTCGGCTCATTCACAGGCCGTCCTCCCTCGTAGCCTTCACACCCCTTCTTCGTCAGGCGGAGCACGAGTGTTACCGAACATCCGGCCGTAGGGTGACGGCGTGATCACCTGCGTCGTGCACTACACCATCGATCCCGCGCAGATCGAAGCGTTCGCTGCTGGTCCAACTGGGCAGTTGCCCTGGTGATGGGGCATGATCGAGGCACCGGCGACTGGCGGCACGGGGATGGTCAAAACCATCGGGGAGCCTCTCGCGGGCGTCGACCGCCTGGGCGCCTGCGTCGAGGAACCGTCATGACCACGACCAGCCCATCCGCCGAGCACCACACCTCATCGGGCGCGGCACGGCTCCTGCCGGGTGCACCCGTCGCCGAAGCCGTCCTGGCCGAGACCGCCGCCGCAGCCGCCCGGCTGCGCAGCCGCGGGATCACACCGAGCCTCGCCACCATCCTCGTCGGCGACGACGACGCCAGCGCCGGTTACATCGCCATCAAGCAGCGTCAGGCCGCCGCGCTCGGGTTCGCCTCCCCGCACGTGCATCTGCCGGCCACCGCCACCCAGGCCGAGCTGCACCAGGCCATTGCCCGATTCAACACCGATCCGGACGTACACGGGCTGCTCGTGCAGTACCCCGTGCCGGGGCATCTGGACTACGACGCGGCGTTGCAGACCATCGACCCGGACAAGGACGTCGACGGCATGCACCCACTGAACATGGGGCGTCTCGCCGTCGGCCTGCCCGGCCCGCTGCCGTGCACCCCTGCGGGCATCGAAGCCCTCCTGGCGTACTACGAGATCCCCGTCGCCGGCCGTGAGGTCGTCATCCTCGGCCGCGGCGCCACCCTGGGCCGCCCTCTGGCCATGCTGCTCGCCCAGAAGCGCCCGACAGCCAACGCCGCCGTCACCGTCGTCCACACCGGCGTGCCCGACTGGGATCGCTACACCCGCCGCGCCGACATCCTCGTGGCCGCCGCCGGCGTACCCGGGATCGTGAAGCCTGAGCACGTCAAGCCCGGCGCGGTCGTCATCGGCGCCGGCGTCCGCTACGACGGGCGGCGCCTCCTACCGGACGTGGACGAAGCGTGCGCCGAGGTGGCCGGCGCGATCACCCCCCGGGTCGGCGGGGTCGGCCCGACCACCGTCGCGATGCTGTTCCGCAACGCCGTACGCGCCGCCGAACGAGCAAACCAGTAGCCCGGTCCGCCCGACTCCAAGATCAAGTGATGAAAAGTAGGTCCCAGGGCCATCTTCAGACCTACTTCTCATCACTTGATCGAGGCGGCCTCCTGCGGTTGGAGATCTCCTCCAGGTGCTGGAGCTGGTGCTGGCGGACCATCTCGTCCCAGACCTCCTGGTCGTAGTCCGGGTTCGGCGGGATCCACTTGTGCGAGTTGTCGCTGTAGTGGAACCGCTCATCGCCTCGCCGGATCAGACTCACCGGACCCAACCCAGGAAACGTCGGTGCAGCATCCCGGCAGGCACCCAGGTCAGATCCTCGGCCGCCCAGACCAGGTAAGAGCCCATGTAGAGGGCCAATGACACGGGTGCACCCTCGAACTCGGCATGCAGCTCCGTTCGCCGAGTCCGGCAGGGCCAGGGCGCGGCGCAGCCGCCGCAGGTCCACACCGGAAGGACCGGGCCGTGGGTGGTCACGACAGACCATCCATGAAGCGCCAGGTGACCGACCGGGCGTGCCAGCGGGCCGCCCATTCCGCCTGATAGCAGAGGTACGGCGACAGCCGTGCCCACCACCAGCGACAGCCTGCGCAGAGCCCGTCGACGCCGGGAAGGTGCACGGACAAAATTCGTCCGGCCTGATCCTCGGTCACTCCTACTCCTCCCCCGGCCAGTGGCCTCGTCGGATCGGGATGCGGTGCCGGACTCGGCACGGCAGATCGGCCCCACACCGGCAGACCCACCGCCACCGCCGCCACGACCAGACCGGCCGATGCCGCCGAGCCAAGGTCAGCGCCACCGCCAGCAGGTAGTCGTCGTACGGCACGTGCGACCCCATGACACCCCAAACTTGGACTCCTATTTTGGAAGTACAACCACGCTAGAGTTGGACTCCTATTTTGGGAACCTCTTCGCGGCGTGTCGCGGTATCCAGCTAGGGCCACGCCGTAATCAGCCGGTGGTGAACCCGACGATCCAGCGACGGCGTCTCGGTCTTGCCCTCAAACGGGCTCGTGAAGGTGCAGGCAAGACGCAGGACGAAGCGGCTGCCGTCATCGACGCAGCAGCCAGCAAGATCAGCAGAGTCGAACTTGGACAGTCGGGCATCAAGCTCACCGACCTGAACCTGCTACTCGACCTCTACGGGATCCGGGGCGATGACGCCGAGCCGCTACGCGACCTTGCACGAGCAGGGCGGCAACGCGGGCGCTGGAGCACCTACCGAAACGCCGTGCCGGACTGGTTCCGCCAGTACCTGGACCTCGAAGGTGACGCGTCAGAGATCCGCTGGTATCAGCCTGAAGTTATCCCCGGAGTCCTTCAGATCGAGCCGTACATCCGCGCCATGAACGCGATCGCCCACCCACGCCCGCCGACTGACGAGGTCGACCGGCAGGTTGCCGTACGCATGGAACGGCAGTCGATTCTGCAGCAGGACGAGGGGCCTGACCTGAGCTTCATCCTCAGCGAGTCGGCGCTGCGCCGAAGCATCGGTGACGCGACGACGATGCGCAACCAACTCCTGCACCTGGCAGAGGTCAGCGAGCAGCCCAACGTCGCGCTTCAGGTGTTTCCGTTCAACGCACAGACCTACGAGACGGCGTCGTTCAGCTTCATCATCCTGCGCTTCGGGGACGACGCGGCATCGGACGTGATCTACGTCGAGACCTTCACCGACGCCGACTACCTTGACCGGCCGGACGCCGTACGGGCCTACACTCGACTGTGGGACCGACTCCGGGCAGCCGCTCTCGGGCCGGTAGAGTCGCGCAAGCTCATCCTGGGGATGGCGGACGACGTAGAGCGGCAACAGACCTGAGAGAGTGATCATGGAGACTTCGGATCGCCTGGTCTGGCGTAAGTCGAGCTACAGCGACAACAACGGCGGAGCCTGCGTCGAGGTAGCTGTCGTCGACGAGGGAATCGCAGTGCGTGACAGCAAGAATCCGAGAGAATCAACTCTTCGCTTCACGAGAGACGCATGGATGGGATTCGTTCGGAGGGTCCGCTAGCTCAGACCTGCAGACGCCCAGATCAGGAGAGGCGCCGCCGCCTCGCAATGGCGCGAGGGCACCCGTATAGGCAAGAGGAATAGGATGCTCCGCCGTCACCCGATGTCGAGCAGATGAAGCGACCGCGCTTGTACGGGCCCGGCGAGTTGGCCGCCCTGTTCAACGTGTCGCGCCAGCGGGTACTGCAGATCACCCGTCGCCCCGGCTTTCCTGAGCCGATGGCTCGCCTCATCGGGACGACCATCTGGGACGCGGACGAAGTGGACGATTGGGCGAAGCACAACCGCCCGCCTCGCCCGACCGAGGGCGACGACGACCGCTGACCCGGCGTCCTGTTCACGGCTCCCGGTCGCCAAGCAGCGGACCTACACCGACTTGCCGTCGTCGCATGCTTGATCCGGCGCAGACAGACCCTCCATGATCAAGTGATGAAAAGTAGGTCGAAGGGCCATCTCTGACCTACTTTTCATCACTTGATCATGCCCAACAGTGGAGGACCGGCTGGTCGTGCCGGAACGGCCAACTGGGTCTTGGACACCGGAAAAGCGGTGCTGCCCCGGCCTCCGTGGAGGAGGCCGGGGCAGCGCCGCGTTTCGCGTACGTCAGCTGCAGCCGCTGGTGGAGCCGCAGCCCTCGCAGACGTAGCAGCTACCGGCGGGGCGCATCTTCGTACCGCAGGTGAAGCAGAGCGGCGCGTCGGCGGCCTTGCCGATCACGGCCTCCAGCAGTTCGGTGCTGGAGCCCACGCTCGGAGCCGGCTTGGCGGCGGCCACGTCGGCCATCTCCTGGGCCGGCTGGGCGACAGCCTCCGGCTTGGCCGGGGTCTCCACCGGCGCGGACGACGCCATCGCGGTGAGGTCGGCACCGGTGACGGCGGCGGCCTCCGCGTCGGCCTCGGCCCGCAGCTGCGCGGCCCGCTCCGACGCGGTGAAGATGCCCAGCTCGGCGCGACGCTCGTAGGGCAGGAAGTCCAGTGCCAGGCGACGGAAGATGTAGTCCATCACCGAGGCTGCCATCCGCACGTCCGGGTCGTCGGTCATGCCGGCCGGCTCGAAGCGCATGTTGGTGAACTTGCTGACGAACGTCTCCAGGGGCACGCCGTACTGGAGGCCGATGCTGATGGCCACCGAGAAGGCGTCCATCACGCCGGCCAGGGTCGAGCCCTGCTTGGACATCTTCAGGAAGACCTCACCGAGGCCGTCGTCCGGGTAGGACGACGCGGTCAGGTAGCCCTCGGCGCCACCGACGGAGAAGCTGACCGTCTCGGACGGGCGCTTCTTCGGCAGGCGCTTACGCACCGGCCGGTACTCGATGACCTTCTCGACCGCGGCCGGCGCGGCCGTTGCGGTCTCGACGGCGGCCGGCTCGGTGGTCTTGTTGGACTTGGCCACCGACAGCGGCTGGCCGACCTTGCAGTTGTCCCGGTAGATCGCCAGCGCCTTGAGGCCGAGCTTCCAGCCCTCGAAGTAGATCTTCTCGACGTCCTCGACGGTGGCCGCCTCCGGCATGTTGACCGTCTTGGAGATCGCGCCGGACACGAACGGCTGGATGGCCGCCATCATCCGCACGTGACCCATCGGGGCGATCGTCCGCTCCCCCATGGCGCAGTCGAAGACCGGGTAGTGCTCCGGCTTGAGGCCGGGGGCGTCCACCACGTGGCCGTGGTCGGCGATGTGCTCGACGATCGCCTCGACCTGCTCCTCGGGGTAGCCGAGGCTGCGCAGGGCGCGCGGCACCGTCTGGTTGACGATCTGCATCGAGCCGCCGCCAACGAGCTTCTTGAACTTGACCAGCGCCAGGTCCGGCTCCACGCCGGTCGTGTCGCAGTCCATCATGAAGCCGATGGTGCCGGTCGGGGCGAGCACGCTGGCCTGCGCGTTACGCCACCCGTTCTTGTCGCCGATCTTGTTGCCCTGGGTCCACTGCTTGGTCGCCTCGCGGACGATCGCGGTGGCCACCGGGCTGGTCGGCTTGATCTCGTCGTTGGCCGCGGCGTGCTTGCGCATGACCCGCTTGTGCGGCTCAGCGTTGCGGGCGTAGCCGTCGTACGGGCCGACGACGCCGGCCAGCTCGGCGGAACGGCGGTAGGCGGTGCCGGTCATCAGCGACGTGATCGACGCGGCGACCGAGCGGCCCTGCTCCGAGTCGTACGGCAGGCCGGAGGCCATCAGCAGGGCGCCCAGGTTGGCGTAGCCGATGCCCAGCTGCCGGTAGGCGCGGGACGTCTCACCGATCTTCTCGGTCGGGAAGTCCGCGAAGCAGATCGAGATGTCCATCGCGGTGATGACGAACTCGACGGACTTGACGAACTTCTCCACCTCGAAGCCACCGTCGGCGCGGAGGAACTTCATCAGGTTGAGCGACGCCAGGTTGCACGACGAGTTGTCCAGGTGCAGGTACTCCGAGCACGGGTTCGACGCGGTGATCCGCCCGGTCTCCGGGCAGGTGTGCCAGTCGTTGATCGTGTCGTCGTACTGCAGACCGGGGTCGGCGCACTCCCAGGCTGCCTGGGAGATGGAGCGGAACAGGTTCTTGGCGTCGACGGTCTCGATCACCGAGCCGTCCAGCCGGCCGCGCAGGTCGAAGCCCTTGCCGTTCTCGACCGCCGACATGAACTCGTCGGAGACCCGGACCGAGTTGTTGGCGTTCTGGTACTGCACGCTGACGATGTCGGAGCCACCGAGGTCCATGTCGAACCCGGCGTCACGCAGCGCGCGGATCTTGTCCTCCTCGCGCGCCTTCGTGACCACGAACTCCTGGATGTCCGGGTGGTCCACGTCGATGATGACCATCTTGGCCGCCCGGCGGGTCGCGCCGCCGGACTTGATGGTGCCGGCGGAGGCGTCCGCGCCGCGCATGAAGCTGACCGGGCCGGAGGCGTTGCCGCCGGAGGAGAGCAGCTCACGGGACGAACGGATGCGCGACAGGTTGACCCCGGAGCCGGAGCCGCCCTTGAAGATCAGCCCCTCCTCCTTGTACCAGTCGAGGATCGAGTCCATCGAGTCGTCGACGGCCAGGATGAAGCAGGCGCTGACCTGCTGCGGCGACGGCGTGCCGACGTTGAACCAGACCGGCGAGTTGAAGCTGAACACCTGGTTCAGCAGCATCCAGGTCAGCTCGTGCGCGAAGACCTCGGCGTCGGCCGGGCTCGCGAAGTAGCCGTACTCCTCACCAGCGGTGCGGTAGGTGGTGACCACCCGGTCGATCAGCTGCCGGAGCGACCACTCGCGCTCCGGGGTCCCCACCGCTCCCCGGAAGTACTTGGTGGTGACGATGTTCGCGGCGTTGACGCTCCACGACTCCGGGAACTCCACCCCACGCTGCTCGAAGTTGATCGAGCCGTCCCGCCAGTTCGTCATCACGACGTCACGGCGCTCCCAGGAGAGCTCGTCGTACGGGTGGACCCCCTCCGTCGTCCACACCCGCTCGATCTTCAGCCCCGCGCCTGCCTTGTTTCGTGAACGGCTAGTTGTCACGCCGTCGCCCCCCTCGTCTGCGCGGTGCCCCACCGCGCGTCCCAATCTCTTTGAAAAACCGTGAAGACTCAGCTGGTACGGCCGGCGGTTTCCACCGCATCGGCCCGGCCCTGCTCCCGGGCTCGCGCCGCGGCCCGCAACGTCTCGATCTCGCGCTCGAAGTCGGCGAGCGAGTCGAACGAGCGGTAGACGCTGGCGAACCGCAGGTAGGCGATCTCGTCCAGGTCGCGTAGCGGACCCAGGATCGCCAGGCCCACGTCGTGGCTGGGGATCTCGGCGGCCCCCTTGGCCCGGACCGACTCCTCCACCCGCTGCGCGAGCAGCGCGAGGGAGTCGTCGTCCACCGGCCGGCCCTGGCACGCCTTACGCACCCCGCCGATGATCTTCGTGCGACTGAACGGCTCGGTCACCCCGCTGCGCTTGACGACAGCGAGGACCGCCTCCTCGACGGTGGTGAACCGCTTGCCGCACTCCGGGCAGGACCGCCGCCGTCGGATGAGCTGGCCGTCGTCGGCCTCCCGCGAGTCGACCACCCGGGAGTCAGCGTGCCGGCAGTACGGACACCGCATCGCCTACCTCCTAATCGTGATCAACCGCGTCGTACCGGGCACACCCGGGCACGACTCACCACGGCGATGTGATGCGCTCACAGCGCCCGCCGTGGTGAACCTTACGGGAGTGCGGTCGGTAGTCAGACCCAACCTGTAGGCAACTTACGCCCGTGTCACTACTACATCTAGGGGTCGACGGTATGTCGCTGCGGAAGCCGGGTCAAGTTGGTCGGCGTGTCCGGCGCGTCACGGACCATCCGGTCATCAACGCACCGCACAACGCCCGAAGACCCAACGTCACGATGCCGCCCGGGTTACCGGCCAGCGGGCCGGACCCAGCCGGAAAATGATGCAGGATCGAACACCAGTGCTACCTGACGTACCATTTATCAGAACATCCGTACGAGCGGAGCGCTTTTTCACCCCGACACGCCGGTGAGAGGTCGTACAGATGTTTGAAAATGACTGATCTCACCTATACGGTCATGAACAACGTGGCACCACCGCACGCACCACGAGCCGACGAGGCACCCAGCGCCGACCAGGGAGGACGGACGTGACCGAGGACCGGGCCAGCCGGCCGAAGAGCCCGCAGCAGATCACCGAGGCGGGCCCCCCGGCCACCCGACGCCGCAGCGCCGCGCGCAGCCGGACGGGTCAGCCCGCCGTGCGTCCGGTCACCCCGGTGGTCAGCGCCTTCCCCGACCCAGCGACGGTCGACCTGACCGCCCGCCAACGGCGCATCCTGGAGTTCATCCGCACCTGGGTGGAACGGCACGGCTACCCGCCGAGCGTCCGCGAGATCGGCGAGGCGGTCGGCCTGGTGTCGCCGTCCAGCGTCGCCTACCAGCTCAAGGAGCTGGAGAAGAAGGGCTTCCTGCGCCGCGACCCGAACCGGCCGCGCGCGGTGGACGTCCGCGCCCCCAGCGAGGCGATCGACGACGAGTTGTCGAGGGCACAGCGGCCCACCCCGGCGTACGTGCCGATGCTCGGTCGGATCGCCGCCGGTGGGCCGATCCTCGCCGAGCAGGCCGTGGAGGACATCTTCCCGCTCCCCCGCGAGCTGGTGGGTGAGGGCGAGGTCTTCATGCTCCAGGTCAAGGGCGACTCGATGCTCGACGCGGCGATCTGCGACGGCGACTGGGTGGTCGTCCGGCAGCAGCCGACCGCCGACTCCGGCGAGATCGTGGCCGCCATGCTCGACGGCGAGGCGACGGTGAAGACCTACCGGCGGCGCGACGGGCACGTCTGGCTGATGCCGCAGAACCCGGCCTTCGACCCGATCCCCGGCGACGACGCCACCATCATGGGTCGGGTCGTGGCGGTGCTACGCCGGATCTGACCGATCGGCGGGTGGGTGCCACCAGCGCTCACCCGCACCGCTCGTCAGACCGGGTGAGCGCTACAGCGTCCGATCAGTAACGGTCGCCCCGTGGGCCGCGACCGCCCCCGGGATACTGCCCGTACGGGTCGACGGGCGCGTCCTCGTCACGTCGCCGGCTGGGCCGCTGACCCCGGTAGTCGGGCTCCTGCCCACCGCGCCGGGGCGGCTCCGCGCGACCGGGCTGACCGCCGTCACCACCGCCGTACACGCCACCGCCAGGACGGCCACCGCCGCCCTGCGGACGACCACCGCCACCCTGGGGACGGCCACCGCCGCTGGCGGGGGGACGACCACCACCCCCGACCGGGGGACGACCACCGCCACCAGCGGGGGGACGACCACCACCGCCGTAAACGCCGGCACCGCCGCCGTCGGGTCGCGGCGCACCGTAGCCGCCGTCAGCCGAGGCCGGCCGGCCGCCACCGCCGTACACCCCACCGCCCGCCGGGGCCGGGCCACCGCGACCCGCGCCACCCGCCGGGGCCGGGCCGCCGCGACCCGCACCACCGCCGTAGACAGCGCCGCCGGCCGGTGCGCCGCCCCCGTACACACCACCCCTGCGGTCATCGTCGGCAGGGAACCCGTCAACGGCACGGCCGGCACGCGGGCCGAACGGCTCATCGTCCGGCTCCGACGGGTCGGACGCGTCAGCTGTCGGCGGCCGACGGCGAGCGCGAACGATGCCGAAGATTCCGGCGGCGACCAACAGCAGGCCGATCAGCCCGACGGCCCCCACCAGGTACGTGATGTCGTCGAGGCTCAGCCCGTCGGTCCAGGACTTCGAGGCGGCCGGTTTGGCACCGTCCTCGGCGGCCAGTGGCGCGGCCGTCGACGTGGACGGGGTGTAGCCGAGGATGTCGATCGGCTCGTCCTCGCTGAACCGGCCCGCGTCGGAGACGGTGAGGAACGACTTTCCGTCCGGGGTGTAGCTGATGGCCTCGCCGAACGGGTCGGCCAGCGGCGTGACCCGCGGCTTGCCGGTGGTGAGCGCACCCACGATGTCGCCACCGGTCACGTCGAACTCGAAGGCGTCCGCGTACGTGCGCAGAACCACCCGGGAGCCGTCCGGTGCCCGGGACGCGCCGGTGATGGCGATCCGGCCGAACGTGTTGAGGGTGTTCTCCGTCTGGGTCTTCGGCAGCGTGAGCTCGCCGGCCTTACGCATCGGCACCGGCTCGGTGTCGCCGCTCTTGAGGGCCGCCGACGGCGTGTAGATCTCGGCCTTGCCGCTGGTCACCTTGGTGATGATGAGCGGTTTTCCGTCGTCGCCGATGAGCAACGCCTCAGCGTCGTGCGGTTTGGCCTCGGGGTAGGAGAGCCGGTGCAGCGTCGGCTGCTTGGCGCCGGTGACCGGCATCGACCAGAGCGCGACGCGGCTGCGGCGCTCCTTCGAGTCGGGGTTGTCACCGGTGTCGGCGATCCAGAGGGTGCGGCCATCCTTGGACAGGGCGAGATCCTCGGTGTCGAACGGACCCTGCCCCGAGTAGCGGACCGGCTCCTTCGAGATCTTGCACTTGCTGTCGAGGAAGAAGACCCGCTTGCGCTCGGCGACGTCGGTGCCGTCGTTGATGACGATGTAGCCACTCTTGGTGGCAACCAGCCCGGACAGCTCCCGTAGGCGCTCGTCGGTGATCGTGCATCGCTTCTGGCCAGGGTTCGCGGCGGGCGGCCCGGACGCCCCAGGGGCGGGAGCCGCCGCGGCGGATCCGGCGAGCGCCACGGTTGCCCCGAGCAGGCCGAGGGCAACCGTGACCGAGGAAACAACGCGGCGCATTCGGCCAGTGTCGCATGCCGCGCGTTTCCGGGGGATGACGCCGTGGCCGCTCAGGATCGGCTGCCGGCCGCCTGCCCCTGCCGTTCCACGTCGAAGGCCGTCAGCTCCGCCGCCAGCTCCGCGCCGACCCGGACGTGCAGCAGAGTGCCCTCCGGCAGGTGCGACGTGCTGAGCACCTCACCCGTACGGTGCGCCCGAGCCACCAGGTCGCCCCGGTCGTACGGCAGCACGGCCCGGACCTCGACGGCCGGACTCGGCAGCCGCTCCTCGATCGCCGCGCGCAGCTCGTCCATGCCCCGCCCGGAGTGCGCGGACACGAAGATCGCGTCTGGCCAGAGCCGCTTGAGCCGCAGCAGAGTGTCCTCGTCAGCGGCGTCGGTCTTGTTGACCACCAACAGCTCGGGGAGCCGGTCCGCGCTGACCTCGGCAAGCACCGTGTGGACCGCCCGGACCTGCTCCTCCGGATCCGGGTGGGTGCCGTCCACGACGTGCACCACCAGATCCGCCTGCGCGACCTCCTCCAGCGTCGAGCGGAACGCCTCGACGATCTGGTGCGGGAGGTGTCGGACGAAGCCGACGGTGTCGGAGAGGGTGTAGAGCCGCCCGTCCGAGGTGGTGGCCTTGCGGGTCGTCGGGTCCAGCGTGGCGAACAGCGCGTTCTCCACCAGCACGCCCGCGCCGGTCAGGCGGTTGAGCAGGCTGGACTTGCCGGCGTTGGTGTAGCCGGCGATGGCCACCGCGGGGACGGAGTTGCGGGAACGGCGGGAACGCTTCGTCACGCGTACCGTCTTCATGCTCTTGATCTCGCGACGCAGCCGGGAGATGCGGTGCCGGATGCGCCGCCGGTCGGTCTCCAGCTTGGTCTCACCGGGACCACGGACACCCACACCGCCGCCGGCGCCGCCACCCCGGCCGGAACCACCGGTCTGCCGGGAGAGCGTCTCACCCCAACCGCGCAGTCGGGGCAGCAGGTATTCGAGCTGGGCCAGCTCGACCTGCGCCTTACCTTCCTTGCTCTTGGCGTGCTGGGCGAAGATGTCGAGGATCAGCGCGGTGCGGTCGACGACCTTTACCTTGGTGCGCTGCTCCAGGTTGCGCAGCTGCGACGGGGACAGCTCACCGTCACAGATGACAGTGTCGGCGCCGGTGGAGAGCACCACCGCGCCAAGATCGTCGACCTTGCCACGGCCGATGTACGTGGCCGGGTCAGGTCGGGTACGACGTTGGATGAGCCCTTCGAGCACCTGCGAACCGGCGGTTTCGGCCAGCGCGGCGAGCTCGGTCAGCGAGTTTTCCGCGTCGGTGACAGTGCCTTCGGTCCAGACGCCCACCAGGACGACCCGCTCCAGCCGCAGCTGGCGGTATTCCACCTCGGTGACGTCGGTGAGCTCGGTTGACAGGCCCGGGACGCGTCGGAGGGACTGCCGCTCCGACAGATCCATCTCGCCGGTGGTGACGTCGTCGAGCTCGTCCTCGACGGGGACAAAGCTCTCCTGGTCTCGCAAGCGGTTCTCCTGTCCGTTTTGATAAGTAGAACGTAATCCTGACATGACACAACGCCGAACGCACCTGCTATATGCCCATGGTGAAGGTCGCCAAAAGTGGGGGCGAATGCTGGTCGGCCGCGACAACCCGGTAGAAATGCGGGCGGCGGCCGAACGGCCGCACAGCCGTTACGGAGGGATCCCGTGGCCATCACCCGACTGCCCAGCGCCGGATTTTCGATCACCATCCGGATCGCCGTGACCGCGGACGCCTCCTCGATCGGCCGGCTCACCACCTCCGTCGGCGAGGCCGGGGCGATCGTCACGGCGCTGGACGTGGTGGACTCGGACCCGACCAACGTGATCGTCGACCTGACCTGCGACACCGCCGACGCCGGCCACGCCGACCAGGTGGTCGACGCGCTGACCGCGCTGGACGGCGTGGACGTGCGCAAGGTGTCGGACCGGACGTTCCTGCTGCACCTGGGCGGCAAGATCGAGGTGACCTCGAAGGTCGCGCTGCGCAACCGCGACGAGCTGTCCCGCGCGTACACCCCCGGGGTTGCCCGGGTCTGCATGGCGATCGCCGAGAACCCGGCCGACGCCCGGCGACTGACCATCAAGCGCAACACCGTCGCTGTGGTCAGCGACGGCTCGGCGGTGCTCGGCCTGGGCAACCTCGGCCCGGCCGCGTCGCTGCCGGTGATGGAGGGCAAGGCCGCGCTGTTCAAGCGCTTCGGCGGGGTGGACGCCTGGCCGGTGGTGCTGGACACCCAGGACACCGACGAGATCGTGCAGATCGTCAAGGCGATCGCTCCGGCCTACGGCGGCATCAACCTGGAGGACATCGCCGCGCCGCGCTGCTTCGAGATCGAGGCCCGGCTGCGCGAGGCGCTGGACATTCCGGTCTTCCACGACGATCAGCACGGCACCGCGATCTGCGTGCTGGCCGCGCTCACCAACGCGCTGCGGGTGGTGGGCAAGCAGCTCGCGGACGTCCGGGTGGTCGTCTCCGGAGCCGGCGCGGCCGGCACCGCGATCATGAAGCTGCTACTGCGCCAGGGCGTCGGCGACATCATCGCGTACGACCGGGAGGGCGCCCTGCACCGCGGGCTGACCGGGCTCAACTCGGCGTGGCAGTGGCTGGCGGAGAACACCAACAAGGAGAACTACTCCGGCGACCTGCCCGGAGCGATCCGGGGCGCCGACGTGTTCATCGGGGTCAGCGCGCCGAACCTGCTCACCGGCGACGACATCGCGCAGATGGCGAAGAACTCGATCGTCTTCGCGCTGGCCAACCCCGACCCGGAGGTCGACCCGCGGGAGGCGCGTAAGCACGCCGCGGTGGTCGCCACCGGCCGTTCGGACCAGCCGAACCAGATCAACAACGTGCTCGCGTTCCCCGGGGTGTTCCGCGGCATGCTGGACGCGCACGCCGAGGAGTTCACCGAGGAGATGGCCATCGCGGCCGCCCGGGCCATCGCGGACGTGGTCGGCGAAGACAAGATCAACCCGACGGTGATCGTGCCGAGCGTGTTCGACTCCCGGGTCGCCCCGGCGGTCGCCGCCGCCGTCCGCGCCGCCGCGCACAACCCCAGCCCGCTCCCGGCCGCCGACCCCGGCCCCGCCGACCTCCCCGAAATCGCCGCGACCGCCAGCGCCACCCCGTAACCCCAACCCCGCCCGGCCCTGCCCGCGCCCGGCCCCGAACCGTCCGTTGATCATGAAGTTATTGCCCCGACACGCCGAGCAGGGTGGCAATAACTTCATGATCGACGGGGCGAACCCGAGGGGCGAACCCGGGGGTGGTCAGGCGGGGAGGGTTACCTCGCCGCTCGCCACCAGGACGGCGGGGCCGGAGAGCCAGCATGAGGTCTCGGTGACGGTCACCGTCAGACGACCGCCGGGCACGTCGACGGCGACCACTCCGGTGTCGCGGCCGGCGTCGCGCAGTGCCACCGCGCCCACCGCGCAGGCGCCGGTGCCGCAGGACAGGGTCTCGGCGCTGCCGCGCTCGTACACCCGCATCAGGCTGTGCTCGTCGGTGCCGTCGACCGGGTCGCCCGCCACGATGAACTCGACGTTCACCCCGCTCGGGAAGACCGCCGGGTCGAACCCGGGCGCGACGGTCAGGTCCAGCGCCGACAGCTCCACGCCGGCCGGCAGGACGCAGACCAGGTGCGGGTTGCCGACGTCCACCACCGCACCGGTCAGGGTCAGCCCGCCGAGTGTGGCGGCAGAACTGTCGTACACCTGGGGTCGACGCATCTCGACGGACACGGCGTCGCCCTCGACCAGCGCGCGCACGACGCCGGCCCGGGTTGCCACCGGCAACGCCGCGCCGGCGGGCGTGGCCAACCCGCTGTCGAGCAGGTAGCGCACGAAGACCCGAGCGCCGTTGCCGCACATCTCGGCGAACGAGCCGTCGGCGTTCCAGTAGTCCATGAACCACTCGGCCTCGCCGGCCAGACCCGCGCCGTCCGGATGCTTGGCCGCGCGGACCACCCGCAGGACGCCGTCCGCGCCGATGCCCCGACGCCTGTCGCAGAGCGCCGCGACCAGCTCCGGGGTCAGGTCGAGCTGACCGTCCGGGTCGGGAAGGAGGACGAAGTCGTTGCCGGTGCCGTGGCCCTTGGTGAACTCCACGCCCCCATCATCGCGCAGCGGCCGGCACCAGACGCAGGGCGGCCCCGATCAGGTCCGGGGTCGCCGAGTCCAGCCAGTGGATCCGCGGGTCGCGGCGGAACCAGGACCGCTGCCGACGGACGAACCGCCGGGTCGCCCGGACCGTCTCGTCGTGCGCCTGCGCCTCGGTCAGCTCACCGGCGAGCAGGCGCAGCACCTGCTGGTAGCCGAGCGCCCGACTCGCCGTCCGCCCCTCGGGCAGCCCGCGCCCGACCAGCTCACGGGTCTCCGGCACCAGGCCGTCGGCCCACATCCGGTCCACCCGCAGCGCGATCCGCTCGTCCAGCAGACCGGTGTCCAGGTCGACGCCGAGCTGCACCGACGGGTAGTACGGCGTGGGCTGTGGCAACGAGGCGGCGAACGGCGCGCCGGTCAGCTCGATCACCTCCAGGGCCCGGACGATCCGCCGGCCGTTGGCCGGCAGGATGCTCTCGGCGGCGACCGGGTCGGCGGCGCGCAGCCGCGCGTACAGAGGGGCCGGGCCGACCTCGGCCAACTCCCGTTCCAGCCGCTCCCGCAGCGCCGCGTCCGTGCCGGGGAACTCGAAGCGCTCCAGCACCGCCCGCACGTACAGCCCGGAGCCACCGACCAGCAGCGGCACCCGCCCCCGCGACAGGATGTCGTCCACCGCCGCGCGGGCCAACCGCTGGTACTCCGCGACGCTCGCCGCCTCGGTGACCTCCCAGACATCCAGCAGGTGATGCGGCACCCCGTCCCGCTCGGCGAGGGTCAGCTTCGCCGTGCCGATGTCCATGCCCCGGTAGAGCTGCATCGAGTCGGCGTTGACCACCTCCCCGTCCAGGGCATGCGCCAACGCGATGCTCAGCGCGGACTTGCCGGCCGCGGTCGGGCCGACCACAGCGACCACCATGCCTGTCACGCCCGCTCCCAGGACGCCACGAAGTACGCAACCCCGTAGGGAGCGGAGTCGTGCAGCAACTCGCCGCGCCACCCACCACCGGCAGCGCGGGCCGCGCCCGCGAGCACCTGCCAGGGGGCGCGACCGGCGGCCTTCAGCTCCGTCGACACCACCGGGTCGAGGTCGAGCAGGGCGTCCAGGTCCGCGTCGGCCAGCGCTTCGGCAACCCTCTGGTCGTACGGGAGGGCACGCGCGTCGTCGTACCCGGGTGCTTTCTCCCCGCGGCAGGCCGACCCGTCCCCGAGCACCAGCGACGCCACCCGGTCACCGGCGGCACCGACCTCGTCGGCGAGCACGGCCAGCTCGGCCGGGCCGGCGTCGGCGGCCACCTGCACGGCCGTCACCGGCGGTCGGGTTTCGTGCCGGGCCAGCAACCACGCGCCGATGGTCAGGCTCAACGGCAGCACCGCGCCCCGGTCCGGTTGGCCCGGCACCAACGGCACGTCCAGGTCGACACCCCACGGCTGAAGGGAACCGGTCGCCGGGGTGCGGATCGGGCCGGTCACCGGGCCGGTGCCCACCAGGACCACAATGTCCGGATCGGTGGTCAACAGCCGGCGTACGGCGGTGTCACAGGCCGCCCGCAGATCGTCCAACTCCGGGGCTGCGGAGCCGGCCACCTCGGGCACGAGCAGGGGCGGATGCGGGCAGACGGCGGCGGCGACCAGTGGCACCCGTCCACCGTAGCGGGAATCCCCGGTGCGTCTCCGCGCCGATCCGGTCATTCGGCCCCTAGGACACCGTATGGTCACGGTCGGCGATAGGCGCTCGACGCGGACCGGGTCGGACCTGTGACAATGCCGGAAGCAACTTGGCTGCGCCGTGGCGGCGACGGGGGATCGATCCCTCGACGCCGGGAGAACGAGGATGGGCACATGAGCGACTGGACTGCCTTCGGACGGGTGGACGCGGACGGCACCGTGTACGTCAAGACCACCGAGGGAGAGCGGGTGGTCGGATCCTGGCAGGCGGGAGCACCGGAGGAGGGCCTGGCACACTTCGCACGACGCTTCGCCGACCTGGTGACCGAGGTGGACCTGACCGAGGCGCGACTCAAGTCGGGTGCGGCGGACGCCGGGCACTCGCTGAGCACGATCCGGCGGATCCGGACCACGCTGCCCGAGGCAAACGTGGTCGGCGACATCGACGCATTGGCCACCCGCCTGGACAAGCTGGCGACCCTCGCCGAGGAGAAGGCCGGCGAAGCGCGCGCCGCCCGGGACGCCGCTCGAGGTGAAGCCCTGGCCCGCAAGACCGCGCTGGTCGAGGAAGCCGAAAAGCTGGCCGCCGAATCCACCGGGTGGAAGACCGCCGGCGACCGGCTCAAGGAGATCCTCGACGAGTGGAAGACCATCCGCGGGGTCGACAAGAAGGCCGACGGCGAGCTGTGGAAGCGGTTCGCCGCCGCTCGGGACGGCTTCACCCGCCGCCGGGGCGCCCACTTCGCCTCCCTCGACTCGCAGCGCAAGCAGGCCCAGACCGCCAAGGAAGAGTTGGTCGCCGAAGCGGAGAAGCTCGCGGACTCCACCGACTGGGCCGCCACCGCCAACCAGCTCAAGGATCTGATGACCCAGTGGAAGGCCGCCCCGCGCGCCTCCAAGGAGGCCGAGCAGAAGCTCTGGGAACGGTTCCGGGGTGCGCAGGACGCCTTCTTCAGCCGGCGTAGCGAGGTCTTCTCCGCCCGGGACAACGAGCAGCGCGGCAACCTGGAGCGCAAGCAGGCCCTACTCGCCGAGGCCGAGGCGTTGGACATCGACGCCGACCCGAAGGGCGCCCAGGCCAAGCTGCGGGAGATCCAGGCCCAGTGGCACGAGGCCGGCCGGGTGCCCCGCGAGGCGGCCGCCGGGCTGGAGCGTCGACTGCGCGTCATCGACGACAAGGTCCGTGACGTGATGGACTCGGCGTGGCGCCGCACCACCAAGGAGGACAACCCGCTGCTCGCCCAGATGCGGGCGCAGGTTGCGGAGGCCGAGGACCGGCTGGCCCGGGCGCAGAGCGCCGGGGACGCACGCCGGATCAAGGAGGCCGAGCAGGCCCTCGCCTCCAAGCGGCAGTTCCTCCAACTCGCCGAGCAGGCCGGCTGAGCTGACGACGTCCGGAGCCCCCGGCCCTTAACGGGACCGGGGGCTCCCGCGTGTCCGGCCTCCGGCATCCGCGCCCACACGGGCCCGCATCCCCCGCGCCCCGCGCTCCGCGCTCCGAACACCCGGGCCCGCGTCGCCGCTACCGCGTCAAGATCCGCGCAATTTCCCGGATGTTGCTGCCTCGGGCAGGCGGGAGACAGCAACATCCCTGATGGTGCGCGGATCTTGACGACCAACAGGGTCCTGGGAAGCCGGGAGCGGGGTTTGGGGCATCCGCGCCCGTCAAGGTCATGCTCGATCCAGGATGTAGTGGCCACCTAGCGCCGGGAGACCACTACATCCCTGTTGGAGCACGATCATGCGCTGGGGAGTGCGTTGTGGCGGACGCTCGGCGCGGGCAGTGCCACGCCACGCCTCCGGGGCGCGGGCGGGGCGGCGCGGCGCGGCGGGACGGGCGGGGCAGGCCGGTGCCGATGGGCAGGTTGACGCATTGACGCGGGCTGATCAGAATGAGCGACGGAGCCAGGTAGGGCCACCGGCACGAGGGCGACGAAGGCGGAGCATCCGCCGTCGAGGGTCGCCGGTGAGCTTCCGCGAGTGACCACGTCCGCGTGACATGGTCCGTCGCGTGCTGTCCGCGTACCCCTGAGGGAGCGTGACGTGCGGACGGCCGCCCGCCGGCGTCGTTTCTGGACGGCGTCGGATCTCCGAAGTGGAGCTTGAATTGTTCCGTCCGAAGGCTCTCGGCGGCGCGCTCACCGCGCTCGTCACCGTCGCGGCTGGCGTCTTCCTCGCCACCGCTGTCAGCACCAGCCCGGCCGTCGCCGCCGGCACCGGTACGGGCTATCTGCATACCAGCGGCAACCAGATCGTGGACAGCACAGGTGCGACGGTCCGGTTGACCGGCATCAACTGGTTCGGCATGGAGACCGACAACAAGACCTTCCACGGGCTGTGGTCGAACAACCCGTGGCGGGGGCAGCTCGACACGATGGCCCGGTTGGGTTACAACACGTTGCGGGTGCCGTACTCGAACGACGCGCTGAAGCCGGGTGCGACCGCCAGTGGGATCAACGACTTCGTCAACCCGGACCTGATCGGGCTGTCGCCGTTGCAGATCCTGGACAAGGTGATCGACTACGCCGGCAGCAAGGGCATGCGGATCATCCTGGACCGGCACCGGCCGACGGCGGCCGGGCAGTCGCCGCTCTGGTACACGTCGACTGTTTCCGAGGCGACCTGGATCAACGACTGGAAGATGCTCGCTCAGCGGTACGCGGGCAACCCGACGGTGATCGGCGCCGACCTGCACAACGAGCCGCACGCGGAGGGCACCAACCCGGCGGCCACCGGCGCGTGCTGGGGCTGTGGCGATACGACCCGGGACTGGCGGCTCGCCGCCGAGCGGGCCGGGAACGCCGTCCTCGGTGTCCAGCCCAACTGGTTGATCTTCGTGGAGGGTGTGAGCTGCCCGAGTGGTGGCCTCTCCAACGTCTGGGACGGCGACACCAGCAACGACGAGGACTGCGGTTGGTGGGGTGGCAACCTGTCGAAGGCGGGTCAGTTCCCGGTCCGGCTGAGTGTGGCGAACCGGTTGGTCTACTCGCCGCACGAGTACGCCACCTCGGTGTACCGGCAGACCTGGTTCGACGCCCCGGACTACCCGGCGAACATGCCGGCCATCTGGGACAAGTACTTCGGTTACCTCTACAAGCAGAACATCGCCCCGATCATGATGGGCGAGTTCGGCAGCACCCTGGTCGACCCGAAGGACAAGGTGTGGCTGGAGAAGTTGATGGCGTACACCGGGACCGGGGTGACCGGGATGTCCTTCACCTACTGGTCGTGGAACCCCAACTCGGGTGACACCGGCGGCATCGCGTTGGACGACTGGACCAATGTCAACACCGTCAAGCAGGCGATCCTCCAGCCGTACCTGATCGCGCCGTCCGGTGGCGGCACCAGCGGGCCGCCGACCGGCGGGCCGACGGACCCGCCGACCGGCGCCTGCACGGCCACCTACCGGCAGGTCAACGCCTGGCAGGGCGGCTTCCAGGGCGAGTTGACGGTGAAGAACACCGGCTCGGGCGCGGTGAACCCGTGGTCGGTCACCTGGAGTTGGCCGTCCGGGGTGACGTTGGGCAGTGGTTGGAACGCCACTGTCACGCAGTCCGGTACGACGGTGACCGCGGCGGCTCCGAGCCACGCTCCGTCCCTGCCGGCGGGCGGGTCGATCACGGTGGGCTTCACCGCCAACGGCACGGCGAGCGCGCCGGGCACTGTGAAACTCAACGGCACCGCCTGCTGATCCACCAGGACGGCCGGTGCGCCACTGCCGGGACGGCCGGTGTGCTGCTTGCCGGGGCGGCCGGTGCATTGCTGCCGGGACGGCCGGTGCGCAGCGCATCGGCCGTCCCGGCCATTTACATTCAGATTCTTCTATGTTCTTATCGGGAAAGCGCTTGCCTCTTCGTTGGTGGGTGCGAGCGCGGGAGCCGCTCTCCTTCACGAACCTGCACCGGCGGGCCCGAGGACCACTGGTCCCGGCCGAGATTCGCCGCCCACGGGCATGGGCGTCGCGACACCTCCGTCCGCCTCACCGAAAGGAAGCAGCATGCGCACAGGACGGCGTCGAATGACGCTGATCGCCACCACTGCCGCAGCCACCGCCACCCTGGTCACCGCCGGGCTCTTGACCTCCGTGTCGGCCCAGGCGGCCGCCGGCTGCCAGGTGGCCTACTCGGTCGCCAGCCAGTGGCCGGGCGGATTCACCGGCAACGTCACAGTCACCAACCTCGGCGACCCGGTCTCCGGGTGGACGCTGCGCTGGTCGTACGGGGCCGGTCAGCAGACCAGCCAGGCGTGGGGCGCCACAGTCACGCAGAGCGGCAGCCAGGTCTCCGCGACGAACGTCGACTACAACGGCAACCTGGCGACGAACGCCAGCGCCTCGTTCGGCTTCAACGCGAGTTGGAACAACTCCAGCAACCCGGCTCCGAGCAGCTTCAGCCTGAACAACGTCGCCTGCACCGGCAGCACCACACCGACCACACCACCGCCGACAACCCCGCCACCGTCGAGCACTCCCCCGCCCGGCCAGCAGCCGTCGGCGCTGGTCGGCTGGGCCACCCAGAACGGCGGCACCACGGGTGGCGGCAACGCCGCCACGACCACCGTCAGCAACGCCTCGGGCCTGACCAGCGCGCTGAACGCCACAGGCGCCGCTGTCATCCGGGTAACCGGGACGATCACCTGCTCGGGGATGCTGCGGGTCCGGTCCAACAAGACCATCATCGGCAACTACGGGGCGACGATCGTCGGTTGCGGGCTCAACATCAACGGTGACCGCAACGTGATCATTCGCAACCTGACCTTCCGCAACTGGAACGACGACGCGATAAACGTGCAGGAGTCGGCCACCAACATCTGGATCGACCACAACAGCTTCAGCAACGGGTACGACGGCGCCGTCGACATCAAGCGCGGCTCGGACTTCGTCACCGTCTCGTGGAACCGGGTCTTCAGCCACGACAAGACCATGCTGCTCGGTCACAGCGACGACAACGCCAGCCAGGACGTCGGTCACCTGCGGGTGAGCTACCACCACAACTGGTTCGACGGCAGCAACCAGCGCAACCCCCGGGTGCGCTTCGGCAACCCGGTGCACGTCTACAACAACTACTACCGGGCCAACGGCGGCTACGGCGTGGCGTCCACCGAGAACGCCGGCGTGCTCGTCGAGGGCAACTACTTCGAGAACGTCGACGACCCGTACCACCTCGGCGAGGGGGACTCGGGGCCCGGCAGCCTGGTCGCCCGCAACAACCACTTCGTCAACTCGCCCACCGGCCAGACCGGCGGCAGCGTGGCTGGCATCCCGTACTCGTACCAGCTGGACACCGCGAGCAACGTCAAGTCCATCGTGACGGCGGGTGCCGGCGCCGGCAAGATCACCGTCTGACCACGAAGGGGCCCCTCGACGAGGGGCCCCTTCCGGGCGGTCAGTGGGTGGCGCAGCCAGCGGCGGGGGCAACCACGACCGGCGGTGCGCCGATCGTCGGCAGACCGAGCAACACCCCAGGGGTACGCGGGGAGCGCCCCGCCTCGGCCGCGTCACCGGCCCGGGTGCGACGGTGTGCCACCGGCGCGCCGTCGGCGTTCAGGTGGTGCGGTGCGGCGTACGTGACAGTGGTGTGCACGATGTCGCCCGGCCGGATCTGACCGGCGAGGGACTTCCCGTCGGCGGTCTCGGTCGCGAAGTGCACAAGTCGACCGTCGCGGGCCCGACCGGACATCCGGCCAGTCCGCTCGTCCTTGCGGCCCTCGCCGACCGCGACCAGCACCTCGACGGTCTCACCGACGAGGCGCTTGTTCTCCGCCCAGGTGATCTCCTCGACGCATGCGATCAACCGCTCGTAGCGTTCCTGCACCACCTGCTTGGGTAGCTGGTCGTCCATCGTCGCGGCGGGCGTGCCGGGCCGCTTCGAGTACTGGAAGGTGAAGGCCGAGGAGAACCGGGCCTCCCGGACCACGTCCAGGGTGCGCTGGAAGTCGGCCTCGGTCTCACCGGGGAAGCCGACGATGATGTCGGTGGTGATCGCCGCGTCCGGCATCGCCGCGCGGACCTTCTCGATGATCCCCAGGTAGCGCTCGGAGCGGTAGGACCGGCGCATCGCCCGGAGCACGTCGTCGGAGCCGGACTGCAACGGCATGTGCAGCGAGTGGCAGACGTTCGGCGTCTCGGCCATCGCGGCGATCACGTCGTCGGTGAAATCCTTCGGGTGCGGGCTGGTGAACCGCACCCGCTCCAACCCGTCGATGTCGCCGCAGGCCCGCAGCAGCTTGCCGAACGCGTACCGGTCGCCGAACTCCACGCCGTACGAGTTGACGTTCTGCCCGAGCAGGGTCACCTCCAGCACGCCCTCGTCGACAAGGGCGCGCACCTCGGAGAGGATGTCGCCGGGGCGCCGGTCCTTCTCCTTGCCGCGCAGCGCCGGCACGATGCAGAACGTGCAGGTGTTGTTGCACCCCACCGAGATCGACACCCAGCCGGCGTACGTGGACTCGCGGCGGGTGGGCAGCGTGGACGGGAAGACGTCGAGGGACTCCAGGATCTCCACCTCGGCGGCGGCGTTGTGCCGGGCCCGCTCCAACAGCACCGGCAGCGCGCCGATGTTGTGAGTGCCGAAGACGACGTCCACCCAGGGTGCCTTGCGGACGATGTCGCCCCGATCCTTCTGGGCGAGGCAGCCGCCGACAGCGATCTGCATCCCGGGGTGCTTGTCCTTCACCGGGCGCAGGCGACCGAGGTTGCCGTAAAGCCGGTTGTCCGCGTTCTCCCGCACCGCGCAGGTGTTGAAGACCACGATGTCCGGGGTGTCGTCGCCAGCGGGTGCACGCTCGTATCCCGCCTGCTCGAGCAGGCCGGAGATGCGTTCGGAGTCGTGCACGTTCATCTGGCAGCCGTACGTGACGACGTTGTAGGTCCTAGCCACCCTGTTGGTGCCCCTTCCCCTCGGGCTACCAGGGTAGCGGCCCGGTCCGGGGGGACCTCCGACCGGCTTTGTCCGGTCCAGCGGCGTCGACCCGGCGGCCCATGGTGAGGGTTTACGGCCCAGGCCGGCGAGGACCCGCCCCCGGGCTGACGCCTCCGATCAGAACAGGTGCGGGTCGATCACCCGGACCACGAACCGCCGTTCGCGCAGGGTCTGCACGCTGGGGTACTCCGGGCTGATCACCTCCGCCAGTCGGTCCGCCACGACGCCGACGTCCTCGGCGCTGCCGTCGCCGGCCCGCTTGGCCACCAGGGCGAGATCGCCGAGGCAGCGCAGCGTGTCGGGATGGTCCGCACCGATCACCGTGGCCAGCCGGCGGGCGGTCTCCCGTAGCCGGTCCCGCGCCAACTCCCAGTCACCCTCCTCGGCGAGGCACACCGCCTGGTTGACCTCAGCCGCGAGCGTGTGCGGGTGGTCGGGGCCGAGTACCTTGCGCAAGTCACCGACCGCCCGGGCCGCCGACGCGAGCGCGTCCGATCTGCGTCCGAGGGCCCGCTCTGCCGCCGAGATGTTGCTCACCGTCGCCAGGACGTGCGGGTGCTCCGGGCCGAGCTGGAGCTGCTCCTCGAACGCCTGGCGCACTGCGTTCATCTCGGTCAGCGCCTGTGCCGCGTCGCCGACCGCCAACAGGTTCGCCGCCCTGCTCGCCCGGCACGCCACCGTGTTCGGGTTGTCCGGCCCGAAGCGTTCATCGAGTTCGCGGTAGGCCGTCTCGAACATCGGCGCGGCCTCGCTGCCCCGCCCGGAGCTGCGCAGGGACACCGCCAGGTTGATCTGGGCGACGAGAGTCTGGCCGTCATCCGGCCCGAGCACCTCGCAGTACGTGTCGTACACCGTGCGTAGCAGGGTGTACGACCTCTCGTACTCGCCCGCATCCCGAAGGTCCATGCCGAGGCGCATGGCGGAGACGAGGGTGTGGGGGTGGTTGGGGCCGAGCACCAGCCGCCGCCGCCGGTGCACCTCGTCGTCCCAGCGACGGGCCGACCGGTAGTCGCCGACCAGCCGGTACGAGACGGCGAGGTCGCTTGCCGCGCTCAACGTCCGTGGGTGGTCCTCGCCGAACACCTGGAGCCAGGAGGCGTAGGTGGACCGGTCCCGTTCCAGAGCCTCGGCGTAGCGGCCGAGCGCCCGCAGGTCAGCGCCGAGGCTGCCGGCGGTCATCAGACTGTGCGGGTGCAGCGGGCCCAGCAGCCGGCGTTGCTCGGCCAGCACCGCCTCGTCCAGGTCTCGGGCCTCGTTGAACCGGCCCAGGCTGCGCAGGATATTCGCCCGGTTGAACCGCAGGTGCAACAGTTGGCGGCCCAGCGCAGACGCCTCGACCTCGTCGTGCGTGTCGCCGAGCCTGGCGCTCCAGGTGTCGTCCACCTCCTGGCTGAACACGTCGGCCTGGTCCAGACCGCCGCGCTGCCACAGATAGCGGACCCGGTCGATCAACAGCTGGCACACCGACTCGTCCGGACAGGTCAGCGCCTCGGAGACCTCCAGGTGCGGCCAGAGCATGCGCAGCCGGGCCCAGGTGGTCGGGTCGTCCACGTCGCCACGGGGTCGGGACGCGGCCAGCACCAGGTGCACCTGGTGTCGAGCGGCGTCGATCTCGTCGTCGGTCATCCGGTCGCGGACCACCGCCTGCAACAGCCGGTGCACCTGGACGTGACCGCCCTGAACGTCCAGTTTCAGCAGTGCCAGGCGGTTGATCTGCTGGACCAGGGAGCCGCGCACCAGCCGCTCGGAAACGGACGGGTCGAACGGCACGAGAGCAGCCGCCATCTCGTCGCTGTAGATGAGTTCGAGGGCGATCTCCGGGGCCAGCACCGAGCAGAGCTGCAACAGCCGGTACGCGGCCGGCGCCTGCTCCAGCAGCCGGTTCAGCGACAGGTCCCAGGTCGCTTCCACGGAGAGCGCGCTGGGGCCGTGTCGCTCGATCTGCCGCAGGTAGTCGGCGACGGACGTGCCGGTGTCAGCGAGCCAGGCCCCCGCCGCGGCCACCGCGATCGGCAGGTCGCCGAGCGCCTCGGCCACCCGGTCCGCCTCCTCGGCGCTGATAGTGGGCACCCGCTGGGCGAGGTGCGCCACGCTCTCGGTGCGGTCGAAGACGTCCACCTGAATCGGGTTCGCCCGGTCACCCCAGGCGCGGTTGCGGGAGGTCAGGAGGACGTGCCCGGGGCCCTGCGGCAGGAAGGGCTCGATCTGGTCGAGCTCTTCGGCATTGTCCAGCACCACGAGCCACCGCTCGTACGGCTCACCGCGCCCGAGCACCTGGAGCACCGACCGGACCGTGTCGGGCAGGGTGGGCCCGACGAGGATGCCGAGACGGCCGGCGAGGTCGGCGAGGGCGGTGTCGACGAACTGCGGCGGGTCCGCCACGATCCACCAGACCACGTCGTACGCGGCCTTGAACCGGTGGACGTATTCCAAAGCCACCTGTGTCTTGCCGACGCCGCCCATGCCCTGCAGAGCGACCGGCAGCACCACCGCGCTACCCCCGCTCTGCAACTGCGCGCGCAGCCGCGCCAGGTCGTCCTCCCGGCCGGTAAACCGGGCGTTCCGGTTGGGGGCGTTGAAAATCAACGGCTCGGTGCCGGGGTAGCGGGCACTCCCGCCCGCCGGGCCGTCCGCCGACGACGGCACCGGCCGGCCCACCAGCCGCAACACCCGTTCCACGGCGGTCGCGGCGCTCACGTTGACGAGGTTGGTCGAATTCTGCGACGGGAACTCCGCAAGCGGGCGCAGGTCGGCGACGTACACGGCGAGGGCAGTGGAGCCGGTGCTCAGGTCCCGGTCGGGCAGACCGTCGGACGGCGTCGCCACGTACGCCGGCGAGAGCACTGTCAGCGTGCGCGGGGCCGGCGTGCCGGCGGACCCGACGGCAGCCGTGGGCTCCACCACCCGCAGCCCGGCCGAGTTGAGCACGCGCTCCAGCCACTCGGCCCAGATGGCGTCCTCCGGTGCGCACCGGAGCATGATCTGGTCGTCGATCGCCTCGGTGCGGCGGCGGAAGCGGGCCTTGCCCCGCTCCCGCACCGACTCGTCCATCACCGGCAGCGCGGTCACCGCGCCGTCGGTGAGGATCCCGGTCAACGTCTCGTACGCGGCCAGCAGTGACGTCGGCGAGCCCGGTGGGTCACCGAACGTCGCAAGTGTCTCCTCGTACGCGTAGAACGGTCGGTACGGCACCTCCACCGCGGCCCAGTAACGCCGCCGTTCCGCTTCGGTCATGCCGGCCGGCAACCCGGCGAACCGCCGCATGGCCAGCAGGCGACCCGCCTCGACCCGCTCCTTTTCGGCCTGGTCGACCCGCATCGGCACCGGCAGGACCCGGATGTCGCGCCGCCGGTACCGGTCCCGGACCGAGTGCGCCACCCGGGCCGCGCCGTCAATGCCCTGGTCGCTGAGACTGAAGCAGTCGACAAGGGTGTCCGGTAGGTGCAGGGTGCAGATGTCGGCGACGTCGCTGAGCCCCGTCCGGCTGTCGATCAGGGTGAAGTCGTACTGGCGCTTCATGTCCGCCCGCAGCGCCTCGAAGAACTGCGCCCCACCCAGCCGGTTGTAGAAGTTGTCCCAGTCCAGCCCGCTCACCGAGACGGCGTAGTCGCTGTTCTGCCGGCCGGCGGAAAGGAAGTCGAGACCACCGCCGTCGGGAAAGTTCCAACGCAGCGAGAACGCGTGCCGCCCGACCCGGGCGTACTGCTCCATCCAGCGGTCCGGTCGGTCGTCGACCCGGGTGGTCTCCCACTCGTAGTCACGGATCATGTCGATCACACCGCTGGTGCCCTGGATCGCCTCGGCGTCGAGAAACGGGTGGAAGAAGCGGTGCAGACCGGGCGACTCGAGGTCCCAGTCCGCGACGAGCACCCGCCGGCCGCTGGCCGCCAGGATCCAGGCCACGTTGGCCAGCGCCATCGTCCGACCCGTTCCCCCCTTGAACGAGTAGAAGGTGACGACCTGGCCTTCGCGATCGTTGTTCATCGGTCTTCCCCGGAGGGACGCGGTGGGCCCAGATCATCAGGCGGGGACGCGGGGTCGGTCGAAACGGTCGAGCCGGCGGTGGGCAGGCCGTCACGCAGGCTCGGCACCGGCTCCGGCTGTGGTTCGAAGGGGACGACCGGGCCGTACTTGAGGAACTGCCGGCGCGCCTCGGTGACCAGCGCGGGCATCAGGTCGACGAACTCCGACATGCTGCACGCGCGCTTCACCTGGGGCAGACCGGCGTCGTGCAGCAGCTCGGTCACCTCGGTGGCCCAGCGGGTGGCGTTCTGGCTGTCGTCGTCGTCGGTGACCACCAACGGCACGACCCATTCCCGCAGGCCGTGCAGCATGCGGGCGAGCACTGCGGCCGCGGCCGGCGCCGCCGCGATCCACGGGTCGACAAGCAGCACGGCCGGCCGCCGGTCGAGCAGCGCGGAGGCCTGCGCGAAGTCCTCGGTGCGGGCCGAGAGCCCGAGCCGCTCGGCGGTGCTGGCCGCGTACTCGGCGGCGGGTAGCTGCTGGCGGCCCCCGTACGGCCGCCAGAGCCGGCCGCTGGAGGCGTAGCCGGCGGGGTCGCGATCGTTTGGCAGTCGGTCCCGGGTCGGAGCCAGGACGGCCACGACGAAGTCCGGGTCGGTCGGCGCCGGGCGGACGACCTCGTCCAGGCCGGGCGCCCTGGACGGGCCGATCGGTTGTCGCTCGGCGGTGTGCACGATCCGGCTCGCCAGGCGGCTCAGCAGCAGCTCGTACTGCGTTCGGTAGGGGGCCAGCATGCAGAACGCGCGCAGGCCGTCGGCGGCGTATTCCGGGACGTCCCGGCCCAGGTCCAGGGCGCCATCCAACTCCGGATGGGCCTCCCACGGCGGGAACGGGATCCACAGCACCGGAGTGAGGTGGCCGGCGGTGACCCGGGCCGGCCCGGCGGCGGCCAACCGGGCGCGGAAGGACTCCTGCTCCCCCAGCGCCCAGGGGCGACTGAAGTAGCCGGGTGAGTAGAGCGGGACGAAGACCTCGGCGTCACCGAGCGCCTCGGCGAGGGCCGCCTTCCAGTCGGCGCCCAACGGGATGTGCTGGTCGAAAAAGCCGATCCGCATGCCGGCGACGGGTCGAGCCTGACGCCGAACCTCGTCGGTGAGGTCGGCGAAGAACTGACCGACCCAGACGTCGGCGCCGGCACGGGCGCCCGGCGGCGGCGCCGAGTGGGCGTAGCTCAGGAAGAAGTACGTCCCGCGCGCTCCCGGTGCGCGCCGGTCCGTCGGCGGGCTCACTCCTGCTCCCGGCCACACCAGGCACTGCCGATTGGGGCGCGTGCGCTGGAGGGTGCGTCCACTGTGCTCACCGCTGCCCCTCCGCCCTCCCCACGCGGCCGGAACCACAGCCTAGTCCCCGCGTCAACGTTGCGCTGCCAACCGGTTCGTGGCGAACCAGGCAGTCGCGAAGTCGACAGTGGCTCGCGCCGGCAGCAGGCGGGCGTCGGCCCGCCCCACCCGGCCGTGCCGCACCAACGGTGTCTCGTCGAGCGCGGCACCGACCTGTGGGAAGTCCCGGTCGTCCAGGTCGAGGGCCCGGAAGTCGAGGCGAACCCGCCGTCCGTCGATGAGCCGAAAGCAGTGGTAGTCGCGCTCGGGCGGCGGCGCCGGCAGCCGGTACTCGGCCAGGTGCAGTGCGGTGCACGCCTCGTAGCCGAGGCCGAGCAGCAGGATCTGCCCGTCCGCCGCGTAGAGGCCGCCGATCGGTGACCGCTCCCCCAGGTGGCAGGTGAGGTCATGGCCGTCGGTGAGCTGCCGGGCCCTCGCGCCGAGCGCGGCGAACGAGGTCTGCGGATGGTCACTGCGGATGGCGTCGGGACTGCACCGGACGTACTCGGCGAGCGCCCCCATCCGCTGGGAAGGGGTGGTCCGGCGGTCCCAACCCGGTAGCGCCGCCTCGTACCGTTCGCGCTGCTCCGGGCCCATGCCTGCGACGGCCGCCAGGTGGGCCCGGGAGGTGGTCGAGTTGCCGTCGTTGTGGGTGGGCACCAGCAGCGTGCCAGCCGGGCCGAGGACGTCGCGCAGCGCACCAGCGAGGGTCGCCGGGCCGTGCTCCAGCGGACCCATCCGACGGAGGCCGCAGTGCACCAGCAGGCACACCCCCTGGCGTAGGCCCAGCGCCCGCAGGTCATCGGCGAGGCGGAGACGGTCCGGTGTGGATCGCAGACGCTCAGCCGGCCCCGGCACGGGTTTCCTCCAGGGCGTGGCGCAGCCGGCCGACGAACCGCTCGCCCGCCGCGGTGAGCGACCGGCTGGCCAGCAGCGCGTCCGCACCGTCCCGGGTCCATGCCAGGAAGTGGGCAGCGTGCGCCGACGCGTCGCCGCCGTCGGTGACCGCCCGGGACTGCCAGACCTGGGTGATGGCGAGGTGGGCGTAGACGCCCTGGAGGACGCCCTCCGGTGGCCTCGGGTCCGGGCGCCAGGGCACCCTGATCCGGGTTCCCTCACCGGGTTCCACAAGGTCGCAGAGGTCGAGGGCCGCACCCAGCTTCGCGTGCTGCCACTCGTGCACGAGCAGCACCGCCATCGTCTCCGGGTCGGGATGGGGCGTGACGGCGACCGCGCCGAACGCGTGCCGGGCGGTGGCGCTCCGCAGGGGTCGCGCAGGGTCGGGCGCCAATGGCACGACAGCACGCAGGCCGCCGTCGAGCGCCGCCGCGTGCGCCGGCACGTCCCGGTGCACGACCCGCCAGGCTTCGGCCAGGGTACGGCTCAACGCCCGCGCGGCCGGCAACTCCAGGCGGGGTTGGACCGGCTGGCCGTAGCAGTCGCGGTACGGGTCGCCGTCCTCGACGAGCAACCGGCCACCGGGCACCGACACGTCGCGCGTCGGTTGCCAGCCGGGCGACGGTGGTGCCGTCGGATCGAGCAGCACCATCTGCTCGACCGACCCACTGCGGACCTGGAACTCGCCGGGCCGTGCGGTCACCCAGGTGCTCCCACTGAGACCGGGCAGCACCAGGCTGCCGAGCGTGGGCACCGTGATCGTGTCGGCCCGCACCGGGACCCGCACCGCAGCCGCGACGCCTGCCCGCAGGGCCGCGGCGAGGGCGAAGGCCGGCAGGGGGTCGCCCGGCGCGCTGGGGCCGGTCAGGGCCGATGTGTCGAGGTGATGCACCAGCGCGGGCCGGGCGAAGGGGTGCGCCAGGACTGCCCGGACCGCCTCCGGCGCCGCCTGGTCGAGGTGAACGAGCAACTCCCAGGCGGCGGTGGCGCCGGACCGGTCGCGGCAGGCCGCCAGCAGCGCCCGGGTGAGAGAGAGCTGGGTGGCGGCGAGCAGCCCGAGCGTCTCCGCCGACCCGTACCCGGTGGCGAGGTCGTCGAGCACCTCGTCAACGGGCGAGGTGGTGGACTCTGCGCCCGACAGCGATGAGCTGGCCTGCCTCTGCCGCGGCACGGGTGCGGTGGGCGGCGGGTGGGCGCCCACGGTGTCGACCAGTCGGAGCAGGTCGGCGCAATACACCGAGGGGTTGTCGAAGCCGGAGCCGGTGCGCCAGCGGTGGGCGTACAGGCCGCCGCCGCACCTGTCGACCACCGGGCAGGCCCGGCAGGTCGCGCAGAGCCCGGCCACGCCGTCCTGCCGGACGGCGACCCCGGGGTGCCGTGTGACGTCGTCCACCGAGTGGTCGAACACGTCGAATCCGGTGCCGGCCGCGCCGTGGTACGCGGTCTTCAGTGAGTCGACCTGCTCCCAGGTGCCGTCCGCCTCGACGACCAGCACGTCGGCCGGGGCCACGCCGAACGCCTCGGTGCCGCCACCTCCCGGGAGCAGCGCCTCGAACATCCGGATCGACACCGGACGCCCATCGTCCACCCACCGCCGGTGAATCCGCCCCAGCCAGTCCGCGTACGGGGTCGGCTCGGGGCCAGGGCGCTCTGGCGGATGGTCCCAGGTGGCATGGGGCAGCAACAGGTCGACGCGGGGCGGGCTCTCGGCCAGCAGCGCCTCGTACACCCGGTCGGGATCGTTGCGGACGTCGATCGTGCAGAGGATGCCGGCGTAGCTGGCGCGGTGTTCCGGCCGACGGAGCAGGGCCAGCGCCCGGCGGACGTGCTCGTGGCTGCTGCCGCCGTGGGCGAAGACCCGGTGGCGGTCGTTGGCGGCCCGGTCGCCGTCGAAGGACACACCGACCCGCACGTCGTACTCGACGAACAGCCGGCACAGCTCCTCGTCGAGCAGCACGCCGTTGGTCTGCATGCGCAGGTCGAGCAACGCCCACGGGGTGATCGTCGTGCGCAGCTCGGCCAGCACCTCCCCCAACGCGGCGGCCCCCAGCAGCAACGGCTCACCGCCGTGCAGCACCACGTGCACGACCGGCAACCCGTGCTCGCGGGCATGCTCGGCGATCCGCTGCGCGACGGCCCGAACCGTGGCCGGCGGCATCCGCACCGGTCGACCACGCCAGGTCTGGTCGGCGTGCTGGTAGACGTAGCAGTGGTCGCAGCTGAGGTCGCAGCGGCTGTGCACCTTCAGCACGAACTGGCTGATCCGTCGGCATGATCCATCCGCTCCGGAGGGACCACACCGACAGGCCACCATTCAGATGGCCGAGTTGAAGGCGGCGACGGGCACCGTGCCGGAGGGCACTGGCTCATCCGCGACGACATGCCGCCGGACCGCCTCGACCAGATCAGCGTGCCTGACGACGAGCAGGTCCAGCGGAGTGTCCAGGCTATGGGTGAAGTCGTCCAGGCCCGGACGGGATGGGCGGGTGGGTGCGTTGTCCACAAGGATTCTCCGGGTCCCGCGGACGCGCCACGGGAGGTGTGATGGACGGCCCGAGGGCCCTGACGCGCCACCAGAATAGGCAACAGCCCCAACGATGTCATCGTTGGTCAAGTAGCGCACCAACCGAGGAGGAACTCACATGTGCCGGAGCATCAAGACGCTGCGTGAGCCGTTCACCCCGCAGGTGACCGACGCCGACGTCGAGGCGGCAGCGTTGCAGTACGTCCGGAAGATCTCTGGCTTCCGGGCGCCCGCCGCGCACAACGCCGCCGCGTTCGACGCCGCGGTGGCCGCCGTGGCCGAAGCGACGCGCGTCCTGCTCGACCAACTGGTGGTGCGGGGCACCACCGACCGGTCGGCCACCGCCGCCAGCTGATCGCCGCTGACCGGCACGGCACCCGGCCGGGCCTGACCCTGGGAAGGGTCAGGCCGCGGCGAGCACCGGTGCGACAGTGTCGGGTGCCCAGCGCGAGCGGTGACACTGCGACCAGCCCCGACAACCCGGGTCACCCAGCGAGCAGAGCCGCAGCCTGCTGAGCACCTCACCGTCCTCGGTGTCCCGCACGTCGAAGTGCACCGGACGGACCGTGCCGTCCGGAGCGACGAGCAGGTGCCGGCCCGCGTCGAGCGTGTCGTCGCGCAACAGGCAGTTGCGGCCCAGCAATCGGGCCAGTGCGGCGATGCTCGCGTGCTCGGAGAGCTGCTCGGGCACTCCGTAGCAGTCGACCACCGTCGCGAATTCGCCCGGCGCCTGCCAGACGTCACACACCACCGCGTACGCCGGCAGCCGCGCCGGGTCGGCCACCGCCAGCGGCATCACCACCCGACCAAGCGCCTCTGCCAGCGCCGGGTAGACCTCCACGGGTTGAGCCCCGTCGATTCTCCAGTTCCACAGCTCGGTCATTCCGCCTCCTCGCTGCGTTCGTCCCCACCGGCCTCCGGATCGGGCCTTACACACGATGGTGGGGGGCATTTGACCCCAGCCGGGGGCAAGTTACCGGTCTGTGACCATTCCGGGCAAAATTTCCCTGAGCGGCATTGCTCGGAGTAGCGGGAAGGTGACAGTTTATCGGGTATCGTGCGGCATTCGCACCACCGCCACCGCGTGTCCCGCAGCGGGTCGACCGCCCCCGGTCAGCGCAGGACGACCAGGTGTTCCCCGCGGGGCAGCAGCTCGCCCACCACCACAGCGCCGGGCACCTCGCCGGCGACCAGCAGGCCACCGGAGGTCTGCGCGTCGGCCAGCAGCAGCCGCTCCGCCTCGTCCGCCGCGCCGAAGTCGGTCCACTGGGTCACCCACTCCAGGTTGCGCCGGCTGCCGCCGCTGACGAACCCGTCGCGCAGCGCCTCCCGCGCGCCGGCCAGATAGGGCACCCGGGCGGTGTCGATGGCCACCGTGACCTGGCTGGCCCGGGCCAGCTTCGAGGCGTGCCCGAGCAGCCCGAACCCGGTCACGTCGGTGCCGCACCGGATGCCGGCGGCGACCGCCGCGCGGGCGGCCTCCCGATTGAGCGCGCTCATCGTGGCCACCGCCTCCGGGAAGCTCTCCCCGGTCGCCTTGTGCCGGGTGTTCAGCACACCCACCCCGAGCGGCTTGGTCAGCGACAACGGCACTCCGGCCCGACCGCCGTCGAGAGTGATCAGCTCCTCGGGGCGAACCGTGCCGGTGACCGCGAGACCGTACTTCGGGCCGTCGTCGTCCACGCTGTGCCCGCCGGCCAGGTGACAGCCGGCCTCCCGCGCCACGTCCTGGCCGCCGCGCAGCACCTCACGGGCCAACTCCAGCGGCAGCACGTCGCGCGGCCAGCAGAGCAGGTTGAGCGCCACCAGCGGGGTGCCGCCCATCGCGTAGACGTCGGAGAGCGCGTTGGCCGCGGCGATCCGGCCCCAGTCGTACGCGTCGTCGACCACCGGGGTGAAGAAGTCGGCGGTGCTGACGAGGCCGGTCCGCTCATCCAGGCGCACCACCGCCGCGTCGTCGCCGTGGTCCAACCCGACCAGCAACTCGGCGGTGCCGGTCGCCGGGCCCAGACCGGCCACCATGATCTCCAGCTCGCCCGGCGGGATCTTGCAGGCGCAGCCACCGCCGCGGGCGTACTTGGTCAACCGTACCGGTTCCATCACGCTCCTCAGGAAACATCAGGTGGTCCGTCGGATGGGAGCAGCCGAACGGCGCCACCTGACGTCACCAACGGTGATCAATCTACGTGCCGCTGATCCAACCCGGGTGCCCTGGGCGGCGAGGCGGCCGTTGTCGTGTCGCCATCAGGCGGGCCACCCGGAACGCGAGCCGAAGCGCCGGGAACCACCGTGCGGGATGGACCAGCCGGGCAGCGTGCCACCAGAGGAGAAGGCCGGCAACCTCGACGAGGTCACCGTCCTCCATCTCCAGCACGAGCAGTGGACGGCGGCAGTTGGGCCTGTCGGCGGCCACCGGCTGCGTCCGCCAGTCGGGGTTCGGATCATGGCACGACCGCAACGCAACCGGCCGTGCCATGACGTGCTCCGCCTGGGCCGCGACGCCGCGGCAGTCCCCGCACCGGCTGTCGTACACGAGGTAGATGCGCCGTGGATCCATGCGTCGCCACCCAGCTGGGAACGCTGCCAGTCTCACATCAATCCAATCACGCCCATGATCACGACAACGACGGCCATCGCGGCAACCAGCAGACGTGCGTACCGAGCCCACAGCAGGCTCCACGTACCGTCTTCGTCGTATCCGACGCTGCCCGCCGCCATGATCCAGCGTCCGACAGCAAATCCGAACGCCAGGCACAGCGCACCAATGAACGGAACCACGAGCAAGATCGCGATGAGCAAGAGGTGCGGCAGTGCGGACGGTGAGTAGGTCCGCATTCCCGTGCCCATCTCGAACCCAAACTGGAATCCACCCACCTCGGGCCCCCGACTGGTCACCGACTCGGGCACCAGGCGTCGATTCTCCGGGATCCGGAAGGACACCAGTCCGAACTCACGGGCAAGTATCACCGCTGCGATCGCCCCCAGTAGAATCCATCGAAGGATCCCCGGCATGACAGACTGCGCAATACCACCGACGACTGCGGCGATTACCGCTACAACAACAGCTCCGGTGAACAGGCCGATTCCGAAATACAACAACGGACTCTTTCCGCGCCAGACCGACGCGGTCAGCAAGAATGCTGAATTGTGGCTTCAAGTGGAGCCGGAGTTGGCGTAGCCGGCCGCCGCGCCGGCGACAGCCAGCGCGGCCAGCGCGGGGAGGCGGGAAGGGTCAGGCAGCATCTGACTCAATGCCAGCGGCGCGGCCGCCGCCAGCAGGATCAAGGCTGCCAAGGTCCGAGGGTCCAGAAGGTGTCGGCGGAGCGCTGGACGCTCCGCCGAATCCCCGTACTTGTTACGTGTCACGTTGTTACACCGCGCACTGCGCAATGGTCAGGTCGTAGTGACGCTCTCCGCTGTTCCACACGGTGGTGGTCATCGCGTCCGAGCACCGGTAACCGTTCCACCGCCACGCGTTCTTGCTGCTGCAGTAGGTGGTGACGCGGTTGGAGGTGTAGCCCTCGTCGCTGTACGAACGGAAGCCTTCGAAGTGGTATTTACTGGCGCAAGGCCACGAACCCCGACGCCAGCCACCCGTGCACTGCCCCGTACCGCTCCACCAGTTCGCCGACGAGGGCGTGTAGTCCCAGGGACAGGACGTGTGCTCGCTCGTGGGGCCGGCGAAGGCGGCTCGTTTGTTGATGGCCCAGTCCAACGGCACGAGGGTGCTTGCCATGGCGGAGACCATGAGGCCCTTGAACACCGTCCGTCGCGACGGCTTGATCTGTCGAAGACGCGCGACCAGGACGCTCGAGACGGCGTCGGCAGGCATGTCATCGGCGGACGGAATGACGCTGAGATTCATACTGCCTCCCGGGAGGGTGCACCCTTGCCCTGCGTGAGGCTCACGGCGCTCGCCTCGGCAAGAAGTTCGGTCAGGTTCGTGTCGGCGTAGACAAAACGCCGGAAGATCACTTCGCCAGCGGCGTTGACGACGGAGAGCGTGGGGTTGTATCCCTCGTAGACCGCCGCCCAGACGTCCGGATCCGCCACGGTCTCCATGGCGACCACGTCCGGATGCCGGTCCCTGGCGTCGATGCTGCTGAAGACCCGCACCACACGCAGCCCGGCCCAAGCGGCAGTCGCCATCTCCTCCTCCACCGCCTTGGCGAGTCGGTGACAGATGGGGCACTCCCCGTCGAGGGTCAACAGGACCGTGGCGGACTCCCCGGGCCGCGGCCGCAGCGATGCGGGCAGGGTGTCCCGCCGGCCTCCGCCGACCGTCAGGTCGGCGATCACTTGTTCGACCTGCCTGAGCCGGGAGTAGACCCCGGCGACCGCGACAAGGGCGAACACTGCGACGAGTATCGCGAGCAGGGCCAGCGCGGCTGGCAGCGAGAGAGCCACTACCCGGCCCAGGTGGCACGGAGTCCGTCGAGCACAGCCGACGCCCGACGATCGGGATCGTCGGAGAGCACCTGGGGGCGAAGCGGGCTCCCCGGCGGATGGAAGGTCAACTCGGTCACCGTCTGCGGGCCGGCGACGACATACCGCCACTGATAAGCCGTGCCGGCCAAGCGCTCGCCCTCGGCACCCTCAAGGCCACGGTCGCTTCGCCAGATCTCCTGATCGTCGCGCACCAGCCCTCGCCACTCCGGCAGGACCGCGGCAGCCTCCTCGGCGGGACGGATGCAGAGGAACGCCCACTCGCTCCAGGCCGCGACGAGCGTCCCATGCTGCTGACTCATCTGCGGGACGCTGGGCCTGACCTGGGCGCCGTTCTCCGAGTCCTCGAAATGGATCGAGTTGATGAGGGAGGCGAGCAGTTCGGACCGCGGAGCGGCGGCTCCGAACCAGGTGGTCGCCTCGTGGTAGGGGCCAACCCAGACCAGGCAGCTGTCGGAGCGGTCGACCGCCTCGTACAGGTGGACGTCGTATCCCTTTCGGGCGAAGACGCGCTTGGATGCACCTGGCATCATCTTCTTCTGAATCACCTGGTACTGGCCGACTGCCGTCACGTGGAAATCCCGCTGGACGCGCACACCGGAAATACGCGTCACACAGACCCAGTCCGGTTTGCCGAATTCTTGAGGAAGATCGATGTCAAGCCGCGCCCCATCGGGCGCAATGCGAATCATCCCGACAACCTCCAAAAACAATAGATAGGTGGATGTCGATATAAAATACTTGACTATCGGATCTACCACAAGACGCTATCACCACCTAAAGCCGCCTGTGATCCGGCCGAGACAACACGGCCCGGTTCGGGGCGAAGCCCGCAAAAGGGACGGCCGCCCCCGCATTGCCGGAACCTCCAGCCGGGAAATCCCATTGTCGTCGAACGATAGGTATCGCCATCGCGAACTAAAGGCGTCACAACAGCTTGCGCTCAGACCACGCGGGGTGTTACCGCTCCGTGACCAACCGAGTTGCACTTCGCCACTTCAGGCCGCCTACAGTGGCCGCACCGGGGGTCAACCGACCCCGATCCGGGAGACGACAGGGGACGGTGGACGACGTGACGACGGGCGAACCGCTCATCGTGCTGGACGCGGTCAACAAGTGGTTCGGGCCGCTGCACGTGCTGGACGACGTCTCACTGTCGGTGGGGCGGGGCGAGGTGGTCGTGGTGATCGGCCCGTCCGGCTCCGGCAAGTCGACGCTGTGCCGCACGATCAACCGACTGGAACCGATCAACTCGGGCACCATCACCTTCGACGGCCAGCCGCTGCCAGCTGAGGGCAAACCCCTCGCCAAGCTACGCAGCGAGGTCGGCATGGTCTTCCAGTCCTTCAACCTCTTCGCACACAAGACCATCCTGGAGAACGTCACCCTCGGCCCGATCAAGGTCCGCAAGGAGAAGCCGACCGCCGCCCGCGAGCGCGGCCTGGCTCTGCTCGACCGGGTCGGCATCTCCAACCAGGCCGACAAGTTCCCGGCCCAACTCTCCGGCGGCCAGCAGCAGCGGGCGGCAATCGCCCGAGCGCTGGCCATGCAGCCCAAGGCGATGCTCTTCGACGAGCCGACCAGCGCCTTGGACCCGGAGATGGTCGGCGAGGTGCTCGACGTGATGACCTCGCTGGCGAGCGACGGCATGACGATGGTCGTGGTGACCCACGAGATGGGCTTCGCCCGGCACGCGGCGAACCGGGTCATCTTCATGGCCGACGGGCAACTGGTCGAGGACGCCCCACCGGCGGAGTTCTTCGCGAACCCGCGCAGTGAGCGGGCCCGAGACTTCCTCTCCAAGATCCTCACGCACTAGGCGTCCGTAGTGGAGCGCGCCGTACTCGGTGGGCTCCGTCGAAGAAGGAGAAGAGTATGCGTATCAAGCGCGTTGCGGCAGTCGCCGCGGTCGCCGCTCTGGCGCTCGGCCTCACCGCCTGTGGTGGCGACGAGGGCGGGGACACCGGTGCTGGCAGCAAGTCCTTCGCCGCCGGCAGCACCATGGAGAAGCTGAACAAGGCCCAGAAGATCAAGGTCGGCACCAAGTTCGACCAGCCGGGCTTCGGTCAGAAGGGCCTGTCGGGCAAGCCGGAGGGCTTCGACGTCGAGATCGCCAAGATCATCGTCAAGGAGCTCGGCATCCCCGAGGACAAGATCGAGTGGGTGGAGACGCCCTCCAAGGTGCGCGAAGACGTAATCGTTAACGGCACTGTCGACCTGGTCGCCGCCACTTACACGATCAAGGACGAGCGCAAGGAGAAGATCTCCTTCGCCGGTCCGTACTACGAGGCTGGCCAGAACATCATGGTCCGCAAGGACGACGCGGCGATCACCGGGCCGGACTCGTTCAAGGACGGCAGCAAGAAGGTCTGCTCGGTCACTGGCTCCACGCCGGCCGAGGAGATCAAGAAGCACGTCAAGGACGTCGGCAGCCAGCTGGTGCTCTTCGACACGTACGACAAGTGCCGGGACGCGCTCAAGGGCAAGCAGGTAGACGCGGTCACCACTGACAACGTGATCCTGCTCGGCTACATCGCCAAGGACGAGGCGTCGTTCAAGATGGCTACCGACAACTTCACCAAGGAGCCGTACGGCATCGGTGTCAAGAAGGACGACACGGCCTTCCGTACCTTCATCAACGACCTGCTCGAGAAGATCTTCACGGACGGTCGCTGGAAGAGCGCCTGGGACGAGACCGCCGGCAAGTTCGGCGCCACGCTGGGCACGCCGCCGACCATCAACCGCTACTGATCTGATCCTTCGATCTGGAGGGTGGGGAGGAACGCCGACCCGTGAACGTGCTCATCGACAAGTTCGACGTCTTTGCGGGTGGTTTCTGGCTCACCCTCCAGATCTGCGTCCTCGCCGCGATCGGCGCCCTCGTCCTGGGCGCCATCGTGGCGGTGCTGCGCATCTCACCGGTGCCGCCTCTCCGCGCGCTCGGCACCGGCTACGTGAACGTCTTCCGCAACATGCCGCTGACCGTGGTGATGTTCTTCGCCGCGTTCGGCCTGCCGGCGCTCGGCTCCAACGCGGACTTCCTCCGCGTCCCGGTGCTCGACTCGCTGTTCACCCGCCTCGGCACCGATCTTCCGTACTTTCGGTTCGCGCTGATCGCCCTCGTGCTGTACACCGCCGCGTTCGTCTGCGAGGCGCTGCGCTCGGGGGTGAACGCGGTCCCACCCGGACAGGCGGAGGCCGCCCGCTCAATCGGGTTGACCTTCGGCCAGAACCTGCGGCACGTGGTTCTGCCGCAGTCCTGGAAGGCCTCCGTGGTGCCGCTCGGCTCCGTGATCATTGCGATGATCAAGAACTCGGCGCTGGTCGGCTTCTTCGGGGTGGTCGGTGATTTGTCGCAGAGCGCCGATCAACTCACCTCGGCCGAGGGCTACGCCTTCATCCCCGTCGCCATCGGCATCTCGATCGGATATCTGATCATGACAGTGCCGCTCGGCGCCCTGCTGGACCGGCTGGAGAAGCGACAGGCGGTGGCACGATGACCCGGCAGACCAGCGTCCTGTACGACGTTCCCGGCCCCCGCCAGCGGCGGATCACCCTCATCAGCAGCCTGGTCGCCAGCGTGGTCCTGCTGATCGGGGCGTACTTCCTGATCTACCGGCCACTGGAGGACAAGGGCCAGTTCTCGCTGGAGTTGTGGGGGCCGCTTGTCGATCCCTCCAACGAGAACTTCTCCCAGGTCTGGGATCGGATCGGCCTCGGCTTCAAGAACACCCTGTTCGCGGCGGCGCTGGCCATCGTGGCTTCGCTGGTGGTCGGAACGCTGCTCGCCGTCCTGCGGATCCAGCTCAAGAGCCTGACCCGACGGCGGTTCGTCGGCGCGGCGACGCCGCTGGCGTACCTGCTGCGCGGGCTGAGCGCGGTGCTGTCGGCGATCACCCGCGTCTGCGTCGAGGTGTTCCGCGGCCTGCCCGTCGTGCTCACCATCTTCTTCGTGGCCCGCGGCTTCCCCGAGTTCGGCCTGTACTTCGACAACCTCTGGTACCTGGTCATCGGCCTCACCATCTACAACTCGGTGGTGATCGGCGAGATCCTCCGCTCCGGCATGGAGGGGCTGCCGGGCGGCCAGGCGGAGGCCGCTGCCGCCATCGGGCTCTCCCCGACCCAGACCACCCGGATGATCCTGCTGCCTCAGGCCTTCCGGATCATGCTGCCGGCACTGATCAGCCAGCTTGTCGTGGTGCTCAAGGACACCTCGCTGGGGTTCATCATCAGCTACGAGGAGACGCTGAACATCGGCAAACAGATCATCGGCGTGCTGGGCAACCCGATCCAGGTCTACGTCGTGATCGCCGCGCTCTTCATCGTGGTGAACTACTCGCTGTCGAAGCTCGCTCAGTACGTCCAAAGGCGGCTCGCCCGGGGCCGCAAGACCGCGGGCACCCCGGCGCAGAACCCGCCGCCGGCGGCCCTGATGTCCCAGGCCGAGGGTGCGGGCGGAGGCGGCGGGGGCGTCTGAGCCACGTCACACCGACCAGAAGGCCCGAAGGCCGCCCCGAGCAGTTCGGGGCGGCCTTCGGTCGTCTGTCGGTATCCGCTCGGCGAGCGCTGCCGGGCCGACTCAGCGGGCGATCTCGGTGACCCGGGACTCGCGGACCACTGTGACCCGGATCTGACCCGGGTAGGTCAGCTCCTCCTCGATCTGCTTGGCCACGTCGCGGGCCAGCACCGCCGCCCCGATGTCGTCCACGTCGTCCGGCTTGACCATCACCCGGATCTCGCGGCCGGCTTGCATGGCGAAGACCCTGTCCACGCCGAGCTTGCCGGCCGCGATCTCCTCGATCCGCTCCAGCCGCTTGACGTACGCCTCCAGGCTTTCCCGGCGCGCGCCCGGCCGACCACCCGAGCAGGCGTCGGAAGCCTGGGTGAGCACGGCCTCGATGGTCTGCGGGGGCACCTCGTTGTGGTGCGCCTCGATGGCGTGCACCACGTCCTCGTGCTCGCCGTACTTGCGGGCCAGGTCCGCGCCGATGATGGCGTGGCTGCCCTCCACCTCGTGGGTGAGCGCCTTGCCGATGTCGTGCAGGAACGCGGACCGTTTGATGATCGGCACGTCCAACCGCAGCTCGGCGGCCATGATGCCGGCGATGTGGGCGGTCTCGACCAGGTGCTTGAGCACGTTCTGCCCGTACGAGGTGCGGTAACGCAGCCGACCGAGCAGCGTCACCAGCTCCGGGTGGATCTCGGTGATGCCGACTTCGACGAGGGCGTCCTCGGCGGCCCGGAGGCAGAGCTGCTCCACCTCCTGCCGGGCCAGGTCGTAGACCTCCTCGATCCGGTGCGGGTGGATGCGCCCGTCCAGGACCAGCTTCTCCAGGGTCACCCGACCCACCTCCCGACGAACCGGGTCGAAGCAGGAGAGCAGCACCGCCTCGGGGGTGTCGTCGATGATCAGGTTGACGCCGGTCACCGACTCGAAGGCGCGGATGTTGCGCCCTTCCCGGCCGATGATCCGCCCCTTCATCTCGTCACCGGGGAGGTGCAGGACGCTGACCACGCTCTCCGCGGTCTGCTCGCTGGCAACCCGCTGGATCGCGTCCACCACGATGTGTCTGGCGCGCTGCTCGGCCGTGTTGCGCGCGTCGGACTCGATGTCCCGCACGAGCAGCGCCGCTTCCCGCTTGGCAGACGTCTCGATGGCGTCGACCAGCTCCAGACGCGCGGAGTCGGCGGTGAGCCCGGCGACCCGCTCCAGCTCCCGGCGGCGCAGCTCCTCCGACTCGGCCAGCTCGGCCTCGCGCTGGGCGAGCGCGGCCTCCCGGGCGGCGAGGGCGGCTTTCGCGGCGGTGAGCTGCCGCTCCCGCTCGGCGAACCGCTCCACCTCCTCGGTGTGCATCCGCTCCCGCTCGTCCATCCGAGCTGCCCGACGTTCCACCTCGGCGGCCTGCTCGCGGGTGGTGGCGGCGAGTACGGCGACCTCCCGCTCGCCGCTGCGCCGGGCTGCCGTCCGCAACTGTTCGGCGTCCGCCTCGGCCTGCTTGTGGGCGCGCTCCAGAACGGTGTCCGCCTCGGCCCGGGCGTCGTCGAGGACCCGCCGTGCCTCGGCGCGGGCCGCCTTCGCCTCGGCCTTCGCCGCCGCCGCCTCGGTACGGGCCGCCGCGGCCGCTGACTTCGCCACGTCGATCGTGCTGTTCGCCTCGTCGGCCGCGGTCCGTAGGGCAGCCAGGGACTGCTCCTGGCGGTCCTTCTCGGCGATGAAGGCGGGATCCTCCGGTGCCGGCGCGGCGCCCATCCGGCGCAGTGTCCGGATGCCGACCAGCACGGCCCCGATCACCACCACCGCGAGGACGAGGACGGCCGCGAGGAGCACGACGTCGAACGCGTTCATGCCGGGACCCCGTCGGGTCTACCGCTGAACCTGTGCCGCCGCCCCGCCATGGCCGCCTCCCCTAACGTCGAGACCGCAGCGACCGTGCCGGGGGCACACTCCTGCGGCTGTGGACGCCCGACCGGAGCGGCTGGCCGTGGGTAGCTTTCTCCGCCGGCGGTGCCCATGGGGCAGCGTCGGCGGCCGGGTGCAGTTGTCGCAGCGTTCCGGACCGGCCTGTCCGGAACTGCCGCCAAAGGCCGCGGAGTCGGCCAAAGTGATGCTGTTCTGTTACGCGATCTATGTTGTGCGCTTAGCCTGCGCTGGTCGGGCAATGTGAGCCTGTATGGCGAGGCTAGGTCTCCGGGGGTGTTCTGGTCAAGGACTCATGATCAAACCCCCCGAACGGAGAGAAGTTGAACCGTCACCGCGCGCTGATATCTCGGCGGACAGGAGGGGACAAACTCCGCGAGGCTGCCGAGGCCTTGACGTGTCGAGCCTGCTCAGCGCCGTCCAGCCGACTGTCAGACGCGGCCGACGACAAGCGAGGTGTGACGGAACCGTCTCACCAGACGTCAGTCGGCTCCGACCGCCACCGCCGCGACGACCAGTGCCGCGTTGCCCCCGGCGGGTGAGCCGTCCGGCAGGCACAGGGTGTCCTCGAGCCCGATTCGGGTGTCCAGACCCCGGCGCACCGCCTCGGCGAGGACCGGCCAGGTCGCCGGACCCTCGCCGTGCAGCAGCACCGACGGCGCGCCCGCCGGCAGCGCGGCGAGAATCCGGGAGGCGTCGGCCAACGCGACAGCCACGTCCTCGGCCATGCACTCGACCAGAACCCGCCCGGCCGGCACCCGCCACCGCCGGTACGCCGCGACCGCGTCGAGCGTCCACAGCCCTGCCTCGACGAGCACACCACGCTCGTGCAGGGCAGCCGCGACCGCCTCGGCACCGGGCTCGTGCGCGTTGACCGAGGCGAAGTCGGGCAGCACCGGCCAGGCCCGGACGGCGGCCACGCGGGCAGCCGGATCCGGCGAGATCCAGGCGCCGGTGCTCACCCCGACCGGCAGCCCCGGCCGAGCGGCACGGATCGCGGTCAGCGCGTCGGCGATCACCGCCGGCCGCAGCGACTCGGCACCGGCCTCGTCCCGGGGATGGACATGGACGGCCGCCACGCCGAGCGCCGCGCAACGGGCCGCGTCGGCGGCCAGCTCCGCCGCCGTCAGCGGCACGGCCGGATGGGCCTCCCGGCCGTGCCCGCCGTTCAGACATGCCTTCAACATCGGGCCCGCACCTCCATCGGGAGTCGCAGCGGACCGCTCACTCGACCAGACGGTTGTCGCGCTCCAACTCACCCTCGGCGTCGGCGAGAGCGTCGGCGTCGATCTGCTCGGCAAACTCGGCCGCCTCGGCGCTCTGCGCGGCGAGCGCGTCCTTCACCGCCCGGATGGCCACACCGGGTGGGTAACCCTTGCGGGCCAGCATGCCCACCAGCCGGCGGAAGACCGCGTCCGGCTCGCCTCGGGCGGTGCGCAGCTTGCGCTCCACCAGACCACGGGCGGTGTCCGCCTCGGTCTCCTCGTCCAGCTCACCCAGCGCCTCGGTGGCCACCTCGCCGTCCACGCCCTTGCGGCGCAGCTCGTTGGCGAGTGCCCGGCGAGCGAGGCCGCGGCCGTTGTGCCGGCTGGACACCCAGGCCCGGGCGAACGCGGCGTCGTCGATGATGCCGACCTCGTCATACCGGTCGAGCACCTCGGCCGAGACCTCCTCGGAGATGCCCCGCTTCGCCAACGCCCCGGCCAGCTCGGCCCGGGTGCGGGGCCGGACGGCAAGCTGGCGCAGACAGATCTCGCGGGCCACCTCGGACTCGTCGCGGGGAGGGGCCGGAGACTCGACGGAGTCGGCCTCCTCGGACCGACCCCGGCGGCCTCGGCGAGGGCGGGGTGCATCGGTGGCGTCGCCCGTACGAGGCGGACTGGCATCCCAGCCCCGCCCCGTACGAGCGCGTCGTCCTGCCATGGGTCAGCGACCGGTCAGAAGTCGACCGGCGGCAGCTCCGGGCCACCGGCGGCGTCACCCGCGCCGACCCCGACGCCGAGCTTCTCCAGGATCTTCTTCTCGATCTCGGCGGCCACGTCCGGGTTTTCCTTCAGGAACTCCCGGGCCTTCTCCTTGCCCTGGCCGAGCTGGTCGCCGTCGTACGTGTACCACGCTCCGGACTTGCGGATGATCGCCTGCTCCACGCCGACGTCGATCAGCGAGCCCTCACGCGAGATGCCCTTGCCGTACATGATGTCGAACTCGGCCTGCTTGAACGGCGCGGCGACCTTGTTCTTCACGACCTTGACCCGGGTGCGGTTACCGACCACGTCGGTGCCGTCCTTGAGGCTCTCGATGCGTCGCACGTCGAGCCGGACCGAGGCGTAGAACTTCAGCGCCCGACCACCGGTGGTGGTCTCCGGGCTGCCGAACATGACACCGATCTTTTCCCGCAGCTGGTTGATGAAGATCGCCGTGGTGCCGGTGTTGCTGAGAACACCGGTGATCTTCCGGAGCGCCTGGCTCATCAGCCGGGCCTGGAGGCCCACGTGGCTGTCGCCCATCTCGCCCTCGATCTCGGCGCGTGGCACCAGGGCCGCCACCGAGTCGATCACGATGATGTCCAGAGCGCCGGAGCGGATCAGCATGTCCGCGATCTCCAGCGCCTGCTCGCCGGTGTCCGGCTGGGAGACCAGCATCGCGTCGGTGTCGACGCCGAGGGCCTTCGCGTACTCCGGGTCGAGCGCGTGCTCGGCGTCGATGAAGGCGGCGATGCCGCCGTTGCGCTGGGCGTTGGCCACCGCGTGCAGTGCCACAGTGGTCTTACCGCTGGACTCGGGACCGTAGATCTCGACCACCCGGCCACGGGGCAGGCCGCCAATGCCGAGGGCCACATCGAGCGCGATGGAGCCGGTCGGAATGATCGCGGTCTGGATGACCGGCCGATCACCCAACCGCATCACCGAGCCCTTGCCAAATTGCTTGTCAATCTGAGCGAGAGCAAGGTCGAGTGCCTTCTCCCGGTCAGGCCCTGCTGCCATGGTTGCCACCCCTGCCTTCGCCGGCGTCTTTGCTGAGCTTCGCGTCACGCGGACACGCTAGGCGCTAGGTCCGACAGAAAACCAGCCGACGGGCCGCGAGCTGTGGACGAGCACCCCGCTGTGGACAATAGCCGAACAGGTGTACGACTCGACAAGCGACACGCGGAACCGGCAAAAAGGCTGCTCAGCGTAGTCGCGCGGGCACGCGGTCGGGGTACGCGGCACAAACCGCCCGCCACACCACGTGCGTCTGCTCCCCCGATGCCAGGGCCTGCTCGATGGTCCGCCCGCCGAGCTGGGACAGCACCTGATCGCGGGCGATGCTGGCCGCGTAGCCGGGCCCGAACGCCTCGTCCAGCCGCGTCCAGAAGTCGGTCAGCCGCACAGTGATCAGCCCTCCTCGTCCGGTGCCCCGGTCGGCACCGGGCGCAACGCTAGCGCCACCAGGGGCGCCGCCGCGACCGCCGCGAGCAGGGTGAGCACGGGATAACCGGCGAACTGCATGACAAACCCGCTGACCACGGCAGCCCCGGCCCCGGCCAACCCCATGATCAGGTCGGACAGCCCCTGGACGCTCGGCCGCACGGCAGCCGCCACCGACTCGGACAGCAGGGTCGAGCCGGCCACCATCGTCCCCGACCAGCCCAACCCGAGCAGAACCAGACCGACCGAGAGCCGAGGCGTGTGGTGCCCGGCGGTGCCGGCGACCGCGCAGGCGGCCAGCAGCAGGCCGACCCCACCGAGGATCACCGCCCGTCGACCGAGCCGGTCGGTGAGCCAACCCACCACCGGGGAGAACGCGTACATGCCGGCGATGTGCAGGCTCAGCACGATGCCGACCAGCCGCAACACGTCGGCGTCGGCGTGCGACTCACCGAGCCGGACCGGAGTCATCGCCATCACCGCCACCATCACCAGGTGACCCACCGCCACGGCGGCGATGCCGAGTCGGGCGGCGGGCTGTCCGCGTACCACCGACCAGGCCGCACGCATCCCGGCGCCGCGCGGCACGCGCACCTTGACCGGCGCGGCGGCCGGCGTCGCGTCGCCACCCGCCGCCGGCGCCTCGGCCGCCACAGCGGTCGCCGTCGCGTCGGCGGCCGGCGGCAGATCGGCGGCCGGTGCGTCGGCCGCCGCGAGCCGCCGCGCCGTGAGCAGCGGGTCGGGCCGGAGCAACCCGAGGAGTACGACGGCAGCCAACACGAACGCGGCCGCGCTGAACGCGAACGGGCCGGCCAACGGGGGCAACCCCCAGCCGGTGGTGACGCGGTCGGCCAGCGCGGCGAAGTTCGGCGCGGCCACCGCACCGATGGTGGTGGCCCAGACGATCAGGGAGAGCTGCCGCCCTCGGCGGACCGGCTCGGCGAGGTCCACGGCCGTGTAGCGGGCCTGGAGGTTCGCCGCGGTGCCCCCGCCGAAGAGCAGCATGCCGAGGAAGAGCAGCGGCACCCAGCGGGTGGCCGCGGCCAGCACCACCAGCAGACCACCGACGGCGCCGATCGCGTACGCCAGCACCAGGCCCGGCCGGCGGCCGTGCCGCGCCATGATCCGGGTGACCGGGACGGCGAGCAGCGCAGCACCGACCACCCCGGCGCTCTGCGCGACACCGGCCACCGCGGTCCCGGCGATCCGTGCCGCGAGCAGCGCGCCCACGGCGATGCCGATGGTCACGCCGATCCCGCCGATGATCTGGGTGGTGAAGAGCAGCCGCAGGGTACGCCGCTGAATCGACGCGACGTCGGGTCGGGCGACGGTACGCGGCGCGGTCAGGTCGGTCGCCATCGGCGCTCCTGTCGGAAGGGGTGGCTCATCCTCGCGCACCCACACCTACCAGCGGCAGTGGGTTTTGCCGACAGCCGAACCGACAGCCGGTTCCCGGCGGGCGGCGGGCGGCGGGCGGCGGGCGGCGGGCGGCGGGCGGCGGGCGGCGGGCGGCGGGCAGATGGGG